>JADKBM010000004.1:645414-968121 GCA_016715115.1 Acidobacteriota bacterium
TTTTCGAGTCAAGTAGAAAATACTTGAGGTTTTACCCCCTAAATTGACATTTCTTTTCGCCACCTGTGGATAAGTTTTCCGCAGCCCTGTGGAAAAGATTGTGGAAAACTTCGTAACAGTCTTTGACGCACTACTTACTGCTGGACGAAGCATTCGAACATGCTCGCAAAGGCTGTGGAAATCCCGAAACTTCCCTCCGAAAAAAATCGTTAGATTTGGGAAAAAAGGTTGTTTTGTGCCGTCATTTCTGTCGATTTCGTATCAAATTACATCGAAATCGCCGAGAATCCTCCGAGATTTCCGGAGTAATGGCAGTTTCCCGCGAAAACGCATCGCGAAAAACAAAATCAAAGGGTTTTCGTATTAGGTCCTTGACTGAGAGAATTGATGCAGGTTGAAGCATGCCATTCCTTGAAGCACTAAAACTCGCTTTCGCCTCGATTCTATCGCACAAGTTGCGGTCTTTTCTGACGTTGCTCGGGGTAATCTTCGGCGTCGCGACGGTCATCGTCGTCGTTGCTCTGGTCGAAGGCTTCAACGCCTACGTCGACGAAAAGATCGCCAACATCGGAACGAACGCCTTCAGCGTCCAGAAATTCTCGATCGATGATTTTTCAAGCGTCGAGGTGCTCAACGCTGCGCGACGTCGAAATCGCGACGTCACGTTTGAGGATCTCAAGGCGCTTCAAACGGCCGGCGGTTCGATTCGCGATGCCGGCGGCAAGTCGGGAACGATCGCCGATATCAAATTTGGCGACAAGACGCTGTCCAACGTTCAGGTAAAGGCGACGACGCCCAATGTCGCCGAGATCGAAAAGATCGAGGCTGCCGAAGGACGTTATTTTGCCAATCTCGAGGACGAAACCCGAAAATTCGTCTGCTTCATCGGATCCGAAACCGCCGAGAAACTCTTCCCGAAAGGCGACGCTCTCGGGCAGACGATAAAGATCGACGGACGCACTTTCAAGGTCGTCGGGGTCGGCAAAGCTCTCGGTTCGGCCTTCGGTCAAACTCGGGATATGTACGCCTCGGTTCCGCTCTCGACCTTCTTGTCGATCTACGGAATCCGCCGGACGATCACCGCGAGCGTGACTTCGACCAGTCCCGCAACCTACGACCTGGCGATCGACGAAGCGCGGACGCTGATGCGGGTTCGCCGAAAACTCGAACCGGGCGAGGCGGATAATTTCGGGATCGTCACGCCGAGCGCGATCAACGGACTGCGCGACAAGATCTTCGGAACGATCCAGATCGCCGCGATCGGCGTGACATCGATCTCGCTCGTGGTCGGCGGCATCGTGATTATGAACATAATGCTCGTCAGCGTTACCGAACGAACGAAAGAGATCGGAATCCGCAAGAGCATCGGCGCCAGGAGATTCGACATCGTGAAGCAGTTTCTTGCGGAATCGACGACGCTTGCCTTGATCGGCGGCGCGATCGGGATCGGGATCGCGTATGCGATCGCCAAACTCGTCGCGCTTCTCTTTTCGATTCCGACGTCGCTGCCTCTGCTCTGGGTCGCGATCGCGCTGACGGTATCGAGCAGCGTCGGACTGATCTCGGGAGTGTTCCCGGCCTGGAAGGCGGCCGGACTCGACCCGATCGAAGCTTTGCGGGCCGATTGAGCGAGGATTTGCGATGCGCGTTTTCAACACCGATCTCGGTGAAAATTTCCGGATGGCGATCGTCACGCTGTGGCAGAACAAACTGCGCTCGTTTCTGACGATTCTCGGCGTCGTCATCGGAACCATCACGACGATCGTCATCGCGGCCTTCGTTTCCGGCATCGACGCGCGCGTTTCGAAAGAGATCGAGGCGTTCGGTTCGAATTCGATCTACGCTTTCAAGTTCGATCCGGGATTCAACATCAATCCGTCGATGGAAGAACGGACGCGCAAACCTTTGAAGGAAGAAGACGCCGATGCGATTCGCGCCGAATGCTCGAACTGCGAGTTCGTTTCGCCGTTTATGTCGCCCGTGGATTTCACCGTCGGGCCGTTCACCGAACGCGTCAATATCCGCAACAAAGAGATAGAAATGACGAACGCCGCGGTGATGGGCGCTCACGCGGACTATTTCAAGATGGGAGTTTCGCATCTTGCGGAGGGCCGATATTTCACCGCCGATGAAGAGGCGCGGCGCGGACGGGTCGCCGTCATCGGCATCGACGTCGCCAACACACTGTTTCCGTTCACGAATGCGCTCGACCAGGACATTCAGATCGAAGGGCGCAACTATCGCATCATCGGTATCTTGCAGGAGCGCGAACTCTTTCTCGTCGGCGCGGACGACCCGAACAACGAGAACAAGACGGTCTATATTCCATTCAAAACGATCAAACAACTCTTTCCGGCGAACGAAGATTGCTTCATCATCGCGACCGCGAGGCCCGGAAAGATGAAGGAAGCGCTCGAGGAAATGCGTTCGATACTGCGCCGGGCCCGAAAAGTGCCGGCCGATAAACCGGATAATTTCGGCGTTCAGACATCCGATCAGATCATCGAGCAGTTCGGCGCGATTACCGGCGGGATCTTCGCTCTGATGGTCGCGATCTCAAGCGTCGGCTTGCTCATCGGCGGCATCGGCGTGATGAACATTATGCTCGTTTCGGTGACGGAAAGAACGAAAGAGATCGGAATCCGAAAGGCCATCGGAGCGCGCCGCGTGGATATCGTCGCGCAATTCCTGATCGAGGCGGCGACGCTTACGGGCCTCGGCGGCGTTCTCGGGATCGCCCTCGGCGTCGGGCTTTCGCTGCTGATCCGGATGATCATTCCGACCTATATTCCCTTATGGGCGCCGATCGTCGGCTTCGTCGTCTCGGTCGGACTAGGGATAATCTTCGGACTCTGGCCCGCGTGGAAGGCCGCCCGTCTCGACCCGATCGAGGCGCTGAGATACGAATGAAGGGATTTCGGAATTGGGATTTCGGATTTGGGATTTCGGATTTGGGATTTGGGATTTGGGATTTGTAATTGCGGATTTTGCCGACGAACTGCCGCCCATTGTTCACGGATGACCCGATCGGTCGATTATTTTCTTCCGATATGACTCGAAATCCCTGTCGATTGACCGGTCAACTTCGTCTGCGCCCTCAACGGACGGGATCTGTAGGGTGATCAGTTCCTCCCGCAGATCTGCGCGTTTCGAAAAAACCTTCGTCTCCCGGTCAATCATTTCGATCACAACAATCAAACCTAGACGGTCTACCGCCCTTTTCTCGGATCGGATTCGTGAAAAAATTGTTTGGACTTTCCCCTCACCATTTCTCGAAATGTACCCGGGAAATGATCCTTTCCCGCATTCGAAGGCGTACTGCGAATGCAAATAGATGTCGATCTGTTTATCGACCGGATACGAATTGAACTTGACGGAACGAGCGGTACCACCATCTGATTCCGGGATCGAACAGATTTCACGATATTCAACCTCGCCCGGGTCTTGTTGACCACCAAAGCACGCGAATCCGAACAGTCCTTGAAACCAAACAACCAATACACAACTAATCAAGCCAACTTTCATCGCGAAGCTCCTCTTTCTTCATTTGGACATTTTGGTCAACGCCTTTTCTTTCGCGGGACTCTGCCCTTTAGCATTGCCTTTGCCGCCGGCGGAGCGCACAATTTCACACTGTTTACGCCGCCGTTGCTCGGGATTTATCATCTGACAATCACTTCCTCTTCAAGTCGACCTTAACATAGTCCTTTCCGGGTTCGGGGATATAGGTAAAGTGCTCTCGGTTTTCATCCCGATAGTATCTAGCCTCGAGCAAATTCGGGTCTAGCGGCTTTTGATCCGAAGCGTCTGCAAGACCGGTTGCGGAACAATCGGAAAGTTGCGCCCAATCCGTAAGAACGGTAATGATCAGTATTTTTGTGTCCGAGTACTTTGGGCCAAGTCGCGCGAACAGTCTGGTGAGATCTTTTTCAGTGAACAGGCTTTTGTTCATGAAAACTGTAATGTTGCGAGACTTAGGGCCGAAGCGCGCATCATTGATTATGAAATGGTTGAAATCGAAAATATCACATTCGACACTCCTCTCCTGCGCCGCGATATCGCCGGAAAGGTTTTGAGGCAACAAATCGGTAATCCACTTGGGGCCAACCCACAAAAACGCGAACAACACGGTCGCGATCAAAAAAAAGCACTTTCGAATATGTCGTATTCGTGTGAACATAGTTTTCTCCTCAAATTTCGTGGCTTATTCCTTCACGAAAGCACGATATTGGATGTTCCCGGCGTAGTTTCCGCTTTGTCGGCCGTAGCGTCGCCCGTAACGCCTGTCAACCGAGCGGTTCTGTCGACCGCGTAGTTGAGGTCGTAGCCGAACGGCTCGGTGACCCGTTTCAGTCCGCTGCCGAGATTGTACGTGTAGCCGATCCTCAGATTGTTTTGACCGCGCAATTGCGGATAGTTCGATCCGATCCCATTCCGAAGTGATTCTTAGCCGCATCGGGTCTTCGGTGTTGTCCGGGTTTCGGTTTGAAAGAGGATTCGCCGAAAGTCACAGCCGTTTGAGAAGAGTCCGCTTTCGAATCTAACCAGCGCTCGACTGCCTTGGTTCTTGGTGAATGATGTTTCGCCGAATCTTGAGAGCGAAAAGACGCTCACTTTGCGTTGATCAATCAGCTCAATCTCAATTTCAACGCGATAAGTGCCGAAACGCGGCACCGCTTGGCTGAATCCGCCATCTACGGTAAGTGCCGGTTGGAAGACCGAATCGGCACCCGATATTGAGATTCTCGTTGTCTTCAACTCGTCTTCGGAAAGCCCTTCCAGTTTGGCGCCGACACTCACGCTTACTTCCTTGCCGCTCAACCACTTCACAACAAGCGTATCCGCAGAAGCTTCGCTAAACTTCTGCGTTCGGTTACAAGAATCATGAAACGTCGCACCTTCGTCGAATACCAGGTATTGCTCAGATTTTCTAAACTCGCTTCGACACTCGCTTCGTAAAAAGCGCAACTTGACGTTTGTTTCCTTTTTAACCTTGAACGAACGATCATTCCGAAACCCGACAATCGTCACCGGCGTTCCCTGGAAGGTCGATTCTTCCAAGCTTATTACCGTTCCTACGAAAACATTATTCGCGTTTGAATAATCCGCGCAGATTGGAACCTGATCACACTGACAGGCCAAAACGCTCAGCCCCGAAAACACCAAGACATTAAAGAGTACAAATAGCCGAATCATGTTTTTCTCCTGCAGACTTATCTGACCCCAAGCGGTTTCGCGCCACCTCCGCATTTGAAGTCAAGAGCGCTGTGAAACAATGTCGCCGGTTCGATATTCTGACGGCGGCTTCGACCACTCCGAAGATCCCGCCCATCCGGCCCGAATTGATCAGATCCCTGGCGTAGTCTTCCGGTACCGGGAGGCCGTCTACGAGATAGTTTCCGCGTCCCGGGCGGTAGCCTTGGGCGGTGCCGTCGAGGTTGATTCCCGAACCGCCTGAATCGCCGACGGGCGGGTCGGTGTTGAGCGTTACGTACGGTCCCGGGTCGGCGACGTTGCGCCCGAGCGCGTCGTACTCTCCGGCGCGGACGTTCGAATTTACAAGGTTGCCGGCGTTGTCGGTCCGCTGCAGGCTCGCCAGCGACGGGTCCTGATGGATGAACGTCAGTTTCTCGGTCGTCGTGCTGCCGATCGTCACCAGTTCCTGTTCGGCGAGCGTCGTCCCGTTCGCCGGCACGAGGGACTTCAATTCACCCTCGGCTCCGGTTCTTGCGCATTTCACTTTCTGAATCGCCACGGTTTTCGTACAACGGGGTCTGCCTCGAACTCAACCTTCCAGTTTCCGCCGGAGTCGGTTGTTCTAAAAACGGTTGATTGACTGACGAGCCAACCGTCATTTTCGTTCAAAAACCTCACCTTCTTCCATTGCTCGCCAAAGACCTCGACTTGCTGTCGTTGCCATGTTTCGGCACCATCGACTGTTCTTAAAACCACTCCTTTCGCCTTCTGACGCGTGTCAGAGTTGAATTCGATTCCCACCGCCCAGCCGACGTGCTTCGAAGAAAAAGATGCTGAAAAGATCCCGACGTTCGCTGTCTCTCGATTTCGCGGCCCATCCATCCAAGTTCCCTCAACCGAATTCCACCGCAAGATCCTGCTTCTTTCAAAACAGAACGCGATCGCGTCATCATTCGAAAATGGAAAAAGCGAAAGGATTGAGCAGTCATCACCAACGCTTGTAACTTCCCACGTTTTGCCTTTGTTTCGGGTTCGCAGGATGTAGCCGCCGTCCATTCCCATCCACCCATTATCGGCATCGATCGGAACATAACCCATCGAACCGCGGCCCCGCAGTTCGGAGTTGAGTTCGTCGTTTGGGTAAACGCGACTCCAAGTATCACCACCATTTTCGGTCAGCCAAACGATCCCAGTGGCCCCGACGATCCAGCCGTCGAGATTACTCGCAAAGACCAATTGCCCGCCGTAATCGCTCATCTGATCATAACCGATCGTTCCGCGCGGCAGCCACTTCGCCCCGCCGTCGGTTGTTGACCAGGTCTGACCGTCTTTGCCAAGCAGCCAGCCCTCGAATGAATTCAAGAAAAACACCTGACGTGCCTTCAGCTTGATTTTTTCGACCTCTGATCCCGAACGGTGAAAAACGTCCGAATCTCGCGTGACGATCCAGATGTTCTCGGAATCCGCGACCGCAAAATCCCGGATCGGATCCGGTGGAGCCGGAATATCTCCCGTGCACGAAAGCATAGCCGTTGCGACGACTGCCAACACAAGTAGAATCAATAGCTTCATAGAACACCCCGAAATTGCCTTCCTCGACATCCTTTAACTCGAAACTGTCAAAGCACCCTTGCCTTTGCCCCTGCACCTTCGCTTCGCATGAAACAGGCATCATAGATCCGCTGGTTAACGGTCGCGACACTCTCTGTTTCGTCGGCGAAATTGGTTGCATGGATGTAACGACCTGTAACATGCGCCAGCTCATGCAACATGACCAATGCACGTCTTTGCTCAAGGGTCAGATTCAGTTGTTTTGCGTCCTTACCTCCAATTTGATTATTTAAGTTGGGATTGTAAAACTCCTTGTATAGGTCAATACCTCCAGTTGACCAGCCCTGCCTTCGCTGATAAGCGTAGGCAGTATAGCCGCTGTCCTCATTTTCCAGTTCCTTGATAGAACCTGCCGCCTTCAGTTCCTTCAGAAGGGCCGAGGGATCTTTGATGCCAGCGGATGAAACGGCGCCCCGGCAGTTCTCGTCTTCTAACAGGGCGAGTGCTAGATCATATGCTTTTTGAGTTTCCGGCTTCCTGAAAACATCGAACGGCGGCGGCAGCGGATCAGGACCCGAAGCGGAAGTAACATGCGAAACGGGATCATCCGTCGCCGGCGTTCCCCGCATTCCGTTCATCAAACCCGACGCGCCCCAGGATGAGTCTAGCTGAAAGTAGCGCGTGGCTGTCCCGACACAAAAGTCGTTGCCCGGCGACACCGTGCACGGCCCGTCGGAGTCGATCCATTGACCATCCCGGTTCGATATTCTGACGGCGGCTTCGACCACTCCGAAGATCCCGCCCATCCGGCCCGAATTGATCAGATCCCTGGCGTAGTCTTCCGGTACAGGGAGGCCATCGACCAGATAGTTTCCGCGCCCCGGGCGGTAGCCTTGGGCGGTGCCGTCGAGGTTGATTCCCGAACCGCCTGAATCGCCGACGGGCGGGTCGGTGTTGAGCGTTATGTACGGTCCCGCATCCGCGACGTTTCGTCCGAGAGCGTCGTACTCTCCCGCGCGGGCGTTCGAATTTACAAGGTTGCCGGCATTGTCGGTCCGCTGAAGGCTCGCCAGCGACGGGTCCTGATGGATGAACGTCAGTTTCTCGGTCGTCGTGCTGCCGATCGTCACCAGTTCCTGCTCGGCGAGCGTCGTCCCGCCCGCCGGCACGAAGGTTTTCAGTTTCCGCCCCGTCGGATCGGTCTCCGACAGGACCGCTCCCGTCACCGACGACCGCAGATAATAATTCGTCTGCGGCGCCGGATCGGTCGAACCGAAGTTCTTCACGCGTTTTGCCAGCCGTCCGTTGCCGTCGAACCAATCGCGCGTCGGCGCCATCGGAAGCCCGCTGTCGGGATCGAACTGCGACGTCCTGACCAAACGTCCGGCCGCATCGACCGTGTAGCTCGCCTCGTCGTCGATGGTGATGTTGCCCTCGGCGTCGTAACTCCAGTACGGATTGCGGTTCGTGTTGTCGTAAGAATAGTTCGAGGTGTGCGGCGTGTTGTAATAGGCGCCGGAAAACTGCGTGATGTGACCGAAAGCGTCGTGCGTATAGTTCATCGTGTACGGGACATTGATCGCGTTGTCGGTATCGCCGCGCGCAGGCCGATCGCGGGGCGTGATAATGATTGCCCCACCGCGTCGGTTCCAGGGATCATACAATCGCACGATTCAGTCTGAAACGTTATCTCCAGGACTGCCGAATCGACTACGTTACGTTCGACGGAATTACGCTGGAACTCAGATATCCAAAGCGAGCAAAAACCGCCTTCGACTTTGATCGTCCGTTTTTTCAAAAATGGCAGAACCATTGTTGGGTGTTCACTGACCGTTGGGTCACCAACGCCCAAGTAAAACCAGTTGGGAAAATCGGAGACGCTTAGGGCGTCTTGATCAGGGTCATTCGTCGGCTTCAGAAGATTCACATCCCGAAGTGTCTTATCCTCGAGCTCAACCATGAACTCAATGACTTTATTTGATTTACCCGCAATTCCAGTAGTTGCAAAAAGATCATAGCGGTTCGATCCACGCACGTCCTTCACTCTTATCTTCGTCTGGCGTCCGCTCGCATCAATCTTAACCCGAAAGGACTGCGGTGCGATCCTCGGTTCAGTGGTTCTCCATCCGACGGAAAAGTGTTTCTGGGCGCACGAGTTATTCGAAAAACCTCATCAAGTAGAGCGATTGCTCAAGTGTTCCGATTGTTTCACTTAAGCAGGAATCTGGCTACGACGTTATCGACGGTCTTGCAGTGCGGAATAGAACAAGCTGCCTTGCGAAAAAACGACCAGTTTGCGGTTTTGTACTGCCGCGAATGCGATTGGCATGGATGGAAGTACCTGTTGGTGAGTCCAATCGTTGGAATCACTGGATTTGAATGCAATTCCACCGTTTCCGGTCGTGATCAGCGACAAATCGCTGTCGAGCGAAACCGTTCCATCTTCATCCCCTATCGCAGATTCATCCTTGCGCCACGACGTTCCACCATCTTTCGTCGCATAGATCACGCCTTTCGCTAAGACGGCACCTTCATTCTCGTTGCGAAAGTCCATATCTGTTTGACCGATCGCGAATTCGCCAAATACCGGCGATGATCGGTCCCACGTTTCCCCCTTGTCGGTCGATCGATAGAAAGCTCCGCTACTAAAAAGCATATATCCTCGAGCGCCTATGAACATCACTTTTTCGATGGTTCCAAGCTTGGCGTCGCCTCTCCACACAATTCGCGAAGCCCACGTCGCCGGGTTCACTTCGAGCAGGATCGGGTCGTTCTTTTGACTACCGGCGAGGAAGATACTTCCGCCGCTCCCCGACACGGCAGTCAAAAGAGTTTGATTCTTCTTCTTTTCGTCCCAATACGGAAAACTGATGACGTCAACACGTGTTTCTTCCCCGGTTCTTGCAACTCGCCAAATTTCGTCACTGTGATCGCATTGGGCAAAGACGACCACCGTGATCCCGGCCGATATTCCTGCGGTCGGCGAACATAGCTGAGGATCTCGAATCGGTTCTCGATCACGTCGAATTCCCGCGTTTCGGTCGAAATGCAACTGCGAGACCACTTTGAATTTCTGGAACTGTCCCAGGTCGCCCTTCTCATCCAACAGCGCCATTCCGTCATTTCCGATGATCAAAAATCCGTTGTCTGACTTAACGGCAATCGACGCCGCGAATGACATCTCTATCTTCCGCATCGAGCCGAACTTCGGTGGATCATCTTTCACCAGTGGCCCACTTTCACGATCTGCGTCCGGATTCGAGCTTCTGGCGCAGTCCCAACTGGTCGTCATGATCAGCAACACAATGCAAAAGAACTTAAACATATTCTCTGTACCCGTTTCGAATTCGCCAGAAAACACACCGTTGTCAAAACCTCAACAAATTCAATTCACAATATCTGGCGGCTAATCGCAATCGTCCTAAAGACAATCGCGATAGTAATTCTGTGCTTCCAACTTTTGGGCTTCCGTCGGCTTCACCTTGTAATTGAAATGCGGGTAATCATCTGGCTCGTTTCGCAAGAAGCCGAAGGCTTCAAATACTTCGCGAACAGTTTTCCCTTTGAATTTACCACGCTTCAACCGTCTATTTTGGAAATTTAGGCCCATGTCGAAGGCAAACCCAGCGCCATGATTACTTCGCCCTGGATAATCATTCGGCGTTACACGGGCAGCCTTCTTGATGTTAGGATAAGGGATATTTTCCCCGTTGGCGGCGGCTTTCTGGTTTTCCTGATAACGACGCCAATACTCGACCTGCACGTCGAACGGTCGGAATAAATCGGTGAATCCAACGACAACGCCGCCTTCCGCGATTGCCCATACGGCGTCGTTGAAGTCCTGTGCCACGATTGCATTCAGGTACGGCGTCTTACTCACGGCTCCATCAGAGGATGCATCTGAAGCGTTGTTTGAAACGTCAACCAACACCTTATTGTTGCAATCAGTCGGAGGGAGTGGCGGCGGTAGCGGATCAGGACCCGAAGCGGAAGTAACATGCGAAACGGGATCATCCGTCGACGGCGTTCCCCGCATTCCGTTCATCAAACCCGACGCGCCCCAGGATGAGTCTAGCTGAAAGTAGCGCGTGGCTGTCCCGACACAAAAGTCGTTGCCCGGCGACACCGTGCACGGCCCGTCCGAGTCGATCCATTGACCATCCCGGTTCGATATTCTGACGGCGGCTTCGACCACTCCGAAGATCCCGCCCATCCGGCCCGAATTGATCAGATCCCTGGCGTAGTCTTCCGGTACCGGGAGGCCGTCGACGAGATAGTTTCCGCGCCCCGGGCGGTAGCCTTGGGCGGTGCCGTCGAGGTTGATTCCCGAACCGCCTGAATCGCCGACGGGCGGGTCGGTGTTGAGCGTCACGTACGGTCCCGCATCCGCGACGTTGCGTCCGAGAGCGTCGTACTCGCCCGCGCGGGCGTTCGAATTTACAAGGTTGCCGGCGTTGTCGGTCCGCTGAAGGCTCGCCAGCGACGGGTCCTGATGGATGAACGTCAGTTTCTCGGTCGTCGTGCTGCCGATCGTCACCAGTTCCTGCTCGGCGAGCGTCGTCCCGTTCGCCGGCACGAAGGTTTTCAATTTCCGCCCCGTCTGATCCGTCTCCGACAGGACCGCTCCCGTCACCGACGACCGCAGATAATAGTTCGCCTGCGGCGCGGGATCGGTCGATCCGAAGTTCTTCACGCGTTTTGCCAACCGCCCGTTGCCGTCGAACCAATCCCGCGTCGGCGCCATCGGAAGCCCGCTGTCGGGATCGAACTGCGACGTCCTGACCAAACGTCCGGCCGCATCGACCGTGTAGCTCGCCTCGTCGTCGATGGTAATGTTCCCCTCGGCGTCGTAACTCCAGTACGGACTGCGGTTCGTGTTGTCGTAAGAATAGTTCGACGTGTGCTGCGTGTTGTAATAGGCGCCGGAAAACTGCGTGATGTGACCGAAAGCATCGTGCGTGTAGTTCATCGTGTACGGAATGTTGATCGCGTTGTCGGTATCGCCGCGCGCCGGAGCCCCGGATTTCGCCTGCCGTTTCCCAATCTCGTCCGGATCTTACTTCCGTTTCGATCGGTCAATTATCTCTTTTCGTATCGATTCAAAATCCATATCGATTGACCGATCAACTGCGTCGGCCCCCTCGTCCGATACGATCTTAAGGGTCATCAGTTCCTCCAGCAGTTCCGCCCGTTTCGAAAAAACCTTCGTCTCGCTGTCAATGCGGTCGATCGCAATTATTAATAACAGCCGGAACAACGCCCTTTTCTCGGTACGAATTCGTGAAAAAATTCCAAGGACCTTCTTGTTGCCGTTTTTGATAATGTATCGGAGAAAATCTCCTTTGCCGCCCTCGAAGGCGACCTGCGAGTACAAATAGATGTCGATCTGTTTATCGACCGGATAGGAATTGAACTTAACGGAACGAGCGGCACCATCTGATTCCGGGATCAAACAGATTTCACGATATTCAACCTCGCCCGGATCCTGTTGTGCGAAACAGGCAACCCCGAACAGTCCATGAAACCAAACAACCAATACACAACCAATCAAGCCAACTTTCATCGCAAAGCTCCTCTTTCTTCATTTGGATTTCATCATTTCGGCAACGCCTTTTCTTTCGCGGGACTCTGCCCTTTAGCACTGCCTTTGCCGCCGGCGGAGCACACGAGTTCACACTATTTACGCCGCCGTTGCTCGGGATTTATCATCTGACAATCACTTCCTCTTCAAGTCGACCTTAACATAATCCTTTCCGGGTTCGGGGATATAAGTAAAGTGCTCTCGGTTTTCATCCCGATAGTATCTGGCCTCAAGCAAATTCGGGTCGGACGGCTTTTGATCAGTACCTCCACGACCGGTTGCGGCACAGTCGCGAAATTGCTCCCAATCTGTGATAACCACTATGCTAAGTATTTTTGCATCCGTATACTTCGGGGCAAGTCGAGCGAACAGCTTAGTGAGATTTTCTTTTGTGAACAACTTCTTGTCCATAAAGACAAAAATATCGCGCGATTTCGGTGTGAATCGATCGTCAGAAACGATCAGGTAACGGAAGTCAATCAGGTCACAATCCTCATTTTCCTT
Source organism: Acidobacteriota bacterium (assembly GCA_016715115.1). NCBI lineage: Bacteria > Pseudomonadati > Acidobacteriota > Acidobacteriota bacterium. Next base: position 658,247 of record JADKBM010000004.1, read on the forward strand.
TTGAGCCTTCACGTCAACTGAAATCGGATCCTTTGAATCGCTGTGCCAGAGCGAATGCGTGAGCAGCATAAGGCCGGCGCTGGTCAAAACGGCGAAAAGTAGTTGAACACGATGCGATTTTCTTGACATTTCTTTCTCCATTTATGAATTCTCAATCCGAAAATCTTACGGGATTGAGTTACCAAACCTGTCTTCTGTTCTGCAACCGGTATTGAAAAACCTGGAAACAGTCCGAGAGTCGCTCTCATTTGGACGTTTGTCGATATCAAATTTCGTAATGAGTATATGATCGAGGTTCCTCCAACTAGTAGCTGAGTCGCTTGAAAAAATCGATGGATAAACTAAATGGACAACCTCATGCAGCAATAATCGAGGATTGTTTCGAATATCCGACTTCGATCCGCGGAAATAAATTCTGGCCTGCCCTGGTCGCTTGTAATAGTACCCGTCGACGGCACCGTTTATCGTTAAGGCGACGGAACTTCCGGGATTCTGCGCATCAAACGCTTCCAATATTCCCTGCCCTGCTTTTGCACCGTCGCCAAAAAAGTACAACGCCCTCTCACCGCCGCGAGCGAAGGCAACGTATGCACAATATCCCCGATCGATCCAAGTCTTACAACGAGAATCCGCATTGCCTTTATGGTAAGCGGCAATGAAAATGAAGTTCGGAAAACAAGAATTAAACATCTGCATTCGAGTGTTCAAAATTGTTGTGGGGCTCGTCGTGTTTGTTATACACTCATTGATGGGACAAGCGTAGGTGACCAAATCGCGTAAATCGCTAATCCAGAGTCTCTTTTGTTCATCTCAGACTTACAATTCGAACCTTAAACCCATATGTATAGATTCGTCGTCCATAGTCGTTTTATCCCATTAGTTTTATTGCTAACCTCGACTTGTGCCGCAATTTGGTGGACCGGTGTTTCGGCCTCCGCCAGCAAGTTCGTGCCGAACACAAAGGAACCGAAAAGTTCCGAAGCCAAAACTGCCAAAGCCGAAGTCACCTCGCCGCAATTTGTCACAAGCATTAACGCATTCGCTAGACGGTCAAATGCTCTTGTTTACCATTCGCAAAGCAACAAAATCTACGCCAGTATTCCCAGCGGAACCGATTCCATTGGTAATTCAATTGTAACAATCGATCCGACGACGGGAGCTATCGAAAAAAGCGTTTGGGTCGGCAGCGAGCCGAATAAGCTTGTGTTAGCAAATGACGGGAATTCGCTGTATGTTACGTTGGACGGAGCGCGGGCGATCAGGCGGTTTGATATCTCTTCCGGTTCAGCAGGCCAACTCTTTCCGGCTGGCATTAGTGCCGCGTATGGGGCATTATTGCCATTTGATCTTGCAGTCTCGCCCACAAATTCCAGCGTCGTGGCAGTGTCTCGAATTGACGCGGTTACTTCCAGTTCGAGGGGGATAGCGATCTTCGACGATGGTGTGCAAAGAACAAATGTCGGTGGTTCGGGCGAGGCAATAACTTTTGCGGATACCGACACATTACTTTTCGGTAACACCTTTTATAGTAACCTTCTGCAAAGAATGACGATTAATGCTGGTGGTATAGCTTCTGTCTCATCAGCTCCGGGATCGGCAGGCAAGCAACTGAGGTTTATTGGTGGACGTCTCTACAATTCATATGGACAGGTTTTGGATCCTGTATCTGGGAACGCGATCGGCACGTTTCCCCGGGCCGACTCCTATGGCTCGGAACGTCCATTCTGTGTTGACATTCAGTCGCGCCGCGCTTTTTTTGCGATACGCGGAAACACCGGAATAGAGATTAGTGCGTATGACATCGATACTTTTGTCCTGATAGGAACCATTGCTATTGGCGTTTCTGGATATCCGGTCGACATTGTTCGTTGGGGATCAAATGGGGTTGCAATTAGCGTTGAGGACAATCTAACCTATTTCGTTCAGTCGGACTTGATAGGCCCAGGAATAATTCTGCCGCCGGCCCCGACGCCGACACCTTCACCCTCGCCCGCCGTCATGTCGTTTATCAGGCGCGTAAATGTTCGCAATAACGACATCTTGTACAATCAGTCCGACGGGAACATATATGCAAGCATTCCAGGTGTTGCGGGTCCCGGTCTAGGGAATACAATCACGAGAATTGATCCAAACAACGGAAATGTCATTTCTTCAACTTTTGTTGGGAGCGAACCGGCAAAGCTTGCGCTCTCGAATGATGGCGGTACGCTTTACACACATCTGCGCGGAGCTAACGCAATTCGCCGCTTTGATACCGCTAATCAAACCTCGGGATTACAATTCAGTTTGCCCTTCAGCAATTACAATGTCGTCGATCTTCTTGTCTTACCAGGTTCAACTGATTCTTTAGTAGTATCCCGAGGATCAGACGGAGTCAAGATATATGACAACGGTTTTGCGAGACCCTTGTCGGCAAACATTTTTGGTGGAGATCTCGAACATAATGGAACGCCGAACGTGATATACGCTTTTGACGGCGCAACGCCGTCAAGCCTTTCGAAACTTGCGGTTGACGCCAACGGCCTCAGCGTTTTGAACACGTTTCGTTGGGTTACCGAAATTGCAAATCAAAATATTTTGTTTGAGTCCGGACGGCTGTATACCAACCAAGGCCGTGTCTTAGATCCGGAGACAGGAGCAATTTCAGGACAGTTTTACCCACCGGGATCGTATTTTGGAGGACAATCAATTGTTGTTGATTCAAATTTGAGAAAGGCATTTATGCTCACGAGCGACAGTATCGTAGCGTTCGATATGGATACGTATAATTTGCAGGGTACAATTCCTTATCCGAATCCGTACCCGAATATATCCCCATCGAACCTTATCCGTTGGGGTGCCAACGGATTGGCTTTTCGAGTGGGAGCCAGCGATGGAAATAGTTCGATTTTCATAGTCCAGAGTCCCCTCGTCTCGGCTTCTGGAACGCTTCCGCTTGGGTATGCACTTGAGCGATCATCGGGTTCCGTATACGAAGGGGCAGCGAATGCAACTATCAATGTATTTAGAAGCGGAAATACGGCAGTCGCGAGCTCGGTTAACTATGCGACTTTAGACGGGACAGCAACCGCCGGATCGGATTATGTGCCCATAAACGGGACGCTGAACTTCGCGGTCGGTGAAACCGTAAAGCAACTTAGTATTCACACAATTAATGACAACGTTTATGAAGGAGTCGAATCCCTAAGTCTGGTTCTTAGCAATCCGACCGGTCCAAACTCGGAAATTATCGCTCCGGCGTCGTGTGCGTTTTCTATAATTGATGGCCAATACAGACCTTACATATCGTCAGCTCAGAGCATTTCTGTCACGGAACCATCAGTTGGAGGCCCACGATCTGTCGATATTCCAGTAGTGCTTACGAATCAATCGACAGAAACGGTAACGGTCGATTTCCAAACCATGAACGGTACCGCGACGGCCGGGAGCGACTACGTTGCGACGAGCGGCACTCTTACGTTTTCTCCATTACAAACTTCAGCCACAGTTTCTGTTCAGATATTGGGCGACCGTGTATATGAAGGGAATGAGAACTTCTATCTTAGATTGTCGAATCCGATCAATTCCTCCGGTCTTGGCAACTTGCAGACCAATCTAACAATCTTGAACTTTGTTAATAAGCCTCAGTTTGCCGATTTTGATGGTGATTCGAAGACGGATTTGTCGATATTTAGGCCGTCGACTGGGCAGTGGTGGTATCAGCGGAGCAGCGACGGGCAGGTGCCGGCGCTTCAATTTGGGATGGCGACGGACAAGATCGTGCCGGGAGATTTCACGGGTGACGGGAAGACGGATATCGCTTTTTGGCGGCCCTCGACCGGTTTCTGGTTTATTCTCAGAAGCGAGGATTCTTCATTCTTCTCGTTCCCGTTTGGTGCGAACGGAGATATTCCGGCTCCGGCTGATTACGACGGCGACGGCATGACCGATCCGGCGGTTTTCCGGCCTTCGACCTCGACGTGGTTTGTCTTGAATTCGGGCGGCGGCGGGACTTCGATATTGAATTTCGGTCTCTCGACGGACAAGCCTGTCACGGCCGATTACGACGGCGACGGCAAAGTGGACATCGCGGTCTTTCGCCCCGGTGACGGCTCATGGTGGTATCTGCGAAGCTCGGACACACAGGTTCGCGTCTTCAGCTTTGGAGTCTCGACCGACCGTCCCGTGCAGGACGACTACACCGGCGACGGCAAAGCCGACATCGCGGTCTTCAGGCCCTCGACTGGCTTCTGGTACGTTTTGAGATCGGAAGACTTCTCGTTCTATGCGTTCCCGTTTGGTACGACGGGCGATGTGCCGGTGCCGGGCGATTACGACGGCGACGGCAAGGCCGACGCGGCCATCTTCCGCCCGTCGACCTCGACGTGGTACGCCCAGCTCCCGACCGCCGGCATTCTTATCCAGCAGTTCGGCGCAGCGGGCGACCTGCCGGTACCGAATGCGTTTGTCCATTAAAAATCGGTAAGCAGGTCAAATACGGGCGAGCAGGGCCTGAAATCTTCATTCGTTTCTTTAGAGGGTCGAGCACGCTCCTTTAGGTTCGGCCGAGGACCTTCTGATAGACCTTCGACGGAGGCGCATTGGAATCCGCGAAAAGAGCAACATACGCGAAGCGGACGCCGCAAGATCAATTATCTTCGCCCGTTTCGCGGGGGAAAACTACTCGACCGAGTGATCGGTTTGAATCTTGAAACAAAAAATTAAGAGCCGTGTCGATTTCTCGACCCGGCCCTTAATTTTGTCCTTAAACGTCCGCCGAAGCTTCTTTTTAAGGTTGGCGGCTTTCAAATGTACACCCTACTCGCCGCCGTTTTTTGTATACCGAACATCGTTCAACGGAGAACCGATTCCGGTCAGCAATTCTACTCTGCTTTCGCATTTCGCGCCTCGTCTTTCGATCCGGCTTGCCGCTAGGTTTTTGTTGTGGTGGCTTTTCCTCCACCGCCGGTTACGTTCCCGGCAACGAGGCCTGCCGACTTTCGCCTGCAGACGACTTTCGCTCCTCTCCGGTGGTTCCTTGCCGTCGAGCGCCTTCCGTTTTTATCCGGATGGCCTGAGATCGCCTTTCGGCTCTCTCGCGAGCCAAGCCTTTCGGCTTCGATCCAGGGCGTAATAGCAACTAGTTTCCGTTTTCGCTGCTCTCGAACGGTGCGTCACCGCTCCGCTCGCCTCTCCCTGGGCCGGTCAAAATGCCCGTAAGCAATCTCGACTATGTTTCCAGTCTACTCCCCTTTTTTTTCGAGTCAAGTAGAAAATACTTGAGGTTTTACCCCCTAAATTGACATTTCTTTTCGCCACCTGTGGATAAGTTTTCCGCAGCCCTGTGGAAAAGATTGTGGAAAACTTCGTAACAGTCTTTGACGCACAACTTACTGCAGGACGAAGCACCGTAGGACGGACGCGAAGGCTGTGGAAAACAGCTTTCGGCCTGACTGAAAAAATCTCGCACAACTCGAAAAAAGGTTTTCCAGACGTGACTTTTCGCGACGCTAAACACAAGAAGAATACAAATATGCCGAAGTTCAACGGGTCCGGGCCGGTCGCTGGCACTGATCGCATTCATACTCCAAGTTGTGATCAAACGGCAAAAGGCAGCAGTCGTTGACGTCGCTATCTCGGAGACTTCACGAAGTCGTAGCGAGTTGTTTTAGTATGGAGTTTTGTTGGTTTTATGGGATAATCGCGAATATTTTCTTGGGGTGCAATTGGATGAGATTGAGAGAAACAGCAAAACTGACGGTCGCCGTTCTTCTGTTGACCCTTTCGGCGTTCGCGCAAAACCGGCAGGATATCGTTGACGATGGCTTCACCTGGTTTGAGGCTTATTCGACAACCGAGTTGCAGGGCAACAACATACCGACGGCGACCGGTTGGACATTGAAATACTGGGTTCGCGTGATCGGCAACTACCCGGACGGAAGCGGCTTGAAGTTCGTCGTGACGAAGGCGGGCCGAACGGTCTTTTCGACGCGCTGCGGAGCCTGGGCGTACCGCAAGACGGCGAATGATGTCGACGAGAGTTTTTTGCGGACCGCCGAATGCTGGCAGGGCAAATCGGCGACGAAGGAAACGGGCGAGTTTGAAGTTGGCGTCTTTGTCGTCAACGGCGCTACAAATCAGGAACAATTCGTTCGGACATACAAGATCGATGTCCGCACCGTCGCCCGCGTGCCGTCCGGCCAGGGAGCCGGAACAGATCCGCCGCGTTACTACATCAATCGCCACAACGAGGCGCCGGTTTCGTTCATCTTCGTTCGTCCAAGCGGCTATATCCCGTACTTTGACGTTTCGGAGCGTCCCGAGCGGAGCGGCGCGAATCACGTTGAGCTCCATTTCAGCCTTTCACCTTCCGACGTCGGCAAAAATATCCCGCACGGAGAGTTGCGATGCACGGTAAACGGAAAGGCGCTTTCGATGCCCGGGCCGATGCCGTATGCGACACAAGTCGTCGCCACTCTCCCGCGTTGGTATCGCGAAATCCATCAGGATCGCCTGACGCCAAAATACAAAGCCGGCTTGCCGTACGAGGAAGAGATCCGTTTTCAGATGGTCCGAATGACATTGCCGCTGACGTGGGGCAACGTCCGCGACACGAATCGGCTCGCGCTTGAAGACTACAAAGGCAACTGGGTCTGCACCGTCGGAAAAGACAATGAGGTCTGGCGGACACTCCGCTGGACGGTCGTTGCGAAAGGACTACCGGAACTCCATCCGGAACAACGCGGGAACATCAATCTCGGTTACAACACATATCTGGTCGACACGGAGATTCCCACCGGCGGCAGTCTACTGGACGAAAGGCTGAATGGCCCGTCGGCGGCTCTTTTCTACGGACAGCCGTGGACGACGACCGATGGCCGGGCGATGGCGGCACGGGTTCCGAAGAAGGGAAATCCATTCCCGATACCTTCGAATCAACCGAATCAATATCGGAAATAACCTACGACAGATAATCATAATCACGGGAGACTTAAGATGATCATTTACGCCGGAATTGACGGCACATCCGCGGAAAACGACAACGACTATGGCAACACCTTCAAGGAAAGCTTTGTCAGGCGGTTGGCCTATCAGTATCAAAGCACATACTGGTCGAAGCCTCCGTATTATCATCGAGGTCCTTACACTTGGGGTGTCGACACGCGATGGTACGCGGAAGACGCGTACAACTATGTCGTCAAACACTGGAACGAGGGAAATGCGAAAGCCGTTTTTCTCGGCGGATACAGTCGCGGCGCGGCGGCGATGATCGAGGTTGCCTGGTGGCTGAAATACTACCAGCAGATTCCGGTCGAATGCATGATCCTCTTCGATCCGGTCGACCGTTCTGCGAGCCTCGGTTGGGGGAACTTCGCCAACACGAAAATTGCTGATTCGGTCAAGTACGTAATTCAACCGACACGCAATGTCTGGTCAACGCACTCGCGGATCACCTTCGGAAAATGCGGCACGACAATGCAGGACGCGGGAAAAACGGTTCGCTGGACATCGGAATTTCACGCGACGCACGGCGGAGTCGGCGGAACTCCCTGGGGAACGGCGACTAATCCCTATACGAACGAACCGCGCGACACTATCTGGGAGTACGGCGAACCCCAACCGACACTGCTCACGCCCGCCGATGACCGAAACGGGGCCATCGCCGTCGAATCGTACGCCTTTCCGCTCTTCAAGATGGTTTACAACAAGTGTTTCGAGCGTTTGCAGAAGGAAGAGCCGGTTGAGAAGCCGATCGAAAAGAAACCGGACTTTCAGGTAAATCCGCAGATCGGAGGCAGTCTGCCGCCGACCGGCGGCGGGAAGGGCGGCCAGAGGATCCATATCGTCAAATCCGGCGACTGGTTGTCGAAGATCGCGCAGCAATACTACGGCGATATGAACAAGTGGAAATTCCTTTATTACGACGTTCCGGGAAACAAGGAAGAGATCGGTCCCGACCCGAATCTGATCAAACCGGGACAAAAGATCATAGTTCCGTATATTTGAAAGCAATGAATACGGGAAAACGCCGGCATCGCAAATTGCGACGCCGGCGTTTTCATAATGCTTGCAGCTATTAAGCCGCTTTCGGAGCCAATTCCGGCGCGCCATCAGCGTAAACGCTGATGAACTTGCCTTTCTGACCTTTGTTCTCGAACTTGACGAATCCTTCGATAAGCGAGAAGAGCGTGTCGTCCTTGCCGCGACCGACGTTTTTGCCAGGCTTCCATTTCGTGCCGCGCTGACGCGCCAAAATGTTGCCGCCGAGCACGTGCTCGCCGCCGAACTTCTTAAGTCCCAACCGTTGTGCCGCTGAATCGCGGCCATTGCGTGATGATCCTACACCTTTCTTATGAGCCATAACTACATTTGGGATTAGGGATTTAGGATTTGGGATTTCGGATCGATAAGAAATCCGAAATCAGAAATCACCAATCCGAAATCCGTCCTCCTCCTAAAACTTCTCGATCGTGATCTCGGTGAAACCTTGACGGTGACCCTGTTTGCGCTTGTACTGCTTGCGGCGTTTCTTCTTGAAAACAATAACCTTATCGGCTTTGCCGTGACCGACGACGGTCGCCTTGACCGTCGCGTCGCCGCCGATCTTCGCGTCTTTCCCCTCGCCGACCAATAGTGCTTCAAGCTCGACTTTCTTGCCGGCTTCGGCTTCAATCCTCGGAACGCGCAAGGTTTGACCGGTCGTCACCGGGAACTGCTTTCCACCTGTTCTGATAATTGCGTAACTCATTGTGTGATTAGCTCCTTCGGAATTGGCGAAAATTTGTTCACCAGTCGAAAATATCAGATTATAGGTTAATCACATCAATTGGTCAACCAAAGCCGACGCAGTGGAGACAATTTATTCAGCACGGTTCGAATTTTGAAAAGGCTCCGAGAAAGCGGGCCTTCAGCCTATTCGGAGGCTGCCGCGTTGGCTTTGCCGCGACGTGAATAGCAACTATAATCAGCGCGGGAGTGATTCGCAAGCACTTCTTGAATTATCGTTCCGCCGCAATTTTTTCCATCCAGAGAAAGGAGACCCTTCAGATGTTTCGTACATTCGCTTTTGTCTTAACGATCGTCGTTTCTTATGTGTTCTTCGCGTTGCCGCTGTCTGCTCAGAAAGTGGATCAAACACTCTTCCAAGATATGAAATGGCGAATGATCGGCCCGTTTCGCGGCGGCCGTACGGTCGGAGCCGTCGGAATTCCGTCGCAACCGAACGTGTTCTACATCGGCGTCAACAACGGCGGTGTCTGGAAGACGACCGATGCCGGGCGGACGTGGAAGCCGATCTTCGACGATCAGCCGACGGGATCGATCGGCGATGTCGCGATCGCGCCGTCGAACCCGAACGTGATCTATGTCGGTTCCGGCGAAGGGCTTCAACGGCCGGATCTGTCGACCGGCGACGGAATGTACCGTTCGAACGACGGCGGCAAGACCTGGAAACATCTGGGTTTGCGCGAGGCCCAGCAGATCGCTTCGATCGCTGTCGACCCAAAAGACGAAAACAGACTATTCGTCGCCGTCCTCGGCCATCCCTACGGCCCGAATGAGGAACGCGGCATCTATCGTTCGACCGATGGCGGAACGACCTTCGAACGAGTGCTTTACAAGGACGTCGACACCGGCGCGATGCAGGTCGAATTCGCGCCGAACGATTCGAACACGATCTACGCCGATCTCTGGGCGGGACGCCAGGGACCGTGGGAGAACGGCGCGTGGCAGGGTCCGGGAAGCGGGCTCCAAAAATCGACCGACGGCGGAAACACCTGGAAGCCACTGACGAAAGGATTGCCAACCTTCGAACAAGGACTCGGACGTATTGGATTCGCGATCTCACGCAGCGATGCGAATCGGCTCTACGCAACCGTCGACGCCAATCCGCAGGTTGCCGGAATCTATGTTTCGCGCGACGGCGGGGAAAACTGGACACGCGTCAACGGCGACCCTCGGCTATGGGGACGCGGCAGCGACTTTGCTGAACTCAAAGTACATCCGAAGGATCCGGACACGATCTTCGTCGCGAACATCGCATCGTACAAATCGGTCGACGGCGGCAAGACGTTCACCGGATTCAAGGGCGCGCCGGGCGGTGACGATTATCACCGGATATGGATCAATCCGGAACATCCGGACGTGATGCTCTTCGCGACTGACCAGGGCGCGACGATCACCGTCAACGGCGGCGAATCCTGGTCAAGTTGGTACAACCAGCCGACGGCGCAGTTCTACCACGTCATCACCGACGACCAGTATCCGTATTGGGTTTACGGCGGACAACAGGAATCGGGCTCGGCGGGCGTTTCATCTCGCGGCGACACGGGCGCGATCATCGGACGAGACTGGCGCACCGTCGGTGTCGAGGAATACGGTTATGTCGCGCCCGATCCGCTCGATCCGAACATAATCTACGGCGGCAAACTGACGCGATTCGACAAGCGAACGGGACAGGTCCAGAACGTTGCGCCAGAGGCGGTTCGAACCGGCAAATACCGATTCTTGCGGACCGCGCCCGTGATCTTCTCGCCCGTCGACAAGAGATCGCTCTTTTACGCCGGCAACGTCATTTTCAAAACGATGACCGGCGGCAAGAGTTGGGAGATCATCAGTCCGGACCTGACGCGCGAAAAATGGGAAGTCCCCGAAAACATCGGCGTTTACCGCACGAAGGAAATGGAAACAATGCCGCGGCGCGGCGTCATTTATACGGTCGCGCCGTCTTGCAAGGACATCAACACGATCTGGGCTGGAACCGACGACGGATTGATCCACGTCACGCGCGACGGCGGCAAGAACTGGACGAACGTCACACCGCCGCAACTCAAATCGTGGGCGAAAGTTTCGCTGATCGACGGCGGGCGCTTCGACGCTAACACCGCGTATGCGGCGGTCAACACGTTCCGTCTCGACGACCTCAAACCGCACATATACCGTACTCGCGACGGCGGTAAATCGTGGAAAGAGATCGTCAACGGAATCCCGGACGGCGGGATCGTCAATGCCGTCCGCGAAGATCCGGTGCGCAAAGGCTTGCTGTTCTGCGGCACCGAGCAGGCCGTGTATTTCTCAATCGACGACGGTGAGAACTGGCAGCCGCTGAGGCTCAACATGCCGGCGACCTCGATCCGCGACCTCGTCGTTCACCGGGATGACATAGTGGCCGGAACGCACGGACGCTCGTTCTGGATCCTTGACGACATCACGCCGCTTCGGCAGATCAACGCGAATACTTCATCCGGCAATTCGCTGTTCGCGCCGCAGCTTGCGACGCGCGTCCGCCGGAGCGTTCACACCGACACGCCTTTCCCGCCCGAAGAGCCGGCTGGCCAGAATCCGCCGGACGGCGCGATCATCAATTACTATCTTAAGGAGCGGCCGACTTCGCCGGTCCTCCTTGAGATCTTCGACGCCGCCGGCGTATCGGTCCGAAAATTCTCAAGCGACGACAAACCGCTCGAATACGACGAAAATCGACTCCGGTTCCCGACCTACTGGATCCGTCCGCATCAGCGGCTGATCAACGAGCCTGGTATGCAACGATTCGTGTGGGACCTTCGCTACCCGCGGCCAGCGGTCGACGGATTCGACCTTCCAATCTCGGCGATCTACCGAGACACGCCGTTCGAACCGCTCGGACCATTCGTAATGCCGGGCAATTACACGTTGAAGTTGACGGTCGATGGGAAGTCATACACGCAAAGCCTGAAGGTTCGGATGGATCCGCGAGTGACGGCAAATGCGGCCGATCTGCAGATGCAGTTCAGCTTGTCGATGCGGGCCTTTGAGGGTGTACGCGGCACGCGCGAACTTATTGACGAGGTTGAGTCGCTGAAAGCAAAGATAAAGGAAAAAGGGCTCGAGAAGCGCGTCGACGGGTTGCTCAACGGCACTGGCGGCAACGGACCGAGGGCGCTTCCCGATCTTCCTTTGAATCGACTGCACAGCGCGTTCGCATCGCTACTCGATCTGCTCCAGGACGTCGACGCCGCGCCGACGTCACAGGCTGCCGCCGCATCGCGCGATCTTGATATGGCACTGCTTCGAGTCGGAAAAGAATGGAGCGCGATCAAGGCGAACTTGAAATGAAGCTGAGTAGAAAACAAAACCGCCGGCCGGGGCCAAACGCAACATCATCAACGCTGAAACAGCGCGCCAGCTGAAGATGCACGCAATCTATGCGCCGGCGCATCACAAGGACGGCATATTCCGTGCCACAAAAGAAGACGCGATCAGGTTCGAAGCGGAATCAAACAGTGCAGAGTTCAGAGTGCATAGTGGGGCACACTCTGCACTTTGCGCTATAAACTCCCAACTATCCGGCTCGCAAAACTCGCGTCGCCTATCAACCTGTAGACCGGCAACGCCTTTCCCGCTTCGATGCCGGCGTCAAAAAAGTTCCAGACAACGAGTCCGTCGTCGCTCGTCGGCTCGAGCAAATAAAAGGCGAGGCGTCCGAGCGGCTGCGCAGTGCGCACAACGATCGTCCCGGCAGGCAATTTGACCGTTTCCGTCGCGTAGCTTCCTTTGACCGTCATCGCGTTATGGCCCTGGAACGGGCGTTTGGACTTTTCGAAGCTTTCGACCGTAAACGCCTCGACTTCGGTTTCAAGTTCCGCCGATAGTTCCTCAACCTGAATTCCGTGCTGGCGAAGTTTGTCGACGATCGCTTTGTCGGCTTTGATCAGATAAGCCTTCGGCGCGGCGACCGATCTTACCGCCTCGAAGATCCCGAGGTCTTCCATCCGGAGCGGCTTGTACTTGTCCTCGATCATCGCCGTCATCTCTTTGCCCGATCGCGGATTTTTGATCTTTTCGACCTCGCCGACGAGAATATCGACGGGTTTCGGCAGTGCCTTCGGTTTGAATTCGACGCCGAACGCGAGTCCTTTCCCGGCCAGGCCGGCGACTGTCCGGTCGTCGGCGGCTTTTGTCAATGACCTGATCGCGACGGCGTTCGCGGCGCTGTATTTCAAGATCTCTTCGACGAACCGCTCGGTCACTTCGACGCGGCGCTTGAAACTTACGTAACTGTAGGCTTCGGAAAGTATCGTCAGGCGATTTCGAAGCCCGCCGTAGTTTTGGCCGATCCGCGGCTGGTGCGTAAATGCTTCCCACGTGGTCTTGGCGCCTTCCTTCGGCGTGTTCGAAAATCCCGTGAAATTGCCGTAGTAGTAAGAACGAAACTTGAAATTCTTCAGCAGTGAAGCCGCGATCGCGGGCATCATCCGGTTCCGCTGAAAATCGAGGATCGCCTGATCCGTATTTGGGTTGAGAGGCTGCGAATACGTCAGGTGATAGCCGTGATACGACCCGTTCGTGGTGTGCAGATCGACCGTCAGATGCGGATCCCAGCGGTTGAAGACACCGACCAAGGCGCGCGCCTCGGGCGAATCGAGCTTCATATAATCGCGGTTCAAGTCGAGCTTCTGCGCATTTTCGCGAGCACCGACGCCGCCGATCGGTCCGTTTTGATTCGTGCGGTTGTCGGTCGAAATTTTCTCGTTGCCGTCGGCATTGTAGATCGGCGCGATGAGGATCGTCAGTTTCGAAAGCAGAGGCTTGAGATCGCCGAACAGCAGGCGCCGCGCGAGGTTGAGCGCTGCCTCTTTGCCTTCGACCTCGCCGGCGTGAATGTTGCCCATCACGAAGATCACGGGCCGTCCGAGCGCGCGCGCTTCGGCCGGAGTCGAAACGGCGCGGTCCGACAAGATCATCATCGGCAATTTGCGCCCTTCCTGCGACTCGCCGAAGTTTTCGACACGGAGATTCGGAGCTCGTTTCTGGAGCCCGGCGATGAACAACGAAACCTCGTCATAACGGCTCGTTTCCTCAAAATTCGATAACTCGGCACCCGTTCGCGGAAGATCCGGGGTTTGAGCGGCGATGGAAATGACGCTTAGCAAAACGCCGATGATCAATCTGAACGCTTTTGTCATTTTGAGTCTCCGCAGTTTTGCGGATCGGTCGAAAGCGACCAACGCGTCAGCTCACGTTTGTTTTTCAAATTCTGGTAAACGACGGCCTTAACGAAGCGCTTCGCGGCCTTCTTCGCGCCGCGTTTCACCGTTACCTCCATACATAGCTCGTAATTGAGTCCGGCGACGACCTGCAGACGGGCGGCTTCGATCTTGACCAGCGTGATTGATGCTGCTTCATCGTTGCCGAGTTGTTTGACTGCGAACGCGGCAGCGGCTTTAACGTCTTTGTCGTTGACGTCGGCATCGCCGTATCCGCCCGTAATCTGCTGTCCGAAGGCGGTCGAAACCGCGCCGAAAGCAATCATCAAAACGCCGATCGAAACCAGCTTGCGAATTGTTAGTTTCATTGTGTTGTTTGTCCTTCCAAGTAACTTTAACGCTCACGAATTCCCAAGTATAATCAAGGCAATTACTAACCGCAATCAACAAAAATCTATGTCAGAAGCAACAAATACAAAACCGACAAGAATCGAGACCGATTCGATGGGCGAGATCGCCGTCGAATCGGACAAATATTGGGGGGCGCAGACCGAACGATCGCTCCATCACTTCAACATCGGATTCGATACGATGCCGCGTGAAATGATCCGCGCGCTCGGAATTCTGAAGAAGGCAGCTGCGCTGACGAATCACGAGTTGAAGTCGAATCTGTTAACGAAGGAGAAACTCGACCTCATCGTGCGGGCGGCGGACGAGGTCATCTCCGGCAAACTCGACGCACACTTTCCGCTTCGGGTCTGGCAGACAGGCTCCGGAACGCAGACCAATATGAACGCCAACGAGGTTATTTCGAACCGCGCGATCGAGATCGCCGGCGGCGCGATGGGATCGAAGAAACCTGTCCATCCGAACGACGACGTGAATATGTCCCAATCGTCGAACGACACGTTTCCGACGGCGATGTACATTGCCGCCGCAGAACGTCTTGCCGCGTTGATCCCGACCGTCCAGGTTCTCCACGACGCGATCGACGCGAAAGCGAAGGAATTCGCCGACGTCGTCAAGATCGGCCGGACGCATCTGCAAGACGCGACGCCGATCACCGTCGGCCAGGAATTCGGCGGTTGGGCGAGTTTGATCGAACGCGACATCGCGCGCCTTCGGCAGGTGCTTGACGGACTTTTCGATCTCGCGATCGGCGGCACGGCCGTCGGGACAGGCTTGAACGCTCACCCTTTATTCGCCGACAAGGCAGCGGCGAAGATCGCCGAGTTGACCGGATTGCCGTTCCGCGCGCATCCGAACAAGTTCGCGGCGCTGTCGGCGCACGACGAGGTGATTTACGCCTCGGGAGCTTTGAAGACGCTCGCGGCGAGCCTGATGAAGATCGCCAACGACGTTCGCTGGCTCGCATCGGGCCCGCGCTGCGGAATCGGAGAACTTGTTATTCCCGAAAATGAACCCGGAAGTTCGATAATGCCGGGCAAGGTGAATCCGACGCAATCGGAAGCGATCACGATGGTCGCGGCGCAGGTGATGGGCAACGATGCGGCGATCGGTTTTGCCGGCTCGCAGGGCAACTTCGAACTCAACGTCTTCAAGCCGGTAATGATCCACAATTTCCTTAATTCGGTCAGATTGCTGAATGACGCCTGCAAGGGATTCGTAGAGTTTTGCGTTGCCGGCATCGAGTTGAATCGTGAGAAGATCGACCACTATCTGAATGACTCGCTGATGCTCGTAACGGCACTCAACCAGCATATCGGATATGACAATGCGGCGAAGATCGCCAAGAATGCGCACAAGAAGGGGTTAAGCCTGAAGGAATCGGCGCTCGAACTCGGATTGCTGACGAGCGAGCAGTTCGACGAATGGGTCGTCCCCGTGAATATGACGCGACCGTGATGGCATTTGGGATTGCGGATTCGGGATTTTGGATTGGGAAACTCGCGAGAAATCGAAATCAATCCGAAATTCCAAATCCGCAATCCCAAATGCGTTCATCCTCCGATTATCACCGTCATTTCACCTTTCGCGATCTTGTTCGGCGGGCCGAGCGGTTCGATTATCGTGTCACCCAAACGGCATGCCGGCATATTGTTGATCAAAACGGTCGCCGAACCATCAATGACCACGCCCGGGCCGTGCGGAGGGACGGGTGAAGGTGTCACGCAGGCGTGAATGTCCGACATTCCGGCCATTCCGCTGATCATACTGCTCAAAGCGGTCAGGGCCGCAGTTTTCGCGGCTTGCTCGGCGGCGTACGCCGCGGGTGCGCCCGGAGTTCCCGCAGCGGCGGTGGTTGCCGCTTCGGCAGTCTGGATCGCAATATCGGAGACTTGCTTCGCCGCCTGCAACGCGGCCGCCGCCGCCGCCGGAATCCCGCGCCAAGGTGGGAGAAATCCGATGAGTACATTTGGACTTCCCGGCCCCGGCGTCAATACCGGCGGCAACGGATGGACGACGTTATCTGTGATTCTCGCGGCTGGTCCTGTTGGCATACTCGCTCTCCCTAAAGTCCGAAACCTTCATTCGCAAGCAGATCAAGCTGCTTGCCCTTGTTGATGCGCAGAATTCCTTCTTCGGCATCGGACAGTTTTCCATCGAAAAACTTGATCGCCCGGAGAAGCCGCAATTGAATCGACTGTTCGTCTTCGGGTTCGATCTCCGGGATCGATTTCATATTCTCGAGAAACTTGCGAAATTCCTCAACAAGTTCCTGTTTCAATTCCGGCTTCTCGGCGCGCACGGATTGGTCCGCCGGTTGAGCGCCCCAAGTTTCGCGCCTCAGTCTGCCGGTCGCCCACGGCTGCAAAAACTCCAAAAATCCGTATTCAAGCGACAGATACATCTTGATCTCTTCGCCGATGCGCTGCTTGCGATCGGACATTCCGAGAACCCGGTCCTTTATGGATTGAACTCTGCTCGCGCGAAAGATCTTTTGCGCCAGGTCCTCGCTGAACTTGTTGTAATCGATCCGCGCCTGAAAATCGGTTTCTTTCTTCGCTGAAAGTTCCAGCGCGCGCGATTCGAATTTCTGCTTCAGTTCGGTCGAACCCTCGCCGAGTCCGAGCGCTTCGTGGAGCAGCGTCAGTTCTTCAAAAACCTGAACCGATTGGGCCTTTCCGCTGAGATACTTGTAATACCGCGTTGCAAATGCGAGGTCTTCGGCATTCCCAAGGTAGGCGATGATGCGTGCGAAAACGATCGAACGCCGTTGATCGTCGTCGCCCGATTCCTTGCCGTCGAGGAATTGTTTGAAGTCGCCGACAATTTCGCTCGTTTCGTAAAAGCGCGCGACGTCCTCGACCCGGACGACCGACTTCAGTGCAATATCCTTCTTGACCTTGCGTATCAGGTAACGAGCGACCTCCGCCGCTTGAAGTTTGCGCGGCACGACGCCCGAAGTGTACGGGTCGGCGTCGAAGATGTACCTGTCCAATTCCGGAATCGGACGTCCATCTGACGAGCCGGAACTTTCAACGCTGGGATTATTCGTTTCTTGCGACATAATTTGCTCTCCTCGGCACGCGGCGGAACTCGACAGGACGAAAACCAAAATCAGTCCGTAGATGTAAAAATACCGCTTCATAATCGCTTACCTACCAACTCTCTAACAACGGGGCGCCTTCCGTCCGCAGTCGGCGGACGAGATTGAAATCGCCCGCCGGCGCATCGTAAGTAACATCTCCGTCACGGATTCTCTTCGAACCGCCGACCGCGTTCGCGCCGCTGGTGCCGCCGTCCGTCATCAACTGGTTGGCCGCACCCGTCGCGTGAACGACTTCCGCGGTAACGTGGCCGACTTCGTGCGGGAATGAAAAAGGATTCGCATCTCCAGCATTCATCGTACGCCGGATCAGAAAAGCTGACCACTTTATTTTCGTCACCGAAGCGCGTTGCGGATCGATGCGGTGATTTGACATCATCGCCTCGCCGCGATTACCGCCCGTCAGTTGCTCGACGACAAAAATATCAACCGTGTCGTCGTCAGCTTTGTCCTTGCTGTCGAAATTCTTCAACACCGTCCGCTGCTGCAAGGAACCCGCGTTCCAGTTGTTGTTTCCGTTCGGAACCGCCCACGACTCGAGATTCATCGGATTGACAACGCCGATCGAGATCGTCTGGCGCGTATCGCGGTTCGCCACGGGTACGTCGATCGTGATCGTGACGCGCGCGCCGCCTTGCTCCGTGATCAAAATGTCCGCCGACTTTCGGTTCGCGTTATCGACGAAGCGCGCCGGATTCTCGCTCGCGACCGCCTTGAACGGAGCAACTACCTTCGCCGCCAGAGCACGCGCCGTTTTGATCGGCGTGTCGCCGGCGGCAGGCGTGATCGGCCCGACGACCTGATCCGGTTTTCCGGCCGAATGAATCGTAAAGCCGATTCTTCCGTCACCGCGCGCCGTCAAACCGCTGTCGTTCGAGATCGAAACGAGATTCTCCATCGGATCGACACCGCGGGTCGCGTGAACAAGCCGCGGCGCGATGTTGGCCTGCGCATAGACCCTTCGGAACCAAGTCCAAACACGGCGTTCGGCGTCGGCCAACGGAACGATCAGATCCCCGCCCGGTGTTTTGCGAAGCACGTTGATCGCAAGCCTGATCCGTTTGCGATTGTTTCCGATCGGCAAAATGACCGTGGACCGGCACTTCGGGTTGGAAGGGCAGGTTTTGATCTCATACGACGCCTTCACTTTCTGATCGAGGATCTCCACCTTTGAATCCCCGTTGTCGTGCATATCCGACGCGAGAAGCGTCTGATCGGCAGCTGCGGCTTTGTCATCCGGATCCACGACCAACCGCAAATAGCAGGTTCGGAATCGTTTGGTCGAACCCTGTTTTGACGCCTTCGGTTTCAGCTGGCGCGGCCCCCGGATCGCACCCGGGAACTGTTCGTGGCCCGTCACCTTTCCGGCCGCGTCGTACTTTGGCTTGAGGACCTCGAGTTCGACGTCCAGGTCGCCCGCGGCATTGATATCGAGAACTTCGACCTTGAAGACGTCCGCGTCCTTGTCGGCGTCGGCGTTGAATGTCCGGACGGCCGAATTCGGAAAGGCCACGTTTCCATCCGCGGTGCCGGCTTGATTCGTGATGTAATTGCTGACATTCAGGAACGTCAGCGCCGTGTCGTTGTCGACCGTCGTCGACACGGATCCGTGAACGAATCTGAGTTTTGCCAGCGTTCCGCGGCGCACGTACTGATGCGTCGCCTCGGTTCCGCCGCCATCATCCTTTTTGACGAAATCGGGGATCGTTACGACATCGCCCGGCAA
The DNA here is from genome assembly GCA_016715115.1 of Acidobacteriota bacterium. NCBI lineage: Bacteria > Pseudomonadati > Acidobacteriota > Acidobacteriota bacterium. Next base: position 677,427 of record JADKBM010000004.1, read on the forward strand.
TACTTGTCCGGGATCGACCGCGCGGTTGACGATGTATGCGTTCGCCGGTTCTTCTCGGAACGGTTTGCAGTCTCCGAATCCGTTCAGATATGCGATATTGCAGAGTGAATCTCCGACTCCTGCCTTAACGGTTCTCTTCGCCATTCGTTTTCTTCCTCTTCACTCTTAACCTTTTTTCCAAGCCCGACCGTCGATCTTCGGGAACGAGATCTTACAGTTGCCCGGATCGATATTGGTAACCTTCGCCTTGCCCTTTTCGTCCAAAGTACCCTCGGCGATCGTTTCGTTGTCAGGCAATTCAACACGATATCGCTCACCGGCCATCGGCTTGCCGTGTTCATCCTTGAGCTTTACCTCGACCCAGGACTTTTTGTCCTTGTTCTTCGGCGACTTCGGATTGTGCCAGGGTTTCGAGTACGTCGGCGCCATTTCCGGCGGCGTTTGCCGGCGCTGGTTCTTATAGGTCGGCGCGTCGCTTCCCGGTTCCGCGTTGTCGGCGATCTCGGCCTCATCGGGGTCGAGCGGCGGAACGCAATTGCCCGGCGATGACGGAAGGGCGGCGCCGCCGCTATTGATCATCACCATCGTGCCGTTGATCTGAACGCCGGCCGAATTGACGGTCACGAAATTCCCGCCGACCTTGATCGTGAGGCCGGTCTGGGCCTCGAGCACGATCGTACTCGCCTTTACCGTATAGCTTCCGGAAACATCCATCGCATAGCTTCCGCCGACTTTTTCGGCCGAATTGCCGCCGATGTCGTGCGAATGTGATTCATTGGTCTTGAAAGCCGCTTTTCCCTCAACTTTGCGATGGTAATCGCGCTTGACCCGTTCGATCTCATCGCGCTCGATGAGTATGTGCTCGTCGCGTTTTACACGTTCGCGCTTGTCACGGGTCACGATCAGGTGACGATCGTTTCCGATAAGCTCACGGCGGTCATTCTTGATCCGGATGTCCTGATCCTTCTGGCCGTGAACGAAGATCTGTTCTTCGCCCTTCTTGTCTTCGAAACGAAACTCGTTGAATCCCTGCCCGCCCTTTGACGAGTTCGACTTGATCGTCGATTTCGTTTTCTCGTCGGGCAACGTGTAAGGCGGCATCGTCAGCGGGTTGTAAACGCAACCGACGATGATCGGACGATCCGGATCGCCCTCGAGGAAGTTCACAACGACCTCCATTCCGATGCGCGGAATGAACATCGTGCCCCATTTGTTTCCGGCCCAGATCTGCGCGACCCGAACCCAGCACGAACTCGATTCATTGACCTGACCGTCGCGATCCCAATAGAACTGGACCTTGACGCGGCCGTATTTGTCGGTGAAGATTTCCTCGCCGGAAGGTCCGACGACGATCGCCGTCTGGCTGCCGTAGATCACCGGTTTCGGCGTCGAGCGTTTTGGCCTGAAGGGCGGAGCGCCGGAACCGTAGCTGATGCACTTGAACTCGTTCGTATAAGGATCGGTGACCGCTTCGTTCGACACGTACGACGGGCTTTGCTGGGCGCTGTGCGTCACGGCCGTGTAGATATACTGGCCGTTGACTTCGTTGTTCGGATGATTCGAAAGCGTGAACCGATAACCGGACGTGACCGCGCAGCAATCGGAATTCCCTTCGGCGAGATAAACGCCCGCGTCGAGCATTTCCATCATATTCTTGAGCGTTCGCTCGCGGTCGGGGAACACCTTGTTAAGTTCGCCGGCCTGCTCGTTGCCGGACGGACCGATCCCGTCATACTTGCGCGCGTAGCCCGCAGGGAAATCGTACATCTCGAGTTTCTGGCTGTCCCCGAACTGGTAAATGCTCGTCTTTTCCATATCGAGATGGCTCGAGGGCAACTGAAAGTTGTGATCCCACATCGTGACCTTCCCCGTCTGCACCCGATAGTCGCTCGCAAATCGGCTGATCGAACCGTAAAAGTACTCTTCCTCGCCGATACGATGATACTTGACCTGACTCTTGCTCGGACACTCGGCGTTCGATTGCGGAGTATTGGCGATGATCATCCGGTCTTTGCCGCCGGAATGTTCGAAGTAGTAGAAAATCCCTTCTTCTTCCATCAGACGCGCCGCGAAGTCGAAGTCGGTCTCTCGATATTGCACGCAGTAGTTCCGGGGTTCGAACGTTCCCTGAAGCTCGAATTTGACCTCGAAGCCCTTGAACATTTTTCGAAGAATATCCGGAACGCTCATCTGCTGAAAGATCTGACTCTGGCTTTTCTGGGTCAGAATCCAGATATGCGGGACGATCGTGATGTGGTACACGGTGAAACGGACGTCGCGAATGCCCTGCGCATACTCGCTGACCATACCCGAAAAATCGCGTGTCGCCCCATCGTTTGAAGTCACGCGGATCGTGACGCCCTGGCCAAGCAACGATTGCGGGTCGATCTTGGTCGGCGTGAAGCTCACGTCATTCTCTTCGTGCAGAAGTTCGGCTTCGATCCGAAACAGTTGCGAAATTCCCTCGGTCGCCGTGAACTTGCTGATGAGCACGTAATCCTTGCCGAGCGGCGTCGCAATACTGAGCAGTCTGTTGTCCTGTGTTGTTGTTGCCATCTTCTTTCAATTGCCTGACGTTGCGAGTCAGGTCCCTACTCAAATCCCGGAACGCTCATTTCGGTCCACGGTTTGTCATCGTAGATCTTCTTCACGCGCATCCCGTAGTTATTGACTGTCGTCGCGTTGATGTTGTTGTAGAGCGTCGCGATCTGTTCGACCGACGATCCGGTCGGTATATTGCCGACGATCCGGCGGAGCATTTCGGCACCGGCGCGGATATTCTTCAGCGGATCCTGCATCTCTTCGCGAGTTCCGAACGTGTTTCCCCAATACTCGACGTTGATGTTCATCGGCAGGATCGATTTGTTTTTCCCGACCCAATTAAGCGGCGCGTCGTAGTAGCCGTGGGTCGTTTCCATAAACATGATCGCCCGGATAAGCCGCGGTTCTACCTTCGATTCAAACGCAACGATGTCGATGTAACCGGAGTATGTATCGACCATCGACTGCGAGGATGCTTCATACCACGGCGCGTCTCCGCTGGCTTTGGAATTGGAAGAAACCATAAACAGCCCATGACAAACTTCACCGTTCTGAATGCACTCCTTTCGTGTTCCTGCCATTTCAACTCCGAGACCGATGAATCAAATCAGAAGACGAGCCGAACGAAAAACCTTTTTCGTCACGGCCCGCCTTCACTATTTGTGCCTTTTATTTGATGTCATACGTGAACTTCTCGTCCGCTCCGACGGAAACGTGAACGCTCTTTATTCCCTCGCCGGATGCCATTCGGGTCAAAACCTCGCCCGACATTTCCGGCAGCAGCGTTCCCGTCAGGATGTTATAAACGTTGCGCGCGCCGCTATCGACGTCGGTACAGCGTTTCGCCACTGTATCAATGACGGAGTCATCGTAGGAAAATTGCGCACCGTGATTGTCCATAATGCGATTCTTGATCTTGCCAAGCTGCAGACGGATGATCAGACGCAGAATGTCGTCGGAGATCGGATAGAACGGAACCGTCACCATTCGGCCGAGCAGCGCCGGCTTGAAATGCTTGACGAGTTCGGGCCGTATCGCCTCGACCAGTCCGTCCGGATCCGGCTTCGTGTCCGGGTCGGCGCAGAGTTTCATGATCGTGTCTGTTCCGACGTTCGACGTCAGCAAAATGATGCAGTTCTTGAAGTCGATCTCGCGACCCTCGCCGTCTTCGAGAACGCCTTTGTCGAACACCTGGAAGAAGAGTTCCATCACGTCCGGATGCGCTTTCTCGACTTCGTCAAGCAGCACGACCGAATACGGTTTGCGCCGGACGGCTTCGGTCAACACGCCGCCTTCTCCGTAACCGACGTATCCCGGAGGCGAACCCTTCAGGCTCGAGACCGTATGCGCTTCCTGATATTCGCTCATATTGATCGAGATCAGGTTACGTTCGCCGCCGTAGAGCGTATCGGCGAGCGCGAGCGCGGTTTCGGTCTTTCCGACGCCCGACGTTCCGACGAGCAGGAAAACGCCGATCGGACGTTTCGGATCCGTGAGTCCGGCACGCGAGGTTCGGATGCGCTGCGAGATCGCCTCGAGCGCGTGATCCTGGCCGAGAACGCGTTCGCCAAGCGTCTGCCGCAGATTCAACACCGCGTTGATCTCGTCGGCGACCATCTTGCCGATCGGAATTCCGGTCCAGCCCGAAATGATCTCGGCAACGGCCTGTCCGTTAACGACCGGGGCCATCAGCGGATCTTCGCCCTGCACCGCTTTGAGTTCCTCGTTGAGCTTCTTGAGTTCGGCTCTGAGAAACTCGGTGTCAATCGGTTTCGATTCTTCGGCCGGCTCTTCAGTCGAAGTTGCTTCAACCGCCTCTTCGGTCGGATTTTCGTCCGGAGTCTCGTCCGATGTTTCCGCCGATTCTTCGGATTCGGCCGGTTCCGCGACCGTCGGCTTCGTATCGAGCCGCGACATTTCGAGTTTGATCCGGATATTGCGGATTTTCTCGACGAGTTCCTTTTCCTTCGCCCATTGTTCGTTCAACTTCGCGAGTTCTTCTTCGGCTGTGGCTCGTTTCGCCTTAAGCTCCGTGACTCGGTCAGCGTGATCGGCTCCGGTCACTTCTTCGCGTTCGAGCGATTCGATCTCGGTCGTGAGTCGCTGGATGCGGCGCGTCGTATCCTCGACCGACGCCGGCGTCGCTCCCTGTCCGATGGCGACCTTGGCGCACGCCGTATCGAGGACGGAAACCGACTTGTCCGGCAGTTGGCGGCCGGTGATGTATCGATGCGAGAGTTTGACGCAGTCAACGATCGCCTCATCCAGGATTCGAACGTTATGGTGTTCTTCCATCGTCGAAGCGATACCGCGCATCATCGTGATCGCCTTTTCTTCGTCGGGTTCTTCGACCTTGACGACCTGAAAGCGGCGGGCAAGCGCGGCGTCCTTTTCAAAATATTTCTTGTACTCAGCCCAAGTCGTCGCGGCGATCGTCCGGAGTTCACCGCGGGCAAGCGCCGGCTTGAGCAGGTTGGCGGCGTCGTTCTGTCCGGCCTGTCCGCCGGCGCCGATCATCGTATGCGCTTCGTCGATGAAGAGAATGATCGGCTGCGGCGAGGCTTTGACCTCGTCGATGACCGATTTCAGGCGGTTTTCGAACTCGCCCTTGACGCCAGCTCCGGCCTGAAGAAGCCCGAGGTCGAGCGTGCGGACCGCAACGTTTTTCAGCGGTTCCGGCACGTCACCCTGTGCGATCCGAAGCGCAAATCCTTCGACGACCGCAGTTTTTCCGACGCCGGCCTCGCCGGTGAGGATCGGATTGTTCTGCCGGCGGCGCGTAAGAATATCGATCACCTGGCGAATCTCGAAGTCGCGGCCGAGGATCGGATCGATCTTGCCGGCCCGAGCTTTAGCCGTCAAATCTTCGGTGTACTGACCGAGCGATTTGGTTTTCCCCGGAACTCCGGACGCGACCGGCGCGCCGCCCGAAGTGCCGCCTGTTTCGCCAAGCGCCATCGCTTCGCGCGCTTCGAACGAATCGGCCGTGACCTCTGGGAGTTTCGCCTGCAGCCCTTCGACCGAGATGTGACTGAATTCACGCGAAATTTCGCGGGCGATCCGTGCAGTGCCGTCATTCGACAAAAGGGCGAGGATCAAATGACCGGAGCGCACGCGGGATTCGCCGAAATCGACCGACGCGACGAGCCACGCATCCTGAAACCAATTCGGCAAGCGGTCGGAAAGCCCGGGCGTCCGCGAGTTGCCGCTTTTGAGCCGATTCATCGCCGTCTCGACGTCCTTCGACAAACGATCGATGTTGACCTCGAAATGCCGGCAGATCTTGTGGAGATCGGTGTCATCTTGTTCGAGTAGTTTTGCCAGAATATGCTCGATCTCAACGTCGTAATTGGTTCGCGAAAGGCAAAGCCCGGCCGCACCCTCGAGCGCTCCGCGGCAGGTGTCGTTGAGTCTGCCAACCAGCGATTTCAAATTTACATTCATTTCCTTTCTCCTTTGGTTACTGAAAATGCTTACTAAAAGCTCAATTGTTGATTTGCAAAACAACCTGATCGTCGTCCGCCAAAAACGGCTTGGTCTTCAGGAACGAGGTCCAGCCAAGAAGCGGACGCCGTTTCGCTCGCGTGGTCAGAACCGTTCCCGGAACCTCCCTCGCTTTGAGGACAAGCCGGACATCGAGATCAAAATCAGTGCCGTTCATAAAACGGACGATTGATTTCATCGGTTTGTGCGCCGAACCGTTCGGCAAAAACCCCTGAAACTGTTTGAACGATAATGGGCCGAAGACGATTCGGAATTTGGACTGCTGATCCCAAATGCGATTTCCGATGATCGTCGTTTGCCCGAGCGCCGAGTTGACGAACCCGAGACGCGTAATGCTTGCCTTGTCGAGATCCAGCCATTGACCGAAAAACTGCAGGATCTTTGCACTGACACGGAAGTAATCGCCAAGCATATTGGCGAGCGCAACGGCCGAATGCGGCTTTTGCGCGATAAGTCCGGTGTAGGGCAGCAGCGATTCGTCGGGAAGTTCCATACGACCGCGCAGCCCGCGGGTTCCCAATCCAGCGATGTCAAACAAATTCTGGGTAAAGTCGTCGTTGCCGCGCTCGTATTTTACCGGGAAGCGATACTTCTCCCAGGCACGGAAAAACATCGAAACCGAGCGGTGCGTGAAGATATCGAGAAACGACCACATCGCGGTATCGCGATAGCGCGCGCGGTCCATCAACAGTTCGGTGTAATGGATCGGCATCACGCCGCTGATCCCCACCATCCCCATAAAATTGATGAACATCTCGTGCTTTTCGTGCTCGGTCAGTTCGTCAAACGACGATTTCAACTCTTGGATCTCGCTTGCCGGAAAGTTAAGTCCAAGACGCGATCTGAAACGAATGACCTCACTGTCCGGCAACGCGTCGCCGCCGACCGGTTTCCGCTCGGGATAGATCTTCTCAAGAAGCCGAACCGCCTGAAAGAACTCGAACCTGTACGGTTCGTCGGCCAACTTCTGATTTAACGGCAACTTTTCCATTTCGGATTGGCGATGTGGAATTTCGGATTTGCGGACCCCAAAACGCACATCTTCAAAAAAATCTCAATATATGGCCTGATCAACTCGAAATCGCGATTTGCGGAACGAACCGCCAAAAAAGCGACAAATCCGAAATCCCAAATCCCCAGTCCCACATCAAAGGAGCACTTGTTCTCCGGTTCGCGATGGAAAAACCTTCACGTCCTCTTCGCGTTGTTGCGTCCGTAACACGAGTTGATTGAACGAGTTAAGGGACGAGTAAAGCCCAAAGAAACGTTCCAGGACACACGCGAAAAGGAACAAACCGCTGCCCACGAACTGTTCTTCGTCAAACGTCAGCGTCGTTTCGAGTCCGCGCACGAATCCGGCTCCGATATGGTCGCCGATTCGCCGAACGACCTTTCGGGTTTCGATTCCCGTAATCCCGAGAATCTGTTTGCGCGCCGCCGAAGTATCGTCGAAGTTGTACAGGTGCAGGATCTCCTGCAGCGCCTCGGGCGTACCTTCCTGACTCTCGACGATCGACAGATAATTCAGGTTCAGGTGCGAGATCAAACGCCATTGCAGCGAACGGCGGCGCGCCGGCCGAATCGTTTCGGTCGGCTTCGTCAGGCACTTCGCCTTTGAAAGCAATCCGCTGCCCTCGACCTCGAAATCGCCTTCACGTCCGCCGAACGGGAGTTTCGCCGGAAGGTCGCGGTTTGTACAAGTTGTCCGGACGTTGAGAACCTCGACGGCCGGGACGCGCGGATTGAAATCGATATCGACCAGCGACAGGTACATCTCAGTGCCTTCGTCGTCGTCGCGCTGCGAATCCTGACGCGTTCCGTACCAGAAACTCTTTTCCATTTGCTCGCCGTACGCGTGGCGCAGCGAGTAGAACGGCGAAAACTGGCGGGTCGTGTTGGTCTTCGGGTCCGATGTCAGAACATCATCGATCGAGTAGACTTCCGTCGTCATTTGCCGGTGCACGTCCGGTACGACGTGATACTCGTACTTCTGCTGCGAAAGATAGATCGGATCCGCCATTCGGGAGAACAGATTTATGATCGGAGTGCAGCCGAGCCGAAATGTGTCGGCCGTGATCGGGGCCTTCGGCGGCAGAACGTCTTTCAGATGGATGATCAAATCGAAATGACTGCCGAACTTCGAATCGATCGCCTTATCGAGTCCGTAAACGTCGAAAAAGAGAAACTTGTATGGAAAAGCGAAATACTCGGTCAAGAGCCGGTAACCCGGAAACGACCGTTTCGTGTACGGCAGCAAAGCTTCGTCTTCTTCAAATCCGACCTGTTTGATCGCGTCTGCAGCCGGCAAAACGATCGGATCCGGAAGTTTGAGCTGAATATTCGACAGCGTTTTCAGCGATTTGCTGCTGAGCGGCGTGTCGCGCGGACTGAACTCGACCGACGTCGAATTGTTGAACAGCAGTTCGTAGAGCGGAAAGATCAGTTGCGGATCGCCGTTGATATAGAAACGCAGCGACTTTGGCGGCTCGCCGGTGTCGCCGACCCTCATTTCGTGGAGATTCGCGTTTCCGTAACATCGCATACTGAGCCGGATCGACGCTTCCGAAAACCGGCCGCGGCCGTCTTTGGGCGCCGGCGATTCAAGCGCGGCCGAGAGTATCTCCAACGGAAAGAGCGCAACGTCGAAACCAGTCCGAAACTGGCACGGCGTACCGTCGACAGGTCGCGAATTAAGCCGCGCGCCGCGTTCGAGTTTCTGCACCGCGGTCAGTTTGTCGTTCGGCGAACCGAAGGAAAACTGCGTGATCGCCATCGACGGGATCGGCGCAAGGTAGTGAGGGTAAATGACGTTGATGAACGACTCGGTGATCTCCGGCAGTTCATCTTCGAGTTTCAGCGAAATGCGCGCGGCCAAAAACGCGAATGCTTCGATGATGCGTTCGACGTGCGGATCCTCGATCTTTTCCTCGTCGAGTTGGAGACGCGCCGCGATCTTCGGGTATTTGCGCGCAAACTCCGCGCCCATACGCCGGAGGAATATGAGTTCGCGTTCGTAGAAGCCAAGCAGTTCGTCGCGCATCTTTGTCTAATCTCTTAATCGATTCCCGAATTCAAATCAGTCCTCAATCAGAATTCGAATTCCATCCAGACAACCTCTTCGATTTCGACGGGTTTGTCGCTTCGAAGTCGGATTTTGGTGAATCTCACACCCTTTTGAAAATCCGCGTCTTCGACGTTTTCTCTATTTTCTGCCCGTTTCCCAAATTCAACAAGTTCGGCAAAGCCGTTGGGGTAAAGCCTGGTTTCGGTTCCGTTTTCCGCGACTAGCGCGACATCGATTTCAATTTCGCGACCGTCTTCGAAACGGATCCGTTTTCTCGCATCGTCGGCCCAACCCTTCGCTTTCGCCATCCGAAGTCCGAGAAAGTGAATTCTCGCTGTTGCTTCGAGCGGTTGGACCGGAGTTATCTCGAGCCAGGCCTCGCCGAGCCTGACGCTTCGGGCGACCGTTGTTCTGGGCAACGGAGGCGGTTGCGTCAGCAACGACCGGCAACCCGCTCCGAAGAACGCCATTTGGGCCAAAACGAGAACGGCGACGGTTGATGACCTGCTCATTCGTCTTAAGGAACCAGAACTTTCAGCTCACCATTCTGGAGCGCTTTGAAACACTTGTCCGATAGCGCCGTGTTCGAGTCCGGGATGAAGTAATAGAAACCGATATTCAACCCGACCGAGTTGTTATGTAGATCCATTTCCTTCTCCTCCGGCGGTTGTCCGGGGTTGCTTTCGTGCGCGGTGGTAAACGACTTCGCCCAATAATAGCCGATATCGCGCGATAGGATCGCGGACCAAAAACAGTGCCGGAAAGCGTCTGAACGGTCGTTATGTCCATTGCTGCCGAAACGGCTTGTCGTTTCGGCGAAAGCGGTATCCTTGCTCATCTTGATCAAGGGAATCTTGGCCATCGTTAACGGGTTCGACGCCATCGAGGCGATGACCGCCTTTTCCGCAGGCGTTAGTCTTTCCCACTGCTCGTAAGCTCCCATCGTCGGTCTCCTATTTTTCCTTAACCTCAAACTCGCCGCTTCCAAGTTGCAGAATCGTGTCGAAAGCGATCGGTTCCGGCGTCGGTTCGATGTTCAGGCGGGCCTCGATCCGAAATTTGAGCGCCCGGTCAACGTTGTTCAATGGCTCAAGCGTCACCCGAACATCAAGAAATCGCGGCTCAAAGTAACGGATCGCGGATTCGATCGCCTTTGAAAGCCGCTTCTGTTCGGACTGATTCTTCGCGCTGATGCCGGTAATGTCCGGCAATCCGTACGTTAGAACTGACTTCCTTATCTCTTCCAGCCGTTCGTCGATCTCAACGTGAACCGTACGCGTGTTGAGCAGCCATTCAAGATCGCGCCGCACGGACAGCTTGAGCTCCCGCAACGATTTTGAGCGCGATTTCGGCGCCTCACGCGAAACGTCGGGCTCGAAATCCAGAAGACGGTCGAGGACCGACGGCGTGATGCGAATTTCGTTGTCGATTCTGGACATTTGCAAAGATAAATGTACCGTCACTCTTGTCGAATGACGGTACAAGTCCTTTTTGACTCTTGCGAATCGAATCGCTGCCGGTTTGCGCCGGCAGCTTGATCGGGTTAGAACTAGGCGCCCGTTCCTTCGACCTTCTTGATGTCGTAGCTCGTCGTGTTGGTCAGAGCAACTGATCCGTCCGGTTTCTGCTGGAAGTATTCGAACGTGATGTTCGTAAAGTTGAACGAAATCTGTTCCATCGGAAGAATCGCACTTCCGTTGCTTCCGCCTGTCTGGAACGACGAGATGACGATGTCGCCAAAGGTCACTTTCAGGTACGTGTACGGAGTTCCGTCACCACCGGTCTTGCGGCAGCTCAAAATCGCTTGCGGGATGTGATTTCCCTTGGCGCACGTCAGGAAGAGCTGCGGTGATGCCTTACCGTTCTGGACGACGAAGTGAAAGTCCTGAAGACTCACTTTACCTGCGCCCAAACCCGTTCCCTGAACCGCCGAACCCGAGTTGTTCGCACCGAACGACCATGATTCGATCTGCATCTGTTTTTCAAAACCAACGGCGTCCGCTTCGCCCTCAATCGTATCGATCTTCAAATAATAATCAGCCTGTGCCATAATTTCTTGCTCCTTTCAAAACTTAGTTGACCTTGGATTGCCTCATCGAAGCGAGAAGCAATCCATTCCATTTTGGTTATCAATCATTCCGAGTCTCACCACTCGCTTCGAAAGTAAGACGCGATGATTGGCCGCTTTTGCCGAAATACCAGGAAATATTTCCTATTCCCCTGTATTTCAATTATTTAGCCGGCGGCGGAAGTTCGGCCACGAGCCGCAACGACACCGAAAGCTCGTCCAGCTGGAAGTGCGGCCGCAGGAACGCGACGGCACGATAACAGCCAGGCTTGCCCGGAATCTCCGAAACGTCGACGCGGGCCTCGCGCAGCGGGTACTTTGCCTTCTGCGAAGCGGGAGCGACGTCGTTTTCGAGAACGTATTTGCTGATCCATCGGTTCAGGAAGATCTGGGCCTCCTGACGCGACATAAACGAACCGATCTTGTCGCGCATCATCGACTTCAGGTAGTGTGCAAAGCGGGAAACCGCGAAGATGTACTGAAGCTGCGACGACAGACGCGCATTTGCGTTTGCCGAATCAGTGTCGTACTTCTTGGCTTTGTTGGCCGACTGCGTCGCAAAGAAAGCGGCGTAATCGGTTCCCTTGCAGTGAACCAGCGGGATAAACCCGTTGTCCGAAAACTCCTTTTCGCGACGGTCGGTGATCGCGACTTCCGTCGGACACTTCATCGCGACTTCACCTTCGTCGGTCTCGAACGTATGCGTCGGCAAACCGTCGACCAGGCCGCCGCCTTCAACGCCGCGGATCGCAACGCACCATCCGTGCATCGAGAACGCTTCGGTCAGGCGCGTGCCCATCGAATATGCCGCGTTCGTCCAAAGGTACTTCTTGTGATTCGTGCCGTCGACGTCTTCTTCGAAATTGAAGGACTCGGTCGGCTTCGTCGCTGCGCCGTACGGCACACGTCCGAGCACGTGCGGGAGCGTCAGGCCGACATAGCGCGAGTCTTCGGATTCACGGAAACTGCGCCATTTGGCGTACATCGTCGTATCGAAGATCTTCGACACATCGCGAACCTCGGTCATCTGAGCGAACTCGTCCCAGCCGAACATATCCGGCGAGGCGGCGCTGATGAACGGCGCGTGGGCCGCTGCCGCAACCTGCGAGAGACTCTCGAGAAGCGCCAGATCCTGCGGATGATTGCCGAACTCGTAATCGCCGATAAGCGCTCCGTAGGGCGCGCCGCCGAACGTTCCGTACTCGTCTTCGTAGATCTTCTTGAACAACGCCGACTGGTCGAACTCAAGCGCGCGCTCGAAATCCTTCAAAAGCTCTTTCTTGGTCGCGTTCATAACGCGGATCTTGAGCTGCGGACCTGTCAGACTGTTCTTGACGAGATAATGTAGGCCGCGCCACGAGCCTTCCAGTTTCTGAAACTCCTCGTGATGCATCACGACGTTGAGCTGGGCCGAAATAATGCGGTCGATCTCGGCGATCCGGGCATTGATGGCGACGTCCATATTCTTCGACATCGTCAACTCGCCGCTCATCACCTGATTGACGAACTCGCCGATCATATCCTTGGCCTGCTCGCGCTGATAATCATCACGCGCCAGACGGCCCTCGGTCAGAATCTGGTCGAGAAGACTTGTCTCCTGTGCTTGCTCCTGAACTTGAGCTTCTTGTTGTTTTGCTTTGTCAGCCATCGTTATTCCTCCTTACCGAGACCGAGCGAGTCGCTCAGTTCTTTCTGTTTGCCGGCGTCACCGATGATGTCGTTCAGCATATTCTCGAGCTTTTCATTGCCGTCCATCTTGGAACGCAGATCGGAAAGCTTTTGGCGGGCCTCGACGAGTTTGCGAAGCGGGTCGATCTGCTGCACGACGTTGTCAGGCTCGAAATCCTCGATGTTGCTGAAGGTGAGATCAACGCCAACCTTGCTGCCGTCGTCCTGCATCTTGTTCTCAACGGTAAAGGCCACACGCGGCTTCATGCCAGCCAGAACCTGATTAAAGTTATCAGGATCGATCTCGACGAACTTGCGGTTCTTGAGCGCCGGAAGCGGTTCTTCGGACTTGCCGACGAAATCGCCCATCACGCCTATCACAAACGGCAATTCTTTCAATTCGATCGCTCCGCCGACTTCCACATCATAGGTGATCTGGACTCGCGGGGGGCGAACACGGTCAATTTTATGTTGTATGCTCTCTTTACTTGGCATTTTTCCTGCTCCTTTTCGTTTAGTATTCTTCCAATCCTAACTTTCCGATAAAATCCAAAGCCTATTGATCCGACGATTCCGGCAAGTTGGTGTTGAAACCAAGCGTTTGCCGAAGATTGTAGATCACGGTCTCGTCCTTGATAACATCCTGGAGCCAAACCTCGAACGGCATATTGCCCCATTTCACGGCCCGCCCGACGACGTATGCGATCGGACTGTGCGGCTCGTTCTTCTTGAACCAATCGGCGACGTCGCTGAGTCGTTTGAGCGCGTCCTGACGGTTCTGGATCGCGCCGGTCGCAACTCCTGCCGCCTTGACGGTCACGGTACCGCCATCTGCAGCCGTAACCTCTTCGACCGCTTCTTCCGCGGCGTCCGGTTCTTCGAGACGTTTCTCCTCGAGGATTTTCTTCGTCAACGTATGAACCTCGTCAAGCGACTTCTTCAGGTTGTTGGTTCCCGGCGCTTGATTAAGGTCGTATTTTTCCTCGATAACCTTGTTGAGGTCATTATACGCCGTCCAGCACTCTTCGAGAAGAAAATTTAACTCTTCGCAAAAGACGCGGCGGGTTTGCGACAATTCGGCGCGCCATTTGTTGGCCGTGACGCGGTTTTCCCGCTCGGCTTGGGCGCGCAGTTCGTTGAACTTCTGCTGCTCGGCGGTGTCGAGCGACTCAATGTTCTCGGGAATGTCAAATCGCTTCGAATCTTCATAATCTACAAAGCTATAACCTACATAGCCCGTAATCTTTGCTTGTTTCAAAGCGAACGCCGCCTGAGCTTCCATCCACGCGAGCGCGTTCGCACGGCCTTCCATATCGCCTTCGTCGATGACGGGATGCATCGTGTCCCAGAAAGTCTCCTGGAGCCGCGTCATCATTCGCAACGCATCGCGCAGACCGACAAACCCGTGTTCCTTGATGAGCGCTTCCGCAAACCACGCGGCGACCTGAAGGTCCTTCGAGTCCTTTTCGATCGAAGCCGATGCCAGCGCGATGACCTTCTTGTAGTCGGCAACCTTTAGTTCCGTCTGCCATTCGCCCTGGCTCAGGATCTCATCCGCGCGCCGCGCTTCGGAGACCTCGTCATAGAGCCCCGAATAACGAAGATACTCGCCCGAAGGATTCTCTTCCGAAATCGGTGTCAGAATCGCTTCGAAATCAACTACCGCCGGTTTTGGTACGATCTCAGCCATTGAAAACTCCTCTCTCCCTGTTCGAACGCGGGCAGATCGACTCTGCCCGGGCGACCCTACATTTTCAGCGTGTACTGCGGAACGTTTTTGCTAAGCGCCCCACCGAGGTATTTCAGTTCTGACGCCGTCGGCCGCATTCCCCGGTTAACGACCGGGGACGAAAGACCGCCGCCCCCAAGACTATGAATGTCCGCAAGCGGCTTGGGTTCCAGCTTGTTGTGGAGGATCTCGTGAAACGCGAGATTCGCCACAAGCCGCGTATAGTCCCTGTCGCCTTCCATTTCCGACAGGTAAACCTCCGAAATCGTTCCGGCCCCCGTCGTGTAGGTCGCGCCGGAACCGTGGGACACCGTGCCGCCCTGCGCCTGAACTATGCTTCGCCGGCGCTCCTGCAAAAAATAAACGACAAGCTCGTGCGGCTGAACCTGACCGGCGCTTCCGCTCCAGGAAAAGTCAGACGATTCAAAGGCGCCGTTCGACTGTTTGCACGCTGCGTCCAAATACTCCTTCAAATAAAGACCACAGACATACATCGTTCCCTCGCCCCAGTAGAATTCGCTGCGGGCACCTCGATCGACGAGCCATAGCTTGAAGACCGCCATATCACTCCCGAACAAATTCGATCGACGAAATATCCAAAATGGGCATATGTTCACCGCCGACCGCGAAAAGCTTCGTGCCTTCGCCGATGTAGATCTCGTTGCCGGCATCGCGCCAATCCGAAAGGCGGCCGAGACGGACATTTTCGTCGTCAGCCTTCCACGATTCGTTATAGAGAGCCGGAATAAAGACCTCGCCGTTCGTCCCGTTGCTCGTCTCGAGCTTTGCCTGGAGCCAGAAGTTGTCGCGCAGCGACTTGCGTTCGAAAAACTCGATCTTCTCGATCTGTTCAAAAGGCACCCACACGTAGCTGTCCTTGATTATCACTTCCAGGATCGCCGACGTCAGATCGTTGTAGTCGCGAAAATCCTCGGCATCCTTGCCGTTGACGCGACAGGCAAACGCCGGACGCTGTTCTTCGACGGTGTCGAGGATCTCTCGCGCTTCGCCGAGATTTCCTTCGCGGACGCGATTGTTCGCGGTCAGAAGCCCGTAAACATAATCCGGCGGCGTCTCAAGAAACTCCGGTTTCGAGCCTTTTGCGAAAAAGTCCGCGCGTTTCTGTTCGGCGGCGATGCACTGCCGGTAGATCAATGATCCGACCATCGCGGTCGTGTCCTGATGCCCGATGACGTCGAGTTGTCGGCCCGCGCGGTCCCAATCGCCAGCAAAACAGGCGAGTTCGAACAAGAAGATGCGTGCCGAATAGTCGGTCGGATTGGCCTTGACGACCGACAGCGCCGCTTCGATCGCGCCCTTCAGGTTTCCCGATTCAACAAGGTTTTTCGCTTCGTTCATTTTCTCACCTACCTCAAAATATTTTCCGGCGCCCGCAGTTTATAGACCTCTTTGTTGAACGGATCAACGCCCGGCGGCGTGACCTTCGCTTCAAGCATTTTGCCATTCTTCAGGCGATAAGAGATCCGATACGTGTTGTCGGTCTGTTTCTGCATTCCGGCCGAATTCAAGAACCGGAACAACCCCCACTGTCCGAGGAACGGCTTTTCATCGCCCGTGGCCGTAGTCGGTTTGGTTGTCGCCGTGTTCGACGAAGTATTGGAATTCCCCGACGTTGTCGTTCCCGAAGTCGTCGTCGCGCCGGACGAGACGACCTTGATTATGACGCCGGTCGCGCCTCCGCTCGTCGCCGGAAAGTCGATAGAAGCCGATGGTTTGTCGACCGACGAGATCGTTATTCCATCGATCGTCATCTCTACGACCGCCTCGTTCGGATTCAGGAGCTCGAAGTTGTAAGTGAACTTCACGTCGTCGCCTTTGCTGAACAAGGATTGCCGAAGGGTCAGCGCCTTGTTCACATAATCGACGAACTCCTGATTGAATGGCGCGTTCGCCGGATCCTTTAGCTTCAATTGTCCGGGCGTGCCGTCAAAGTAGCGCTTCAGCTTCTCTTCGTAGAACTTCGTAAATCCTTTGCCTTTCGCGTAGTACTCACGCAAGTTGGCAAAATCCGCGTTGCTCTCGGTCTCCTCGAACGGATAACCAACCTCGGCCTTGCGCGCGAGCGGGACGACCTCGGATTTCCATTGTTCGGCAAGCTGCTTGATCGTGTCGGCGCCGAACAGCGTTTTCAGATTATCGAGCGGCTGTTTCAACAGGTCCGCGATAAACGGAAGATCTTTGTTGAACGGCTTCGTTGAATTATTCACGGAGTCCGCCGCATTCTTCAGGTTGAGTTCCTTGTTGCGTTCTTCCTCGGACTTCGCGGTCAATTCCGCCAGGCGATTATCATCGACAACCGTGCTGTATCGACCCGAAACAGTTTCGAGGGTTGCAGCATAATCGTCGATCGGGGACTTCTTGTCCTTGCTGTCGCTGCGAACGAAAGTCGTCAGCGGCAGAAAATCGCGGACGACCTGCGAATCCGCGCCGGTCGTCGGAAGTTTCTTCGAACTGAACCAACCGACGATCGAATCCCACCAGCCAAGCGTCGGCGGCGTCGCCAGATTCGTGTTTTTCGAGATCTCGGCCAGTAGGATCTTGATCGGGGAACTCGCCGACGAAAGCCCCGCGAGGGCTTCTTTCGCGGAAACCTTGTTCTGCTCGGTCGTGTTTTCCTTGCGAAACTGCTTGACCTTGATTCCCTTTGCGAAATTTTTCCAGTGATCGGAATAATCGCGGAAATACCGATCGCGAATCTTGCCGGCATCGGGCGACTCGATCATATCGGTGGCGGCTTTGACGGAATCGCATTTCTCTTCGATGACCCAATCGCACCCGGTCAACTCCGTTGCCGAAACCGCGATCGCCTGTTCCATTTGTTTGAAACCCTCGATGGTATATGCGCCGGGAACGGTATAATCTCCTTCGACAATGCCCGTGACGCCGCCTTCGCGCTGGAGGATCGCCTCGACGGACATCGTTGTTTTCGCGTCGACATCCTTCGAGATCTCGGTAACCTTGCGTCGGTAATATCGTTGATATGCCGGGAACGCGCGGAGTTTGTTCCGGACTTCGGTGACGAGATTGGCGTTCGCTTGGTAGATCGGGAAGCGACCATCGCCCTCGATACGGTCGACCTGGCGCGCATAGAACTTGAGCTGACTTTCGGCGTCGTCCTGAAGATTAGCCGGAAGCTTCGAGGCTTCGAACCAATGGGTCTTGAGCGTGTTGAAGACATCCGATTCATTCGCCTTGTCACGATAATTCGGTGTCAGCATCAGGTAAACCTTGAGCAGATCGTAGTTCTTGCCAAGAAAGTCCTCTTCTTCCGTCGACAACTGGGCCGCATTCTTGATCGGCGGACTGGAGACGAACTTCTTCATTTCGTCTTCCATTTTCTTCCGCGTCGGTTCCATAAACCGGCGGCTCAACGCGGTGTAATAGATATTCAACAGTTTCTCTTTATAAATACGATTACCCGAATAAAGTCCCATCCGGAGATAAAACGGCGGGCTGTTGCGGTCATATCCATCGAGTTTGTCCATCAGTAGGCGAAGCTGCTCGATGGCATTTATTTCGGAAGTCGATTCATCGGCGTTCTTCGTCAGCGGATCGCGATTGACGTCGGCCTTGGCGTTGTTCATCACCGCCAGCGCGCGGTCCGCCGCCTGGTTCAGCAAAGTCCGGTTGTTGACCGTCGAGACGACCGACAGAATCAAAAAGATCAACGTCAACCCGGCGGCAAACATCGTCAAC
Organism: Acidobacteriota bacterium; assembly: GCA_016715115.1. Lineage (NCBI taxonomy): Bacteria > Pseudomonadati > Acidobacteriota > Acidobacteriota bacterium. Next base: position 695,718 of record JADKBM010000004.1, read on the forward strand.
AACCAGCTGAATATCGGCGGCCGCTGGCGTTGCTGCTGGAAGGTGCGAACGAGATCCTTGTCTCGCAAAATCACATCGCGAAACAACTTTTCGACGAAATATGTCGACCCGACCGTCTGCGGAAGTTCCGGCGCCGTCCGTTTGCCCGGCGACGCGGTCAAATAGAAGCCGCGGAAAAACGGGTTTTCGGTGAACGGGTTCGGCCTGAAGAGCGCGGTGACAAAAGCGCCGAGTTTGCGGCGCGCGGAATTGAAATGCAGCGGGAAATTGAAGATACGGAGTTGCCGCACCGGCGGAAAAGGCGCGCTCAAACGCATCAGGCGCCGCTTCATCACCGAATCATTGAGCAGTGCGAACTCTTCGTCGAACATCGAATGCGCGGTCTCGCTTTTTTCGAGCGGAATCGTCGCACCCCAAACGAGCGTTTCGCCTTCCTTCTTCGACGTCGAGAAGGAATCACGAAAGCCTTCGATCGCGTCCGCGTGGTTAAAGATCAGGTAAACGGGAAAGCGAACTTTGAGGCGCTGCATCGCATCGTCGAGGCGAGCGCGCATAACTTTCGCGATCTCTTCGATCTCGCGCTCGTCGGCGTTCAGGATCTTGTCGGTGTCGGCAAACAGCAAAACCCCGTCGAGCGGCCGGTTCGGGCGCGATTTGCGGACGGTCTCAAGGATCGCGGACCATTCGTCAACCTCGCCGCCTTCAGTTTGAAATCGTCCGGCCGTGTCGATGAACACCGCATCGGTCGTCACGCGCCAGTCGATGCCCGCCGTCGGCCGGATGATCTTTTGCTCCGACTGCCGCTGGCTCGGGAGAGTCTGAAAATTCAAGTTCGAGCCGACGACGACCGACGATTTCCCGGATTTCGGAAGACCCGCGACGAGATACCACGGAAGCGAGTAAACTGCGTCCTCGCCGGCTTCGCCAAGATTCGAAGATCGCAGGTACTTGACGACCTCTTCGATGCCCTGCGGCAGTTCGGCATAATCGCCCTTCGGAGCGGCGACCTTCTGCGGTTGTTCAGCGGGGGCCGCAGTTTCCTTCGCCTGGGTTTTCTCCTCGGCTTCCTTTTTCGCCGCTTCTTCCTTCTTCTTGCTGCGGCGCGAAACGACCCATCCGAGAATCAGCGTGAATGGCAGCGTCAGCAAGAGGACGACGATGACCATGATCCGCGTGTTGACCGGCAACCCCAACTTCTGACCACCGAAATAGGTCAAAAATCCGACGATCCCGTAAAAGGACATCAGGCCTCCGATTCCGAAGGCGAACTTCAATTGTTGGACTTGCCACGAGCTCATAATTAGGGGCGTTGAGCCGTTCTCAAAGCGCTAAAACGGCAATTTCTTCATCGCTTCACTCAGGTAGAAAGACGTCATTACGAACATTATCAAATAAACTATAAACGCAAAGCCAAGACCACCGAAGGCGGCGACCTTTGCCCACGCCGGCATTTTTTTGGGCTTCGGCGGCTCCGGCTGGTCATCGGCGTGCCAATGCGGCGAAAGCTCGACCGGACGGATCTTTCCGGCCTTGACCAGGGCATTCGCGGTCTGCTGCATGATCGCCAGAAATTTGTCCTTTTCGTAAACGGCGTAACGGCCCTTGAAACCGAGAAGCATACAAACGTAATAGATCTCGACCGCGTCGGCCGTGACGTCTATCTGTTTGATCATCGCCGAGAGCTTCTCGAAAAACTTGTTGCCGGCGAGCTGTTCGCCGAAATACTCAAGCTGCAGCGGATATTTTTCCCATTCTTCCTTGAGATGAAAATTGTTCGTCAGGACGGTCTCGTCAACGAACGAGGCGAGCGCGAACTTCGCGACCTGAATGATCTTGCTGCTGAACCGATAGCGCTCGGCACGATTTTCAAAATCCTCGAGCAGTGATGCGATCTTCGGACGCAGGTCGAGCGAAGGCTGAACGATCCCTGCCTTGAGGCGCAGGATCAGATCGAAAACCGGTCCGGCAAACGCTACGAGATCATTTTTGTTGCTTCGTTCAGACATCCGTCGATTTTGGATTTTCGATTTTGGATTTTGGATTTGTGAAAATCCGAAATCAGTCCAATGCCGAAAATCCGTTTGTAACTAAAAATCCAAAATCACAAATCCCAATTCCCAAATCCACTCACGGTTTCACCGCGTACATCTCCAGCTGTTCGTCCGGAATTTCGTCCGGCACATAAACCGCAATCACTTTCGAACCCTTGATTCCGTCCCAGTAGGGTCCGATCGTATCGAGCATAAAATACCTGAAGCCGACGCGCGTCGGGATCGGAGCCGGCGGCGGGCTCGCGTGCGTCAGCACCACGCCCGGCAACGCCGAACCGATGATCGTGTCGATGACGTCGCGCGACCCGATCTTGACGACGCGCGGCACACCTTCGATAAGCTTTGATTCCGGCATCTGGGCGCGAACCGCTAGATAGAAACCGGCGTCCTTCAAAAGCCGCTCGTCCTCGACGCGTCCGACATACAGCGTGTCGCGGGTCTTCTCGAGCGGAATCGGAACGCAGCGGCTCGGAATCACCGTTTCGAGCAACTCCTTGAGTTGCATCGATAGATTGAAAAACGTGAAATGAAGGTCGTCGTGATCGTACTTGACGATATCGCGCGGATAGAGTTCGGTCGCGAAGGTCATCAACTTGCCGACGATCTCAGCCATTTCAAGGTAAAGCTTCTCGGGATGCAACACCGGCGAGCGAAAGAAATGCGCCATCGTCGGGATCGCCGAGTTGATCGTGTGCAGCAACCAGAACACCGCGACTTCCGAGGTCGTGAAATCGGCGAGCGACGCGTTTCGCTGCCGGCGCTGTTCACCGAGCGAGCCGCTTTTCGTGTTCAGGATCTCGACAAGCTGACGGAGCATCGTGACAAGCCACGCGGATGCCGAAACTTTCAGCGTCGCCGGAATAAAATCCTCGTTGATCTGCAATTGGCCGGTCGGCGTGCGCTTCAGTTCGGCGATCTTCATTGACGTGAAACCGTCGCGCACCTCGTCGTCGAAAATTATCCTCAGATTGCTTTTCGCGTAGGCGAGTGTCTGCTCGTTAACGCCCGTGGTTTCATCCTTTGCGGTAAGACCTTCCTGAAGAAACCTGACATTCGTGCTTGCCTTCGCCCCGTTCGGCTGGAAATTCGCCTCGCCGGCTTTCTTTGCCGGAATCGCGATATGGACGCCAAGCTTTTCGGCTTCGGGGCTGAAGTGATCACCGACCGGACGGAGGTCAGGAACCGCTTCGGCATCAGGAACATTGATCATCAATCCGTCTTGCAAAACGGCATGACAACTGATGATTTGAAAATTACCATTCGCGATCGCTTCACGGTTGACCTGCAACTCAAGGATCCCATATTCGAACGGCATCATTGAGCGCACTCGCGAGTTGAGGAACTCCTCGTGATAGTTATCCCATTGCTGGAAGTGATGCGGAGTCAGAAGCATCCCTTCGTTCCAGACAATTTTGCGATACTTGCTCATATTGTGATTAGGGACTTATGGTAAATCCTTCGTCCGAAATAGTAAATAGTAAATCGCAGATAACAAACTTCTTATTTATTTTGCTTCACCGGTCGGCACAGCCTTTTTTGTCAGTGCGGCGAAGAAATCGGCCATCCACTGCTCACCGGTTTTCTCGGGAAACTTCTCCGGATTCCTTTCACTCCATTTTAACGCTAAAACCAGCGGAATGAAATCAACGCCGGCAATCGAACGTGTTTGACCGAGCCGGCGCAGCGGTTCCGAAGGTTTGACCGGCATTTCGATCATCTTGATCGCCTGCGCGCTCGGATTCGCACAGTTCTCCGCCGGCGAACTCACCAAATACTCCCGACACGCGATCGGCCGGTCGGCGTGGATCGAACAAGACTCGTTCTCAAGAAACGGACACGGAACTCCCATCCGGAAATACGCAAGAACGAGTTCTTCGCGATCCGATGGCGAAAGCGAGCCGGCTTTTGAAAGACGCTCGAAGAGGTCGGTCCCGGAGAGAGCCGCCACCGCATCTTCGAACCGCTGCCCGATCTCGCGGCCTCGTTCTTCCGGCATTTCTTCGACCAGTTCGGCGATGCGATATGCTTCGAACTCGGGCAGCGGCACCATCTGACGGCAACAAGCTCCGCAGCCGGCGCGGCACGAAACCGTTTCGCCGTTCGATTCGGCGGCGCTCACTCCCATTTCGACAAACGAATTCGTCATCTGCTGGAATATCGGAAGCATCCGTTGCGGCTTGACGGGCGCCGCCGGAACAGTCATCTGCATTTGCAGCGGCGCGCCATTGATCGACAGCGTCACGTTTCCGGTTATCCATTCATTTGTGTCGCTCATAGATTCTCTTTAAAAATTTACCGGCTCAGCGTTGACGTCAAAATCCTTCGGGTTTTGCATTATCGTTCCGATCGCCAGGAACCGGAGCGCAAAATCATACGCTTCCTCGGAGATCTTATTGTTTTTCCTGAGAAACCAAATCGTCCGGATCTCACGCGGATCTGCGCCGCCGATCTTTGAACGCGGAATACCTTCGAGAATGCCCTGAAGCGAGCCTTTGACGTTTCGCTCGCGCCGAAGATAATCCGCCATTATCAGCAGATTGTCGTCAGCCAGACTGTTGCCGAGCGAGATTCGAAGATCTCCGAGAAACGGCAGCATCGTTTTCGCGGTCGATACCGGATCGCCCGGTTTATTGCCGAGCTTCGCCAACGCCGCGGCGGCAAGAAAGTCCGGCTTCAACGCCTGCGCCGACGCCATCGAACGGAATTCGGAGGCATTGCCCGAAACCTGTTTCAGATTCGCGCCGAGCGCCGACGATCCTCTCAGAGAAGCGACGCGCCCTTTCAAGATCTCGATCTGGGCGCTGTTGAGGAACGCGTTCGGGTCGCTGAGCGCGATCCGCCGCAAGAATTTCGCCGCGTGTTCCCCGATCCGGCGCGTTTCGTCCGATACGACCGATGATGTCGGGCTCGGCGTGACTGAGCCGTTTTGGTTCTCCGCAGGTGTCGCCGTTGGCGTCGGGCTCGGGTCCGATTCGGGCGGATCATCGTCCGTCGTCGTTCTTTCGGGAATCGGAGTGTCGTTCAAGATGACGACGTCCCGATCTTTCTTTCCGCCCACAAAGTAAACCAGTCCGCCGCCGCAGACGAGGATGATGATCACGAGCACGGGCGCGGCGATGAAGATCACCGGCGGAATCGACGAACCGTCGCCCGAATCAGCCGTTTCCGAAGTCATCGTTCGCCGCTGACGGCGGGGTTCAACCGCGGCGGCGATCAACTCGACTTCGATCTCGATCCCGCCGCCCAGGACGAGACAGTCGCCGTTCGCCAGTGACACAGGCTTGTCCAGTTTTGAACCGTTGTGGGTCGTGCCGTTGCTCGACCCGCAGTCGGACGCCACAAAAACCTCGCCGAAACGGTCGATCTTCAAATGAGTTCGCGAGAGCCGGTTATCCGGAATGGCGAGTCCGTTGCCCGGCTGTCGTCCGACCGTGAACGACCCCGCGTCGACCGGCACGCGGCGATCGACGCCGTTTTCGTCACGGAAATTCAGCCACAATTGACTCATATCTTACTGAGTGTAAGTTGAAAGCGGACGAATCGACGCGCCGAAATCCTGCGGGTTCTCGCCGATAATGGCGCAGGCGAAGAATTTCGGCACATACTTGATGTTTTCGCCCTTGAACTGATCGCCCGATTTGCCCTCCATCACGGCCTTGTTTGCCATCAGTGTCCAGAAACTCCGATTCTGGCCGACGGCGTTCGAAAGCACCTTGTCCATATTCTTGCTGAGGTTTCCCTGACCGCTGTTAAAGCTTGCGATCGCCAGCAAAACGCTGTCGGGCGCCGTTCCGTATCGCGTGATCAGGACCTTCATATATTGCGCGCCGGCCTTGGCGGCCTTTTCCGGAACACAACGGTTATCCGGATTGTTATCCGGGTCATAATCCCGCCAGGTCGAGGCCAAAAACTGAAACATTCCCTTCGCGCCGGTATTGCTCGTCAGGCACGAACAATGCTCGCTTTCGATCATCGCGACGTAGATCCCGATCTGCGGTTCAAGTCCTTCGGCGCGAAAACTCCTAATAACGAACGGACTCGTTTTCGTCGCGCGGTTGAGGACGCTGACAAAGTCGCTGCGAACCCAGGAACCCTGGTTGCAATTGTCGTTGGTCGCGTTCTTGAGCCGGCCGACATAACCGTTCAGGTCCCGTTTGATGATCGCGACAGCTTCGGCCGGAATCGGATCGGCCTTCTGATTACCGATGATCCGGGCGATCTTTTCCGCTTTGATCGCGATGTAACGGTCCTTGTCCGACTCAGACATATCCTGATATCGGCCCTTCGGCAGAACGACCGTCGTCCCGTCGTTCCGCGTTTCAACGACCGACGTGTTTCCGAGGTCCTCGGTGGTCGAACCGCCGCCCGGTGTCGGCGTCGCCGAACTCTCCGTTCCCGGTGATTTCGACGCATTGCGATTGCTGCGGTCAGGAGTTTCGGTCGGCTCTTCGTCTTCGAAGTCCTGAACGACCTCGGTCTTTTTTTCGCCGATGAACTGCATTCCGATGACGGCCGCTGAAATCCCGATGACAAGGATTCCGAAAGCCAGCGCGCCGAGAATGATCGCAAGCGGGAAATGCTGGGCCGGTTCGCTCGTGGTCGAGACTTGCCGTGACGCCGAAGTCTCAGGGGTCGCCGCCGACCTCTGTTCGGCGGTGATTCGAACGGTCAGTTTCGTGCGGTTTCCGATCGCGATCTCGTCGCCGTCGCGTAGCGGAGTTCCGGCGGGCGCAACACGTTCGTCGTTGACAAAGCTCCCGTTGGTCGAATTCTCGTCAACGACCCAGATCCGGTCGTTTTCGCGATAAACGCTCGCGTGGAGTCTCGAAAGGCCCGTGTCGTCCAACTGGCGGTCAGCTTCCGAACCGCGTCCGAAAGTTATCCTTCCTTCGCGGAGATCGATCTCGTGCGCGCCATTTTCGTCGCGGTATGTCAGGGACGCCTTGAGCATAGATCAGTTCGCCAACGGATAAAGTTCCGAGATCGGACGGTCGTTCTTGAGTTTGAATCTCTGCGGATTCTCGGAAACGATCGCCGCCGCAAAGAACCGGGCGACCTGTTCGCGCATCTGCGGATCGGTCAGAACTTTCCAGAAATCCGAACGGTCCGGCGGAAGCGTGTTTTTGAACACGCTCGCCTCGCCGGCCGTCTTGCCGAACGCCGCAACCGCGTAAACGATGTCGCCGTCAAAGGCGTCAACCAGATCTTTCGAATAATAAGCGGCGACCTTCGCCGCGCACTCCTGCGTCGGTTCCGCGAGATCGAATGTCGTGCAGACGACATTATAGGCATTGGCGTTGACGAACTCGTTGGACATCTGCCAGAGACCGACGTTCGCGCCCTGCGCCTGAGCGTTGAATTTGCTGCGGCTCATCGCCAAAATGAATCCGAGCGCCGGATCGAGCGTCTTTTCTCGTACGAAGGCCTGGTTGATCTGATCGCGAAACGGCGTCGCCCGGCCGAAATAGCCTTCGGACGAATACTCGGCCGTCCGCTTTCGAACTTCTTGCAGGAATTCAACATTCGAGAGTTGATACCGTGCGCTGACGCCGGTGAATTTTCTGACAATACCTGCCGTCATCGTCCGCGTATCGGTCAGCGACGACTGACCGCTTTGATTCTGCGGGGTCGGTGTTTGTGTCGCCTGGGTGATCTCCTCGGTCGGTTCCGGTTCGGCGATCTCGCGCGTCTCGAATTGCAGATTGACGGCCATTTCAGGTTCGATCCGCTTGCCGTCGATGTCTTCGATCACGGCCTTGAGCGGATAGAGCCGACCGTCCGAGAGATCGGCGAAGCGATCCGGATCGAGCGAAGTCGTGTACGGCGCATTATTGAGTTTGACGATCTCCTGATTGTTGAGCGTGATGATGACGCGGCTCACGCAGGCGGAATCGCTTACATTTACCTTGACTTCGGTCTGATCGGAGACGACATCGCCGTTTCGCGGACTGACGATCCGCGCCGTCGCCTTGCAACCCGAATCGTCGCCTGAGAACGCGACGTATCCGGCGACCGAAGCGAAGACCACCGCGAGGCCGAGAACCGCACCCGTCGCGCCGAGCGCGATCTTGGTGCGATTCGATTTCGCATCGGCGGCCGATGGAGGCGGAGAATCGGCATCCTCTTCTTCTTCCGGAACTTCGTCCTCGAAAAACTGAACGATGATCGAATTCCCAAGCGTTATGTAATCGCCGTCGTTAAGTTCGGTATCGCCCTCGATCCGCTGGCCGTTGACGGTCGTTCCGTTGCTGCTCCCGAGATCGAGGAGGTGAAACGCGCCGTCGCGAAACTCGATCTGCGCGTGGTTGCGTGAGATGTTCGTGTTGTCTGAATACGGAAAGGTGTTGTCGCCGGACCGGCCAAACGTCACCGGCCCGTCGCCGATCGCGATCTCTTCTTCGCCGATTTTAAGTCGCGCGGTCGCCATATTCAGACAAAAATGGAATCCCGGCACCCGGCCCGGATTCCAAACGAATAAACGAATCTACTGATGCTTCAACTTGCCGAGGACAAACGTTTCAATGATCTCCTCGTTGTCCTTGGGATTGATGTTGACGATCCGAACCGCAAACGGCGTGTCGCCCTGCTGCGAAACCAGATCCTGGCCAGAATCTTCGATCAGGTCGACCAGCGTCTTGGCCTCGAGTTTGCCGGCGCTCATTAGATTCGCGAGACTGACGCGCGTGTTTTTCACGTCGTTCGGCAGATCGACCAGCGAATCACGGGTAAAGATAAGCGTGAAAAACTCCTGCGGCGCGTCGTCAAACGAGGTCAGACGCAGAGCGCAATCGCGTTGGTCCGGCGCGAACTCCGCGGGACATCCGCGCGGGAGGACGTATTCGGTATTTGCCGCGACGTAATTGCTGCCGTTGTTGACGAGCGTTGTCGGAAAGATGATCTCTCCCACGGCGTCGGGCGCGGTTTGCCGAATGACGTATAAATAGCCCCGCTGATTCGTTTTGATCGAGAGCCGCAAACGGTCGTTCGGCGTGAACGCCGCGAGCGGATTCGTCTCCGTTTCCTTACCGTCCGCATCTACGGTCAGCAGTCGCAACTGAGCCGCGAGAAGCTGTACGACGACTTTGCGAACCGTTTTCTTCTTCTTGTAGTTCGACCGACTCTTCTTGTCGACCCGGTAGATCGTCACCTTCCGCTTGATATCAACCTTCTTCGAAACCGGCTTTGCCTTCGGCCGAATCGTCGTTTTGGCGCGAGTTTTGACACTCGAAACCTGATCGATCTGCGCCGCCGCCGGGACCGATGAAAGAAGAATTGCCGCGGCCGCGAATGCAAGACCGAAACTAATTACTCGAAACTTTCTCATAACTACAATCTTATCAACCAACGATGCCGAGACGCGACCCGCCGCGATATTTGCCTAAGACTTTATTTCAATACGTCGCGCAACCGCGGATCGTTTGCCGAGACCGCGCAGCGAAAGCCGATGTAACTCGCCGTGTCTTGGTCCGGAACGAAGCCGGGAAGCACGTAGATCCGCTTTGTGGTTTTGAGGATATCGATCGTTTTTGATCCAAAATAACCGCCGCGAACGACCCGGTTCGTTTCGCCGAAATTCGCATTCGAAGATTTGTTGTCCGGATATGGCTGAAAATAGTCGTCGACCCATTCGAAAGCATTTCCGGCCATATCGTGAACTCCGTACGGACTTGCTCCGGTCGGGAATTTTCCGACATCCGACGGTGAACCGATGCCGAACGCCGCTTTGGACGAAGAAGCGTCGCTACCCCAAGGGTAATCGAGCTTTGCCTTTTTCGAGTCGTCCCACGAGGCGGCCTTTTCCCACTCCTTTTCCGTCGGAAGCCGTTTACCGGCCCATTCCGCAAAAGCGCGCGCATCGTTGAACGAGACGCCGAGAACCGGCGCATTCGGGCGATCTGTAAAATAGTTTTTATCCCAGTACTGACTGACCGGATACGGTCGGCTCGTCGCATCGCAAAACTCTTTGTACTGCGCGTTCGTCACCTCGAACTTGTCGATGTAAAAGGCTTCCACGCTGGTTTTGTGAGCCGGCTTCGCTTCCTCGCCGTCGGTGTCGCTGCCGAATGTGAACTCGCCCGCGTTGACGAGAAGCATCTCGCCCTTGTATGAAATGGTCGGCGGATAACTCGTCGTTGCGGCGCTCGGAGTCGGCGCCGGCGCCGTGTTCGACTTTGATTCCGTAACGGGCAGGGGCTTGTTCGCCGAGACGCTCTTAATTTCAGAGCTTTGACTGAACCAAAGCAAATAGATGCCTATCAACGCGGCCGCGGCAACCAGAAGAAGGACAAGAACTCCCGCCAACAGAAAGATCCACTTCGCGTTTCCGCTTTTTTGCGCGGGTCGGACTGTCTGCGTCTCAACCGCCGGCTGCGGATCTTCCGCGACCGGCGTTCGTCCGGGCGAGCCATAACCTTCGCTGAAATCGTTTTCTTCGACCTCGGGATCGTGTCGGGCGAAATTCGGAGTTTCGCCAGCCGAGATACGAAACACCGGATCGGGCATCTGCCAATCAGTCTTCTTTTCCTCGGTGGTGATCCGCGAATCGACCGCGCCCCAATCGTCCTTGCCTGCGTTCAGGGGGGCGAGGTTGATGTTCGGCTGTGTGTGACCGAAATCGTCCGGCGCGCCGGCGTCCATCTCCCAGTCACCGCCGGGAGAAGGTTCGCTCTTCTTTTCGGTCCCATCGATAACTTTTCGGGCCTCATCGTCGAGCCGCTGATTCGGCATCGTAATTCCCCAGTCGTCGTTTTTGTTATCTTCGCTCATTGGTTCTCCATTTAGCCGGTGTTCGTCCTCGAAGTTTGATCACGTTCACTTAAGCAGATCCAGGACATCCGACCGCGTAATGATCCCGATGATCCGGCCGAAATTCTCGATCAATACCGCCGGCGACTTTTGCAGCTTGCGTTTGATCTCGTCGGCGCCCGTGTCAACGTCGACGATCGGAAAACTCTTGTCCATCACATCCGAAACCTGACCTTCGAGAAGATCGCGGTTCTGAATCAGCTTTTGCAGAATCTGGCTCTCGCGAAGACTGCCGACCGAAGCGTTATTCGCCAAAACCGGAATCTGAGTCACGCCGGTGCGGTTCATCAGGTCGAGCGCGCCGGCGATCGATTCTTCCGGTCCGACAAAGATCAACTCGCCCGGCGCTCCCAAGTTCTTCGTCTCGTTGATCAGCCCCGCAGTGATCTTCTGCGGTTCAAGCAACAGTTTTTCCTTCATCCACTCGTCCGAATGGTGTTTCGTCAGATAATGCTCACCGGTGTCGCAGACAATGAACACGACGACCGCGTTCTCATCGAGATCCTTCGCCACTTTCAGCGTGCCGGCAAAGATCGTTCCGGCCGACCCGCCGCAGAATATCCCTTCCTGACGGCCGAGTTGGCGCGAGTATTCGAACGAATCCCGGTCGGTGACGTTGATGATCTCATCGATGATCTTGACGTCCGCGTTTCCGACCGGAATGTTCTGGCCGATCCCTTCGACGAGGTAAGGCGTCGCTTCCGGAACGTGACCCGTTTCCTTGTAGGTTTTGAAAATCGAACCGTACGGATCGGCACCGATCACCTTGATGTCCGGATTCATCTCCTTCAGATATCGAGCCGTGCCGGTGATCGTTCCGCCGGTGCCGATCGAAGCCACGAAATGCGTGATCTTACCCTCAGTGTCGCGCCAGATCTCCGGCCCGGTCGTTCGATAATGCGCCAGCGGATTTGCCGGATGATTGTACTGGTCGGGATAAAACGAGTTCGGCGTTTCGTCGGCGATGCGTTTGGCGGTTGAAACGTAATGATCGGGCGTTCCGTATTTCGCCGCCGCCGAACAGATTACGACGTCCGCTCCGAGCGCTTTTAGATATCTGCGCTTCTCGACCGAAACCTTGTCCGTCATAACGAAGATGCAACGGTACCCGCGAACAGCGGCGACGAGCGCCATTCCGATTCCGGTGTTGCCCGAGGTCGCCTCGATCAACGTTCCGCCGGGCTTGAGGATTCCTTTCGATTCGGCGTCGTCGATCATCGAAACGCCGATGCGGTCCTTGACCGAATACCCCGGATTAAGCGATTCCATTTTCGCGTAAACCTGCGCCTTGATGCCGTGCTGCCTGGTGATATTGTTGATCTTAACTAACGGCGTGTTGCCGATAATATCCAAGACGCTGTTATAAACTTTCATTCTTAAATGGATTGCCTTCTGAAAAAGATGTTATGACACGATGATTTTAGCCTTAGTTTCACGCTCAGCAAAATTGAAACTCGGAAAAAAGCCGCGCAGAAACGGGCGTGAATTCGAAAGAACGCCAGTCCGGGCGATCCCGACGCGATCTTTCGTGCGAAGACGAACCATAGAGCTCAGATCTGAGATGTTCAAGTGAACGCCGAGGTCTTCGCCACGAACGAGACAACCACGGCGATCGCTCGATGATTCAGAGTTTCCCGCGCTTCGCAAGCAGTGTCGCGGGGTCGTTCGTGATCACCGCAAATAGCCCGAGATCGAGCGCGCGCTTCACCCAGCGCGGATTGTCTGCGGTCCAAATCGTCACCGGCATTCCCCGTTTTTCGGCTTTTTCGACGAGTTTGCGGGTCGCGAGCGAAAAATGGACGGAAAGCATATCTGCGCCGAGATCATCGGCGACTCCAACGAGCCGTTTTTCCTTGCGGAGAATCGTCATTATCTTCGGTGCGAAGAGCGCGGCGGTCCGGACTTCGGGACAGAGCCGCTTCACTTCCGGAATGACATCGAGTTGAAAGCTTTTGACGATCATCTGCGAACGCAGCGGAGAGTCGCGAATGATGTCGCAAACCGCCCGCGAAAGCGTTTTGACATCCGACTCGCGTGATTTGAGTTCGACGTAGATCACCCCGCGGTACGCGGCGAACAGTTCGAGCGTTTCGCGTAGCGTCGGAACGGTCTCGGACGCGAACTCAGGCCGTGCGAGCCACGGGAACCGTTGGTTGAACCACGACCCGATGTCGGTCCGACCAAGTTCGGCGCTCGATTTCTGAGCGACGGAACCCGGCTGTTGACCGATGCGGAGCAGCGTTGCGTCGTGAAAAACGACAATGTCATCCTTCGCCAACCTGACATCGAACTCGATTCCTTCGGCGCCATCGGCGATCGCCCGCCGGAATGCAGCGCGCGTGTTCTCCGGCGCGAGCGCTGACGATCCGCGATGCGCGACGATCAGGGGACTTGTTGGTCTCGATTTCATAGGTTCCGAGTTCCACCGCCCGAAAGCGGAACGCACAACTCACCGCTTCTCCAGCAAAAAGATCGTCTTCGACCAACCGATCGGGTCCGTGAACGGGAAATCGTGATTCCCAACGAAGTTGAAGTAACGCTCGGAGACATCGCGAACTTCGTCCGGCGGATGCGTTTTGAATTTGTAAAGGAGCTCGAGGACGGATCCGACGAGTGACGGTTTGACCGGAATGAAAACGAGCTTCGCGCCGGGTTTCATAACCCGCGCGAATTCCCGAAGGCCTTCGTCAAGCGGGACATATTCGAGCACTCCGCAGGAGAGCAGAAGATCGAAGGTGTTGTCCGCAAAGGGCATCGCCAGTACGTTGCCGCGAACCGGAGAGATATCCTTGCCTTTTGTGCGCTTGTCTTTGCGAAACTGATCGCGCGAAACACTCAACAGATTGAACGACAGATCGAAGGCGACCGTCTGTTTCGGCTTGAGCCCGGCGCCGTAAAAACCGGACGTGACAATTCCGGTTCCACTGCCGGCGTCGAGAACTCGAGAGTTTTCGTCGATCTCAAGTTCGAGAGAACGCAGGTACTTGGCGACCGAGCGCGTGTAGCCGTTGAGTTTCATCGCCAGATTGTGAACGTCGGCGATGCGGTCGTAGAAGTTTTCCGTTTTTGATTTAGCCATCGCGTTTGAGAACCGATCAGGAGAGCTACTTTTCCGCGAGCAGTCTCCGAACCGTTTTTTCCAGGTCTTCTTCCTTTCCGGCGCCGGTCTCGATGTATCGGATCACACCCTTGCGGTCGATCACGACAGTCGTCGGCAGCGATAACGCATCGTAGTTGACCTGATTCGTTATGTCACGGCTGAGGACGAAATCATACGACAGTTTTTCCTTCTTCTTAAACTCGGTTAGGAACTCGATCTCAAGCGCTTCGGTGACCGGTTCGCCTTCGGCCTGACCGTAAAACCGCGTCAAACCAAGCACGACCAGTCCGTCTTTGGCGAGCGTGTCGTGCCATTCGGTAAGAAGCGGAAACGCGCGGTAGCAAGGCCCGCACCAAGTCGCCCAAAAATCGAGCAGAATCACCTTTCCGCGAAGATCGGCCAGGGTTTTCGTTTCCGACGGCAAAAACTGAGCGACGTTCACGAGTTCCGGCGCTGTCTCTCCAAGCAGCGTATATTGCTTCACCCTTCGTGCGAGACGTCGCTGGATATCTTCCTGCCACGCCTTGGACTTGAAGTCCGTGCGCGCCTCGGTTATCGCCTTTTGAAAATAGCCGAGCGCTTGCGGCTTTCGTTTGGTTTCAGTGAGGAGCGCGACCATTTTGTCGACCGCATAGTAATAGATGGATGTCGATTCAACGAAGACCGCCGTCTTGCGAAGTTCGTCGAGCGACCCTTCGGCCTTTGCAACCTCGCCCGCATCACGATAGATCTCGAAAACCATCGAACCGAAATCGAGAAGTTCCTGGAGCGCCAATGCACGTGACGAACGCGTCTGAAAATTCGCTTTGACGGCGCGATAAGCCTCTTCCGCGTGCGCTGCCGCCTTGGTCCATTCGGCGCGGTCACGATAACTTTGGGCAAGTTCGGATTCCATTTTGATCCGCTCGCTCAGATTTACGGGACCGGCTTCAAGATAAGCTCCAAGAGTTTTTTCGGCGTCTTCGAAGTTGCGCCTCCGGGCGGCGATGACGACAAGCACGTGGCGCGCCGTCTGGAGTTTCACCGCCTCCGGGGTTTCGATCGCCATAAACCGGCGAAGCGCTTCTTCGGACGCGTCGGAGTTTCGCGCCAGCCAATGAAGCATCCCGAGAAAGAACCGGTCCGCCGGACTGAGGTCCTTGCGGGCCTCAAGAATCGCGGCGTTCTTGGCGGCGAGTTGCTTCTGTTCGGCCAGCATCGAACGATGGAGCGCCTCGCTGTACGGAAGCTTCTTCGATTCAAATTCGGCCAGCTTTCGCTTTTCGTATGTCGCCGCTTCTTCGTAGAGCTTTTCGGCGGTGACGTCCGCGGACGGAGCGACTTGAGCAGGATTGGTCGGCGCAGTTCTGCCGGACTGGCCCAGAACGGCGAGCGATAAGATCAGGATCAGAACCGATTCGCGCATCAACATAAACCTCTTACCTCAGATATAAATCCGCAAACACTCAGAACCGGTTCGGCCCAAAGCCTTTGAGAAGTTCGGGAACGCCGTTCCCGACGATCATCTCGGCCGTCAGCTGCGCCGTCAGCGGTGCAAGCAGTATTCCGTTGCGGTAATGGGCCGTCGCGATGAACAAATTCTCCACTTGTGGAAAAGTCCCGATGAGCGGCAATCCGTCGGTCGTTCTTGGTCGCAACCCGGAACACCGCTCGGCGATCGGCAAGCCGGATAGCGCGGGCGAGATCTCAAATGCGTTCGTCGCCACGAAGTCGATCCCGGCCGGCGTCATTTCGTTCGCATAACCGACCTCCTCGACCGTCGCGCCCGCCAGAATTCGTCCGTCGGCGCGCGGCACGATGTAACCGCGCGGGCTGTAAACAACGTGCGAGAAAAGCCGTTTGGCGGTCTGGAACGCGAGAATCTGGCCACGCACGGGCCGAACCGTTGGGATTTCGATGCCTTCGACGCCGATCAGAGATGTCCACGCTCCGGCGGCAAGAACAACTCGCTGCGAATAGATCTTTCCAACCGGCGTTTCGACGCCGATCGCGCGCCCGTTCTTGACGATCAACCGGTCGACCCGGCGGTTCTCTTCGACCACCAGGCCGTTGCGCGCCGCGGATCGCTCGAGCGCCGCCAGAAGCCGACGATTTTCAACCTGCCAATCGTCGGGAAATAGCAGGCTCTCACGCACGTCAGGCGAGACAAAGGGTTCAAGTTTGCAAGTTTCTCTCGCCGACAGACGCTCCACCTGCAGTCCCGCGCGCCGCTGCCATTCGTAGCGGTGCGAGAGCTCGCGAATATCGGAATCGTTGAATGCGAGATAGATCGTGCCGGCACGGTCGAGTTCGATGTCGATTCCGGTTTCGGCCTGGATATCGGCCGCGAAATCGGGATAGACATCCCGTGCGGCACGACAGAGATCGAAGAACTCGCCGGTTTCGTCGGTTTCAGCCTGCACCGCGAGCATTCCGGCGGCCGCAAACGATGCCTCTCGCCCGGCCTTTCCACTGTCAAGGATCGTGATCCGCGTCAAACCGCGCCGATGAAGTTCGCGAGCGATCGCGAGGCCGATTACGCCGGCTCCGATGATCACTGCTTCCTGACTCAATTCCCGCACCATAAGCGGTTGATTTTAGCATCTTGAAGCGGGTGACCGCATTTAGCCGTTTAGAAATTTTGCTATATCATTTAGTGACAAACATTCATCCTTGAACGGAAAATAACAAATGGCAAAACACACAATTACATTAATCCCGGGCGACGGAATCGGACCTGAGATCATCGCGGCGACCGTCAGGACCATCGAAGCGACCGGAGTCGATATCGCGTGGGAAACGCAGATCATCGGCGCGCAGGCGCTCGAAAAGTTCGGGACGACAATTCCCGAGACGACGATCGAATCGATCAGGCGCAACAAGGTCGCACTCAAAGGCCCGCTGACAACCCCGATCGGCAAGGGATTCACGTCCGTCAACGTCGGACTGCGCAAGGCGCTCGACCTTTACGCGAACGTCCGGCCGATCAAAGCGCTGCCGAACGTTCCGTGCCGGTATCCGGAGCTCGATCTTGTGATCGTTCGCGAAAACACCGAGAGCCTCTACGCCGGACTGGAACATATCGTCGTTCCGGGCGTCGTCGAATCGCTCAAGATTATCACCGAGAAAGCATCGACGCGGATCGCGCGCTATGCGTTCGAATACACGCGTCTTCGCGGCCGCAAGAAGGTCACGGCGATGCACAAAGCGAACATTATGAAGCTTTCGGACGGGCTTTTCCTCGAGTGCTTCTACAACGTCGCGAAGGAATTTCCGGATATCGAGGCCGACGACAAGATCATCGACAACGCGTGTATGCAGCTTGTGATGCGACCGGAGCAGTTTGACGTGATGGTGCTCGAGAACCTTTACGGTGATATCGTCTCGGATCTCTGCGCCGGCCTGATCGGCGGACTCGGACTCGCGCCTGGAGCGAACATCGGAGAACTCGGCGCGGTGTTCGAAGCGGTCCACGGTTCGGCGCCGGACATCGCCGGCCAGGGAATTGCGAATCCGACCGCGATTATGATGTCGGCGTTTATGATGTTGCGGCACATCGGCGAGTTCGACGCTGCCGACCGCGCCGAAAAGGCGATGATGGACGTCTTTGCTGAGGGTGAATTTCGCACGAAGGATTTGGGCGGAACGTCTTCGACAGCCGATTTTGCGAGTGCGATCATCGCAAAGATCAAAGAATAGGTTGGAGTTCGGAATTGGGATTTCGGATTTGGGATTTGCCGAAACGCAATCGGTTCGAAGTCGGGCTGAATTCACTGAAGACCAGGAAAATCCGAAATCCCCAATCCGAAATCCCAAATCGCTATGACTGAGTCGAACATCTGGATCAAACGCATTTCACACGGCGAGATACTGAAGCTCGTCTGGAAGAATCTCGATCTCGGAACGCTTGACCGCCATCATCCATTTCATCTCGGCGTCTTCGCGACAATCGACGACGGGGAGCCGCGAACGCGAACGGTGGTGCTGAGGCGTTTTTGGCGGAAACCGCGCGCACTCGCATTCCACACTCACGCGGGCGCGCCGAAGGTCCTTCAAATCCTTGCGAATCCGAAGGTTTCGTGGCTTTTCTACAATCCGGCCGACGGGTTGCAGGTTCGAATCCGCGGCACCGCCGAAATCATCACCGACGGCGCACTTCACGAAGAGCAATGGCTCGCGACCGAATTGCTGTCGCGCCGATGTTATGTCGGTGAAACTCCGTCGCAGGTGAGCAAGAAACCGACATCCGGACTGCCCGAGTCGCTCGTGGACCGCAAGCCGACCCGTGAGGAAAGCGAACTCGGAAAATACAATTTCGTTGTTGTCCGATCGACCATCGACGAGGTCGATTGTATGGAACTTGATGTCAAGGGCAATCGCCGTTCGTTGTTTCGCTGGAACTCGGCAGGGGAAATCGAGTCGAAATGGCTGACGCCGTAAATCGATAACAACTCTTTTTACCGCAATGGCCTCAAATGCGCGGAAGGGTCGTGAGGTAAAATTATGAAGACGATTATTTTTCTGCTTGCGGCGCTTCTTTTTGTCGGCGTTCAAACATCATCGGCACAATCTTCGACCGAGTTGTCGGTCAAGTTCGGAAAACATAAAAGGGACGCCAAAAGCAAACTGTCGGTGAAATTTCTCGCGGTGGTTGAGGATTCACGCTGTCCCGAAGGGGTGAACTGCGTTTGGGCCGGAAACGCGAGGGTCGATCTTAAAGTTCGAAGATCAAACGGCGCCTGGAAAGCCGTCGAACTCAACACCGGAATGGGCGCTCAATCGGTAACGTTCGAAGGCTATGAATTGAAGCTCAACTCGTTGACCCCGTCGCCAAAGGCCGGAGTTCCGATGGATCGCCGCCGCTACGTCATCAAAGTTTCGATCAAAAAGCTTTGAACCAATTCGAATTCGGGGGGCTGAAAAACGCGCGAAGTTCTGCCCGACGAACCCGGCAGGCGACGCGGATCTATTTGCGGTCCTCGCGGGACCTCACGCAGAGTTCGCGGGTTCGCAGCGCAACGATTACTGGTTTTTGGTGTTGATCACTCTGTCTTCGCAGATGTTTTCTGATCGGAGGCATCTACTTGATCTCATCCCTGTTCATCATTGGGTAAAAAGCGGTGGTTTTTCATACCTCCCGATTCCAAGGATTCCAGGAGCCTGAAAGATCGATTTGAAAGGGCCGGGAACCGAATATCGGCCCCGGCCCTTTTGCTTACCTAACCTCAGATCAACGCCGGTTGTCCTTTTCGGATTTATCCGGATTCTGTTTCGGAGAAGGCTTCTGCTCCGGCTTCGGCTCGCTTTTCGGCTCGATCCGCGGTTGCGGCCGAGGTTCCTCACGCGGCTTCGGTTGCGGTTGTTGCCGAGGTTCCTCACGCGGCTTCGGTTGCGGTTGTTGCCGAGGTTCCTCACGAGGCTTTTCGTTGCGCTGTTGCTGCGGGAAAGTCGGACGTTCGCGCCGTTCCTCCTGTTTTGGCTGCGGCGGCACGTAGATCGGCGGACTCTGTTTCTCTTCACGCTGACGCTCGCGCTGAACCGGTTTCTGGTCCTGCGTGCCGTCATCGTCACGTTTTCCGCCCCCGGTCGTGCGAACCGGTCCCGGATTGAAAACCGGAGGCTGTTTCGTTTCGTTGTCTTCCTGCTTCGGCAACGGCCGATTTACCGCGCCGGTCTTGCGGGTTTCGCTGTTCGGATTGACTATGATCCCGCCACCGGTTTCGTTTGGTTCCGTTTTCGGCGTTACCGGAATCCGGTTTCCAAAGATCCGCTGCTTGCGCAGGTCTTCGTCCATCGAAGCGCCCGGTTTGCGTTCCATCGCGCCCGTTTTCACCTTGTCGGTAGCCGGCTCGCGCGGATTTTCGATCAGGATCTCCTTGCTGATCTTTCGGTCGAGATCCTTATAATCCGGAAGGATCGGCGGCGTTTGATTGTCGTCCGGAACCTTTGAAAGAATCGTCTTTCCGGTCTCAAACGGAGGCGTTTTGTAACCGCCCGTCCGCCGCCCGAATTCCTTCGAATCGACCGAAACGACCGCCCCGGGAGGAATCCGTTGCAAAGGCGGCGTCTGCAGGCGCGCCAGTCTGTCTTCACGCGTCTCGTTCGTAACCGGTTGATTGTTCGGCGTCGGGTTCGGCGTCGGGTTCACGACCACCGTCGTGTTGTTGTTGATGATCGTCGTGTTGTTGTAGATGCGGACGTTACCGCGGTTACGCCGATAGTAGTAACTGTTGTAATCGTAATAGCTGTCGTAATAGGACAGAGGATACCAGCAGACCGAACCGTTCCAGGTCACGATCGAGACCATCGCCGGCCGCCACCAACTCCGTCGCCAGCGGGAATTCGCATACGGCGACCAGTGCCAGTAACCGTCGTCCCAAATCCAGCGTCCGTGGTGATAGGTTGCCCAACCCCAGGGTTCGTCGTTGACCCAGGTCCAACCGTAAAACGACACCCATCGCCAATGGCCGTAGCGGTACGGTGACCAGTCGGTGTAACCCGACGTCGCACTCCGGAAAGGACGCCAGACGTAACCATATTTGCGGGTGTAGATCCACTCGCCGTACTCGTTCAGGTCCTCGGCACCGTAGATGTCGCGGTCGTAGTACTTGTCGTAGTAAGAATCGCGAAGCCGTTTGGCGACGGCCGATTCCCGCTCCATAACCCACGTGTCGAAATCGTCCGCATAGCGCGAAGCATCTCCGGTTTCCCATTCGCCGGCAAAATTACCGCTAAGGAAAAGCTTCGCGGAACGACCGTTCTTCAACGTGAAACCTGAATTCTGGGAATAGACGCGCGCTTCGCCGCCTTGCGTCACGGCGACGCGTATCTCGTTGCCGCGTGTGTCGCCCGCGTCGATGCGGTACATCCCGGCGCGTTCGACCGAAACCGTCGTGCTCGGGGCGTCGATCTCGTAATAGTTCCTTTCTTTGTCGAAGTTCAGGACGCGCAGACTCATCGTTCCCTGCGGCAGGCTCAAAGCGACGCCTTCGTCGCGCAACGTTGTGATCTTCAAGGTCGCGTATTCCGATAATCGAAGATAACTGTCTTTGTCGAACTGGATCTCGATCCTCGAATCGGCGCCGGTCGTCAGTTCATCGCCCTCAACGATCGGCAGGTTAAGGGTCGCCTTTTCCCAGGCTTGGTTCTCGCCGCTGCGTCGGATCTGAACATCGCCGCGAATCACGCTGATACGAACGACGCGCGCCGTGACTTCGGGCGTGTAGTCGTCATAAACGACACCGGATGCGTTTTGATTCAATAGCAGAATCAGGGGCAACAGAAAAATGGTTACCCAAAGAAATGGTCGGGGTGAACGCATAAAATTACTCCTCAAGTTTCGTTTCAATCTTCGGGAAGTTGGGTGTAAAACGCTCAACTTTTACTAATTTCAAACGCAAGTAGTATTCCTCACTTCATTTGCCCGTTTTTTCGCGGGTCAGGTTTTCCGCTTCCAACCATTTCGTGCAAGAAACACAACGGTGCGCTACGATATAGTGTATTCAAGCGAGGAATCCTTAAAAACGATGAGACCTGCCACACTCGGCGAACTGAAAGCGACCGGCTACGAGCCGCGTTCCGTCAAAGATGAGATGCGCGCGAATCTGATCGCGAAACTGCGTTCGGGCGAGCGCCTTTTTCCGGGAGTTGTCGGCTATGACGAGTCGGTGATTCCCCAGTTGATCAACGCCGTTCTTTCAAAGCATAACTTCATTCTCCTCGGAACGCGCGGACAAGCGAAGAGCCGGATCATTCGCCAACTTACCGATCTGCTCGATGAAGATATGCCGATCATCGCGGGTTCCGAGATCAACGACAATCCGTTTCAACCGCTTTCCGCATACGGCCGCCATCAGGTCGATTTCCACGGCGACGAAACGAAGATCGATTGGGTGAAGCGCGAAAACCGTTTTGTCGAAAAACTCGCGACGCCCGATGTGACGATCGCCGATATCATCGGCGATGTCGATCCGATCAAGGCCGCGAAGGGCGGCCATCTTCTGTCGGACGAGCTGACGATCCATTTCGGCTTGTTGCCGCGCGCGAATCGCGGCATTTTCGCGATCAACGAACTTCCCGACCTCGCCGGCAAGATTCAGGTCGGATTGTTCAACATAATGCAGGAGGGCGACGTCCAGATCAAAGGATATCCGGTTCGTTTGCCGCTCGACGTGCTGCTCGTTTTTTCGGCAAATCCGGAAGACTACACGGCGCGCGGCAAGATCATTACGCCACTCAAGGACCGTATCGGCGCCGAGATCCAAACTCATTACCCGTCAAATGTCGGACTCGGCGCGGCGATCACGCGGCAGGAGGCCTGGGTCGATCGCGGTCTCGACGATTCGCGGATCGTGATCCCGGACTTCATCGCCGAGACGATCGAGCAGATCGCGTTCGAAGCGCGCGACGACCAACGGATCGACAAGCGGTCGGGCGTTTCGCAGCGATTTCCGATCTCGGCCCTCGAATCGGCGGTTTCGAATGCCGAGCGGCGTTCGCTGATCACGGGCGAGCCGGACATCGTTCCGAGAATCTCCGATGTTTACGCTGCCCTCCCGTCGATGACCGGCAAGATCGAGCTTGAATATGAAGGCGAGCAACTCGGCGCCGCAAGACTTGCACGCGACCTGATCAAGCGCGCCGCCGGCGTGATCTTCGAAGGCTTTTTTCTCGGGATCGACTTCGAACCGACCGTGCAGTGGTTCGATTCGGGTAATAAACTTCTGCTATCCGACACGGCGAGCGCCGATGAATGCGTGATGTTGCTTGAGAGCGTGCCGGAGTTGATCGATTCGACGCTTGTCCCGCTCGAATTCGGCCGGGATGAGAAAGCCAGGCTCGTCGCCGCCTGCGAGTTCGTGCTCGAAGGCCTTTACGCGCAAAACAAGATCTCCCGAAACGAAGAAGGCGGATTCGAGGCCGCGACCAAAGCCAAACGGGACCGCCGCGGAATGATCTACGAGGATTTCACCGACAGCGAGGGCTACAACTAGTCCGGATATTGCAATCTGCGAAGCATTTTCCGCATTTTGCAAAAACTCGAACTTGGTGAAACTTTCGAAGCCGGCAACCAAAGCATCCTCACAATCTGGAATCCGATTCCGGCATTCAAATTCGCGGCTTAAATAATTGGTTTTCGCGTTTTTTGGCGTATTTCGCAGCGTCGGCGTTGTTCCGCGGCCGTTTCTTCCAAACAAAAGCAAAAGATTCCCATTCTTTTGGAACGGATGTTGCTCCGGTAGTTCGCGGAGGAACGGTTATGTACGTAAGAATGGGGTTTTCTCAGAAGGCGGCGCGGGTGTTCGAAATAGCAAGTTTTCTGATGCTCGTCCCGGCGAGTTTCGGATTGCTGCTGGCGGCGATCATCTTCTTCATATCTATCTTGTCCGGAACCCCGGGGCTTTTGCTTTTCGCGATTGTCCCTTTTGCGCTTGCAGGTCTTGGAACACTGCTTTTGATCGGCTATCACAAACACGCGCTGGGAATCCTCGATGACCGAAAGCGCTTGCCGCTCTGGGCCGGAAGTTTCGTTTTCAATCTGATGCCTCTCCTTCCGCTTTTCCACTATATGAGAACGACGCCGAACGCACATCTTTATGACGGCGGCGGCTTTATTTTTGTCCCGGCAATTCTGTGGTGGATCTCGGCAACCATCGTCTCGGTATTCGCTTTCATCTACGACTACAACGATCAGAAATACCGGTAACGGCCGGTGATCTTCCATTCGAACAGACGATCCTCGAGGCGCGTTCCACCGCCGATATTGTGGTAAATGAATGGTCTTCCGGTCGATTCGTCATTCTGATCCGCGATTATCCCGATGTGCGTCATACCTTTGCCGTCGAGGTCCCAGGTCACGATATCGCCGGGTTGATAGTCCGCGGTATCCGCCGTGACCGGCAGCGACTTGCCGAGGCGTGTAAAGAATGTCCGAAGATTCGGAACGCGCCGGTGATCTATATTGGTGTCGGTCGATTTCAGTCCCCATTTTGACGGATACTTGGAAAAGTTCATCGTCATATCCTCGTGAACCTCCTTCTGCAGATCGACACCGACCGCCCGAAACGAACGGATTATGACGTCCGTGCAGGCTCCGGTATTCGCCGGAACGTCGCCGTTCGGATACCCGATCACGAAATACTGCTGCGAGTAGTTCTTGGTGACTTGGGTCTGCTGTCGCGCGCTTTCGAGAAGCCTGCGAATCTCCGGCGAGATGACCTCGCGCGGAACTCCGGGCGTCGAGTTCGCCGCTTCGTTCGACAGCCCGCCGCCGAGTTGAATCGTCGCGCATCCGGCAAACAGAGTGAAGATCAAAGTCAATGGGATCACATACTTCATATTCTTCGATATCATAAGCAGAAAACTCCGACGAATAGAAGCATTTTCACAACAAATGGTTGTTTTGTTATTACTTTAGGTTGACCGAACACGACAAAGTCTGTAATTTACTTTCTACCTACCGGCGGCGGAAGCCGCTTTTCCGTTAACTTGCAAGAATTCAATTCAAAGGAGAGACGTTTGATGATAAATAAGTTTCGAGTTGTGGCGGCAGTCACGTTCAGTTTCGTGTTTGCGATGGTGTTGCTCGCACTCCAGTTTTCGACGAGTGCCGAAAAAGGAAGGACCGATGTTGATGAGGTCAAACAGCCGGTGAACGTGATCGGCCAAAGAGTTTGCGGCACAGATCACAATCCGGCAAAGATCGCCGAGATGGAAAGTGACTTTCGTGCGCGGCGCGACGCGATGGCGAAGAGCGGCATTGATGTTTCCGACGTCACCGGCGGAACGATCAACGTCTATTGGCACGTGATCAACAACGGCAGCGGAACAGCGGGCGATGTTTCAGCAACCGCGATCCAGAATCAGATCAACGTCCTCAACGCCGCTTACGGGAGTTGGGGTTATACCTTCAATCTGGTCTCGACCGACCGAACCACTAATTCGAGCTGGTACACCTGCAGCGGCGGGACCTGCGAAACGCAGATGAAGACGGCGCTCCGCCGAGGCACGGCGAAGGATCTTAATATCTACTCAAACAATATGGGCGGCGGCCTTTTGGGTTGGGCGACATTTCCGTCAAGCTACGCGGGAAATCCGAAGAACGACGGCGTCGTTATTCTCTACTCGAGTCTGCCGGGCGGAACGGCGGCACCTTACAATCTAGGTGACACGGCGACACACGAGGTCGGCCACTGGATGGGCCTGTACCACACTTTCCAAGGCGGTTGTTCGCGTCAGGCGAGCACCGGCGGCGATCTCGTCGCGGATACACCGGCCGAAAAGTCGCCGGCATATGGTTGCCCGACCGGACGAAATAGCTGTACGAACATCGCCGGCAACGACCCGATAACCAACTTTATGGACTACACCGACGACTCTTGTATGTTCCAGTTCACGACGGGTCAGGATACGAGAATGGACAGTCAGTACACGACTTACCGTTACAATAGATAGAGATCTTTCAAAGGTCTGTTAGCGGGCGGAAGGTTCTTACGAGCCTTCCGCCATTTCTTTCAACCACTGCCTGATGTCGGTGCGCATCGGTTCAACGATCTCGTGTTTCGATTCGTAAACCCGGGTCGTGAGATTCGGAACAAACCCTTTTAAGCGCGCCGCGTAAGACTCGTACTTTTCAAGCGGATAAAACTCGTCATCAGTGTTGTAAAGGTAAAGCGTCTCGGCATCGAGACGCTTGAACGAATGGCTCGTCTCAAGATCGTTCGGTACGCCGCCGCAAACCCCGATCACGCCGCGCGGAATATCCGGAAACGTCAACGCAAATCGAAAGTTGAGGGCGCACGCCTGCGAGAAGCCGTAAAGATAGATGGCCTTCGGATCGACCAGTTTTTCGGCAACGAGTTTTTCGATGACGCGCGTCACGAATTCGTGATGAAGCGCAACGGATTCGTCGGATTTGTAGTCGGTCAGCCAACCGAATCCGACGCGATACCCGTTTGCCGTCGGCCGGAAATGCTGATGCGGCGCCTGGATCGAAGCGATCGCAAAACCGTCCGGCGCGACTGACTGAGCCTCGCGCATCATATAGCGTTTGTGGGCCCCGTAACCGTGGACCGCAAGCAAGAGCGGTGCGGGCTTCGACTGGTTCTCAGGTAAGAGCAGATCGTAATAGAGATTGATCTCGGCTTTCAAACTCAGGTCCGTTTGCATACCGAAAGTTTAACTCAAACAGAATAGACAAGATAATGTCGATGTCGCAAAATCTTAGGCAGCACACCGCGAGTTATGGAGAGATTCGTAAACTGGATAGATGAAACTGCCGGCTTGAACGCGAACGCACCTGCGTCGACGCTTTGGCTCGAACGCATCGTGTTCATTTTCCTGATCCTGACGACGCTCAGTGCGCCGCATTCGATTGCCGCGACGCAGATCGCTTGGCTTTCTGGAATGATGCTTTGGGTCGTTCGGATCTTCGTTCGCCCGCGTCCAACCTTCCGGCCAGGCAAGCTCGATTACGCGATCTGGGCGTTTTTCGGCTGGAGCGTAGTCTCCTCGGTCTTTTCTTATGCTCCCGATATTTCAATCAACAAGCTGCGCGTCGTTTCGCTCTTCCTGATGTTCTATTTCGTCTATCACAACGTCAGAAGCGCGCGGTCGGTCAGATTTCTGGCGGGAGCCCTGATCTTTTCAGCGATGGTCGCGGTCGTTTGGACTCCGGTCGAACGCGCCATCGGACGCGGCGTTCAAATTTACGATTTTCAAGGCGGGCCGTTCGAACAGGCAGCGCTCGCCGAGGGCGACACGATCCTTGAGATCAATGGTCGGAAAGTCAGTTCGCTCGACGACATTAGCCGGTTCATTGCCGAGGATCCGAATGCCGAAAAGTTCCGGGCCAAGGTTTATCACTCCGACTCGTATTTGACGATTGAAGTTCCGACCGGCCGAATCAAACCGGCATTGTCCCCTGACGAGTCGCTCTCCGTAAAGCGATGGCAAAAAGGGCGTACCTGGAGGTCGGCGGGATTCTACGGACACTACACGACTTTTGCCGAAGTTCTGCAGTTAATAATGTCGCTCGCGTTCGGGATCTTCGCGAGCCTCGTGTCGCAGCGTTTTGCCGCCCGGACAGACGTTGAATCGGGTGCCGGGTTGTTTTCGATCAAAACCCTCGGCTTTTGTTTGGCGGCGATGACGCTGGCGATGATCCTGACCGCTACACGCGCGTCCCAACTGGCGGTGATGGTCTCGGCCGCGGCAATCGTCCTGATGCTTGGAAACAAGAAACTGATTATCGCGCTTTTGGCCGTTGGCCTGCCGCTGGCGCTCGCCGGCCTTATCGTGCTCCAGCAAACCCGCGGCGTCGGTTTTCTCGATTCAACTGATAATTCGACCACCTGGCGGCAGACCGTTTATCGCGAGGGGTTGGAGCTATGGACGGCGAGTCCGCGCAATTTCGTCGTCGGCGTCGGAATGGACTCGGTCCAGCGCTACGCGAAAGATTGGCATTTGTTTGATGATGGACGTCTGCCGACCGGCCATTTTCATTCGACTCCGCTCCAACTCGCGGTCGAACGCGGACTGCCCGCGCTACTGCTGTGGCTGGCGATCATCGGTCTTTATTTTCGCTCTTTGTGGCGATTCAAAAGCGATTCTGCGGTCTTGAAGGGAATTGTCCTCGGGACCTTCGGAGGCGCGATCGGCTTCTTCTTGAGCGGATTGGTTCACTATAATCTCGGCGATTCTGAGGTCGCAATGGTTTTTTTCTTTCTGATGGGTTTGAGCCTTGCGCTGATCGATAAAAATGATAGGGGATAGCTGAAAACTGATAGTAAATAGGTGAAAACTGATAGCTGATATTGCAAATATCGCAACTTTCATTTTTCAGTTATCAACTCTCAGTTTTTCAGTTAACTCCAGTATAGTAATGAGCTGATCGTGAAATTTACCCGACGCGAAATACTGACCGCATTTCTAGGGGCGCCGTTTGCGTTTGCCGCCTGTCGAAATGCGTCCGAATCCGGAGAAATAGCCGGCGAGATCGTCGGGGCAAAGGTCGATGTCGGGCATATTCTTCGCGAACTTCGAAACGTTGAAGTTCCGGCTTCAAATTGGGAAAACGTGAATGTCGCCATTATCGGCGGCGGCGCCGCGGGTCTGAGCGCGGCTTACCATTTGAACAAAAGCGCGGTTAGCGATTTCGTTTTATTGGAACTCGAACCCAAGATCGGCGGAACTGCCCAAAGCGGCGAGAGTTCCTTGATCGATTACCCGTGGGGCGCGCATTACCTTCCGGTGCCTTTCCGGGAGAATCTTGAGTTGACGGCGTTGCTCGATGAAATGGGACTCACTGAAGGCCGCGGACCGGACGGCGAGATAGTTGTCAAAGAACAGTTTCTTTGCCGCGAACCCGAAGAACGCGTTTTTTACAAAGGCCGTTGGTACGAGGGTCTGTATCTGCACGTCGGCGAGAATGACGGAGAAAAGGCGCAGTTCGCCGCGTTTCAAAAGGAGGTCGACGCGTGGGTCAACTGGCGTGACGCGGCCGGCAGGCGCGCGTTCGTTCTTCCGGTGGCTGCCTGTTCGCGGGACGCCGAGGCGACGGCACTCGACAAGGTTTCTTTCGGCGACTGGCTTCGCGGCAAAGGATTCACCTCGGAGAGGCTGTTCTGGTATTGCGATTACGCGTGCCGCGACGATTATGGTCTGAGACTTGACCAGACATCCGCTTGGGCCGGACTATTTTACTTTTGCTCACGAGTGCGCAAGTCTGGCGAAGAATCACAGCCGTTCATCACATTCCCGGAAGGAAACGGACGGTTCGTCAATTTCCTTTTCGACAAGATCAAGGACCGAGTTCGCCTGAATTCGCTCGTCATCGAGATCATTCCAACCGACAAGGGCGTCGAAGTGATCTATCTTCGGGACGGTGAAATTCGCGGTTTGCGCGCGAGGAAGGCGATCTTCGCGTCGCCCGTCTTTACGTCTAGATATGTGATTCGTGACTTCAAACAGTCGCCGCCGGCGTTTGTAAAGGAGTTCGATCATAACGCCTGGTTCGTCGCCAATCTGTTTTTGAAGGATCGGCCGAAAAATCGTTTTACGCGCGACTTTCCGCTCGCTTGGGACAATGTTCTGTACGAGAGTCCGAGCCTTGGTTACGTCAATTCGACACATCAAAAGGGAATCGACCACGGTCCCGCGGTCTTCACCTATTACTATCCGATGTGCCACGAGGAAAATGCCCGCGCTAAGCTTTTCTCGTTGAATCACGGTGAACTGGCGGACATCATTCTGAGCGATCTCTCTCGCGCGCACTCCGGCATTCGCGAACTCACCGAACGGATCGACGTGATGCGATGGGGACACGCGATGATCAGTCCGCGAACCGGCTTTCTATGGTCAGGCGCCCGCGACGAGGCCCGGAAGCCGTTTCGAAATGTCCATTTCGCCCACTCCGACCTGAGCGGCATCGCGCTTTTCGAAGAGGCGTTTTATCATGGGGTCAGGGCGGCGAAAGAGGTCGTTTGACCGGAGGCCGAAAGCGATGGAGGAAGCTAAACCAAACCAAAACTGGCTGTTTTCGCGCGAAATCGATCTGACCGTTTTCCTGGGAAGCGCGGTTGTGTCGCTTTTGCTTCTTGCTTTCGGCTGGCAGATCGGCGTTTTGAATGAAGAGTCGCCGGATTGGACGTGGGTCACCGCCGTGCTTTTGATCGATATCGCACACGTTTGGTCGACCAGTTTCCGGGTCTATTTTGACGTCGAGGAATTGAAGCGCCGGGCGGTTCTCTATACGATGGTTCCGCTGGCCGGCTATCTCGTCGGAGTCGCGCTTTACTCCGAAGGCGAACTCGTCTTCTGGCGCGCACTGGCGATCGTCGCGGTTTTCCATTTCGTCCGGCAGCAGTACGGATGGGTTGCGCTGTACCGGCGGAAACGCGGTGAGACGAATCGCCTGAGCTGGTGGATCGATGCGTCGGCGGTGTACCTCGCGACGATCTATCCGCTCGCGTATTGGATGTCGAGCCTTCCGCGGAACTTCGAATGGTTCGTCGCGAACGACTTCTACGCGATTCCGAAGATTGTCGAAACGGTACTGTTTCCGCTTTACGTTTTTGCCCTGAGTTCATATTTTATTAAATCGGTTTTTCAGTATTTTGCCAGCGGATTCCTCAACATCGGAAAGGACATCGTCGTTGCCACAACGGCCGTCTGCTGGTACGCGGGAATCGTCCTGTTTAACTCGGATTACGCGTTCACGGTAACGAACGTCATCATCCACGGCGTGCCGTACTTCGCGCTGATCTACGTATACGCGCGGGCGCGGCGCGAGCAAACCGGGAAGGTTTATCGCGCGCTTTCGTCGAACTGGTTGGTTTTTCTCGCGACGCTTTGGGCGTTGGCGTACGTCGAGGAACTGTTTTGGCACCGCGGAGTCTGGCACGAGCGAAACTGGCTTTTCGGTTCGGACTGGAATCTGGGAAATCTCAAGATCTTTATCGTTCCGTTGCTTGCGGTTCCGCAACTGACGCATTATGTTCTTGATGGGTTTATCTGGCGCCGCCGTTCGAACGCGGGCCTTGACGAGATCGTCTGAGATGAAAATAGGATTTTGCATAGTTTTCTTGATCATTGTCTCAGTCGCCGCTTGCGGCGGCGGCAAGAAATCGTCCGAATCCTTCTTCGCCGTTGACGAAACGAAAGAAGCCGCGGACCTGGTCGATGCGGCGAACAAGAAGCTGAAACTGATCAAAAAGCGGTTCAAGGACAACGAACCGCGGTACGAACAACTGAAAGCCGCTTTGAAGGCAAAGGACGAAACCAAGGTCCGGGAGTTGTCGAACCAGTTTGTGGATCAGATCACGGCCGGAACGGATGAGGGAAACGAAGCGATCGAGACTTTGCGAAAGGCGAAGAATATGAACATCAACGCCGACTTCAGACAGTATTTGGATATGAAGATCGTCAGTCTCGAGAAGTACGTCGAAGCATTCGAACATCGGCGCAAGGCCGCGCAGATCTTGGGCGAAGGTTACGACCCGAAGGATGTGATGAAGCGCGACCGCGTGCTCGCCGAGTTCAAACAGGAAGAAGAAAAGTTCAACGAGATAATCGAAGAAGGCCGGCAATCGAGCCAAGACGCGAACGACCTCGCGAAAGAATCGTTGAAGAAGAAGAACTGAGTTCAGAGTTCCGCTTTCCGGCGGTTCACAAAGAGAAATCTACTCAAACTTACGCCACTCGGTCTCGTAATAGCGAACCAGAGACTGATTATCGAGCCGGTTGATCTCGATATCTTCATCGGGCCGCGTCATATCCGAAGAAAACTCGAACATCGAAGCGAAAGTCGTTTCATTCAGGAATCGTAATTCAAGATCGGGCCGGGTCTTTTGTGGAGTCTCGAATGGCGCGAGTTTTGCCAGAGCGTATCCCCAAATACCGAAACTCGGAACCGCCGTATTGTAAGGCTTCACCGTAAACCCTGCAGATTCAAGCGTTTTCACTATGCACCAGTACGACTTGCGTGCCATCAGCGGCGAGGTGGTCTGAATCACGATCGCCGAGTCGGGCTTCAGCTTCGACTTGAGCAGTTGATAAAAACGGGTCGTGTAGAGTTTGCCAAGCGCGAAGTTGTTCGGATCGGGAAAATCGACGATCGCGATATCGAACGGCTCTATCTTCGCGTCGTCGAGCCAGACGAACGCGTCCTTGTTGACCACCGAAACGCGAGGATCATCGAGCGAGTGACGGTTGAGTTCGCCAAGTGCCGGAACGGTCCGCGAGACCTTTGTCATTTCCGGATCGAGATCGACCAACGTGACCGTTTCGATCGACGGATACTTGAGGATCTCGCGCACCGCCAATCCGTCGCCGCCGCCGAGGACGAGAATCCGTTTCGCCTCGCCGCCGTAAGCCGCGAACGCCGGATGGACGAGTGCTTCGTGATAACGGTATTCGTCGAACGAATTGAACTGCAGATTGCCGTTCAGAAAAAGCCCGTAGCCGACCTTGCCCTTGGTGACGACGATGCGTTGATACGAAGAACTCTTGGCGTAAATGATGTTATCGACGAAGAGCGCGTCTTCCGCGAGAGA
Source organism: Acidobacteriota bacterium (assembly GCA_016715115.1). Lineage (NCBI taxonomy): Bacteria > Pseudomonadati > Acidobacteriota > Acidobacteriota bacterium. The sequence continues at coordinate 727,706 of JADKBM010000004.1, forward strand.
CGTCAGCGAGTCGGCTTTGATGAAGCCGATGACCAGCAGGATCACAATCACGAATCCTTTGATCCGAAGGATGGTCAGGTCACGGTTCCTGATCAGATCGTCGAGCAGCCACGTTCCCCAAATACCGACACCGGCGTTGAGCAGTCCGAACAGCAGCGACGTCCGGTTGAGCCCGAGGCGCGGGACGAGAAAAATCGGAAACAGAAGCGAGGCGACGAGCGCGCCGACGTAGTCGAGCGCGAGCACGCGCGCGACGAGGTTCTTGAAATCAAGCTCATTTTTGAGGATCCGCATCAGGATCGGAATCTCGAGTCCGACGAGAACGCCGATCGCGAAGACCATCGCGTAAAGGACAATGCCGAAATAGGTGACGTTGGCGAATGTAAGAAACAGCAACGGAGCGGAAAATCCGCCGAGGATCGCGACCGCGAGTTCGATCTCAACGAATCTTTTGGCGAGATCCTTGTCCAGAAATCCGGAAAGCCACGACCCGACGCCCATCGCCGACAGGTAAATGCCGATGACGAGCGAAAACTGCGTTACGGAATCGCCAAGGACATAACTCGATACAGTCGCGGCGAGCAGTTCGTAGATCAAACCGCACGTGGCAATGATGATAACGTTAAGAAATAGAAGCGGTACGCGACGCACGTTCTGGAGGACGACGGGCAAGGGAAGGAGAATGAAACAATCGTGTCCATCTTCCTTCCGTCATACGTCACCCGTTGACGAGGATTAACCGTTGATCGCCGACGCAATGATGATCGCGATTCCGATGATCATCGCGCCAATGATGATCGCCAGCGATGTATTCTGATCTTCCTCGATTTCCTTTTGGACCGAAAACGGTGAAACCTTGACGACGATAATGAAAGCGATCGCAAAGACTATCAGGCCGATTCCAACGAAAATCACAGTCGTTAGCAGAACCGGCAACAGTTCTTCCATTTTGACAATAAGCGCAAGCGGAATCGCCGCCGCCAAATTATTCAGCATTTATTTTCCTCCACGAAATCCGCCGTAGAAAAACGGCGTCCCAAGTCTTGAATTTCTCCCGGAATTGGCCAATTCCCAGCCAAACCACGAGGCGGCGGTGTAAGTAAGCAAAACGCCGCAACCGAAGATAATGAATAGTGCTCTCATCATATTTTTTGTCCTGCATCAATCGAGGCGACCACAACCCTCGGTTTCGACTCATTCATCGTCGTCCGACCCCGAACTCATCGCCGCCGCGCCGAACATACTTTCGCTCCAGCGCCTTGATTCAAACGAAAACTTGCGGATCAAACCGAGAATCGGAAGAATCGCCAAAACGACCAGCGCGCAACAGAAGTTGACGCCCCGCGATATATTCTGTTCGACCTTCACGGCGACGGGCATCGGCTCGCTGAAATTTTGCCAGGTACCTTCAACCCGGAGCGTGTACTTTCCAGCCGGAAGCGAAGAAAGGGTTGCGTCCTGTGATTGCGAACCTTCGGTCCAAGAACCATCGCTGTCGGAACCGCTGTAGTATTCGATCGGAACGTTAACCGATTCGACCTCGTTGTTCTGGTCGTTAACGAGGTCAACGTCGAGGTCCGCCCAGGAATTGCTCACTGGCGCTTGTGCGGTTATCCGAACGTTGCGGTTTCCTTTCAGTTCGAACTGCTGACTGAACGCGGCCTGCGGAGTCGTTGCGCTCGCCGCCGGCGGAAGCGTTATGGTCTCATTCAGCGGCGTGCTGCCAAAGCCGCCGAGCGGGATCATCACGATCGCGACCAGGAACAGCGCCGCCAAGAAGCCGAATCCCCATTTGATGTAAAAACCGCCGGTGAACGGCTGGTTCGGCGCGACCGACCACGGTTTCGGGAGATCTGCGATATTGAACGCCTTTTCGACCTCCGCATTGGTCTGATAAACGCCGACCGACCAATTCACTTCCTTGTCGGTGCTTTCCTGCGAAAGCATCATCGGCGCCGCGACATAATCGACCGCGCGAACAGTTTCGCCCTGCTCGACGCGCCAGTAGAATTCGCCTTGAACGAACTCGACCCGCGCCGGCGCATCCTGAAAGATCTTGAATTTGTGTCCGTTATAATTGACGGAACCGCCGAATCCGAAAGACTGAACGGTTTCGACTTCCGCCGGATTGATCGGTTCGACAAAGTTCCAATGATTGTCGCTGTGGACGAGCCAACGGAATCCGACCAACGGATTATAAAGCAGATACTCGTGCCAGAAATACGTGATCCCATCAATCGAAACGCTTCGCACGACGGCGCCGATGACACGAAATGTGACGTCGTTGAACACGCCGTCCATCCCGACTTTCAAAGCGAAATCCGGCGGCGATGCCGGCGGGATCAAGGCCTTGAGCCAGGTCAGTTTGCCCTGATTGACGTCAAGCAGGGAATTGCAGAACGGACACGTCACGCGTTCCGACTTGTCCGGAGCGTTCAAACTCAGCGGACCGCCGCATTTCGGGCAGCCCAATCCTTGAGTCGCAACGCTTGCCGCCTCTCGCTTGACCGGTTTCGCGTGCGCGAGGCCAATGTCGTCGAGCGTCACGATCTGCCCGACGAAGACCCACGGCGGGCTCAACGAATAGTCGATCGTGCCGAACGCATTGTCTTTCCCCGATAAATCGGCGTAGTTGCTCCGCTCATTCGGTTCGAACTTGTACGGGATCTCGCCCTCGGCCGCGACCGATGTCGCCGTCCCTTTTTCGGTCACCATCAACTGTGACTTGTTCGGGATCTCGGGCAGCGGTTGTCCGATGGTAAGCGATTCAAAGGGCGGAAGCGAAACGCCTTGGGGCAACGGTTGATAGAACGTTAAATAAAATCGGCCTTGTGCCTCCGCGAGCCATCCGACCCAACCGTTTCCGAATGTTGCGTACCATTCGTCCCAGACCCCGCCAAGTTCGTGCCGGTTTTGAGCTCGCCCGGTCAGTTCAAACTTATGGCCCCGAAACTCGCCTTTCAGCCCGATTTTCAAAGGCGATTGCGAATCGACGATATCCGCGACCTTTCCAAGATCTTCAACTCCGCGATCGGTGCGCGAAACGGCCGACCGGCAAAACGGGCAGATAACTACGATCGTTGAGCCCTTCTGAAACTCGATCGGCCCCGCGCAGCTTGGACAGTTTGACTTGAGTACGCTCAAATTTCACCCCCAACAATCTTCGATTTGGGATTTGGGATTTGTGATTTCGAACCGTCGCCCCGTTCGACCTTGGTGATCTGCACCGAACCCGCGCCGATCATCGACCGCAATTTGGATTCCCAGTTCCATTCGGGTCTGGATTGACAACAGTAAAGATTGAAGGTTGCGGTTCCGTATTCGGGATAGGTGTGACACGCGAGGTGAGATTCCGTAAGCATCGTCAGACCGGTAACCCCGCCTTCGCCACCGAATTTGTGCCAGTGCGGTTCGCCAAGAACTTTAAGCCCGAGATCCTCAATGAGCAACGCGAAGACGCCCTGAAGCGCCGCAACCTCGCGAAGTTTCCGCGGGTCGCAATCAAAGGCTTCAATTAACCATTCAGTTCCAACGATCATCTTTCGGGGCAACCAAGATATCCTAACGATTTGCAATCAAGTAAAGTTCCGAACCGACTCGCGGCCTAACTCGTTTATAATCTTTCAAAGCGTGAAGTATGTCGAGAAAAACTATACTCAAAATTTTCAGCTTTGTCATTTTTCTTGCGGTCCTCGGAGCGACTTTTTCGGCGTGTGCCCCTTCGTTCAAAGGCGGCGGCCCGAAAGACATCGGCAACGACGGAAAATCCGATGATTATCGGCCGCCCAATGTAGTCGGGCGGATCGATTCGGGTCAAATCAATGAGAGCAGCGGCATCGCCGCGTCGCGCTGTCAACCCGGCGTTCTTTGGACACACAACGACTCCGGCGATGGGCCGTTCATCTATGCGATCGACGAAAAAGGCGGTTCGCTCGGAACCTGGCGGGTTCCCGGCGCCGAGAACGTCGATTGGGAAGATATTGCCGCGTTCAAGAACGATAAAGGCGAGTGTTTTCTTTACATTGGCGAGATCGGCAACAACGAACTGAAGCGGTCGGAAATGAAGATCTATCGCGTGCCCGAGCCGAAAATCTCGGCCGCCGCGCGAGGTTCGGAGCGTTCGAATCCTCAGTCTGCCGAGCCGGCCGTCGCGATTCGGTTCACCTACGCCGATGGCGCGCACGAGGCCGAAACTCTGATGGTCCATCCGACTTCAGGCGACATATATGTTTTGACCAAGAGCCGGAAAGATGCGTCCGGCGTTTACCGGATTCCCGGCGACTCGCGCGGCGCGGTTTCGGTGAAGAAAATCGCCGAAATATCGGTGCCGTCGATTCCGGACGGACTGCTAACGGGCGGCGACATATCGCCGGACGGCAGACGCGTCGTCGTCTGCGACTATTTCCTCGGTTACGAATTGAAACTGCCGGACGCGGCATCGGGTTTCGATGATATTTGGAAAGCGAAGCCGCTGGCGATCACGCTCGGAGAGCGAAAAGTCGGCGAATCGATCGGGTACGCCGCCGACGGCCTGGCGATTTTCGCGACGAGTGAGAAGCTTGGATCCCCGTTGATCAAGGTTGATCGGAAATAGGCGTTCTTGTGATTCGCGGCCAATGAAACTAGTATTCTCTTACACGAATTTGATAACGGGAGTATTTGCAAAATGAAAAACGAAACGATCAATTTCAACACCTTGAACGGCGATTCGAGCGCGTACGTTGCGATCCCTGATGAACCGAATAGAAAGGCCGTGATCCTCATCCACGAATGGTGGGGACTTAACGATCACATCAAAGACATTGCCGGACGTTACGCGGCCGAAGGGTTCACGGCGATCGCTCCGGATCTGTACCGCGGGATGATCGCGACGAACCCCGACGAGGCATCGCGGATGATGCACGAACTCGGAATCGGCGACGGACTTGACACGATCGCGGCTGCGCTCGGAACGGCCTCCGAAAAATACGGTTTCGAGCATTTCGGAATCTCCGGCTACTGCATGGGCGGGACATTCGCGCTGCGCGCTGCGTGTGAGATCCCTGGAATCAGCGCCGCCGCACCGTTTTACGGGGACATTCCCGAAGAAGACGTGTTAAGCAAACTGACGACGCCGGTCTTATTCGTCTCCGGCACCCGCGACCAGTGGATCAACTCCGAAAAGGTCGCCGAATTGGAAGAGATCGCGAAGCGGTACGAGTTGCCATTGACTTCGGTTAAGTACGACGCCGACCACGCGTTCTTCAACAACACGCGTCCGGAGGTCTTCAACGAAACCGCCGCCCGTGACGCCTGGGCGCTGGTCACCGGCTTCTTTGCGGACAAACTCTAGGGATTTGGGATTTGGGATTTGGGATTTGGGATTTGGGATTTGGGATTTGCGATTTGCGATTTGCGATTTCCGATTTGGGATTTGCGATTTGCGATTTGCGATTTGCGATTTGCGATTTGCGATTTCCGATTTGGGATTTGCGGAGTGACTGCGAGTCAGTACCGCCTGCGTGAGCGGGCGGGCGACCGTTGGGATTGGACACCGCCAATCCAAAATCGAGAATCCATTCAGTTCGTCATTTTTGAACTCGAGTCGACGTTGACCTTTTCCTCTCGCGGGATCTCAACCATCACCGACGCGCGCTTGCGTGTGATCGCGCCGAGCGCTTTGCCGGCCGGTCCAAGTTCGACCTCGGACGAGAGGACGCGGGAAATTCGGGTCGGGAGCAGTTTTGGGGCAAGCCCGGCGATCAGGTTCGCGAGTCCGACAATGTCGCCGCCGCCGGGCCAGTTTTCGCGAACGACCGATTCATCGGTCCGGTTGATAAGCCGTAGCAGCGTCAATGCGACAAGATAGATGTCATCGACCTGGCCGATGAACGGAAAGACATCCGGGATCAAGTCGATCGGCGAGATGACATAGACGATCGCCGCGAGAAACAAGCCTTTTTCGGCCAACGGCACGCGGCCGTCCTTCATTAGCTTTCCGAGCAACACGACCATATTCGGCAGGAACATCATAAAACTCCTCATTCTGCCTTTGAATTCGGACTTTTCCTTTCGCGAAATCTTTGTACTGGCCGTTCTTTCTGGTTTGCTCATATTTACCTGTCCTGACAGTCTAAGGAATACCTGCGCTTAGAGCAAGTTTTGAACTCGCAGGTTGCATCGATTCGGCGTTCGGTTAACTTACTTCGAGGATTTGCCGATTCCTATGACGAAGACCGGGAGTAATGGCACACTTAACTGAATTCTTTCCACCCGGTTTTTGCCTGAGTCTTTTCAAGTGTGCTTTAATGTTGCTTCCGAATTATGAGCGAAAACTGTCTTTTCTGTCGGATCATTGCCGGTGAGATCCCGTCATCGAAGGTTTTTGAGGATGATGTCTGCTTTGCCTTCAACGACATCAGTCCGCAGGCGCCGACGCACATTTTGATAGTTCCGCGCGAGCATTTTGCGTCGCTCGACGCGGCGCGCGACGAACATCGGGAGACTCTCGGGCACCTGTTGCTGAAGGCTGCCGAGATCGCGCGGTCGAAGGGCTTTGCGGACGACGGTTATCGAGTGGTCGTCAATACGAACGGCGACGGCGGCCAGACGGTTTTTCATCTTCACGTCCATTTGCTCGGAGGGCGTCCGTTCATTTTTCCGCCGGGCTGAGGATTTTCTGCAAACCCCTGGTGGGGAATCGCTTCTAACGGGCGACGTTTTAAGGATCGAATTAGGTTGGGGAATCGATTGATGAGAAACATCTTGCTTATATCGTGCTTCGCGCTGATCGCGGTCGCACAGTTCGGTTGCCGGTCGTCGGCGCCTGCAAACAACTCGAACTCGCCGGCGGCCAACTCGGCCGCAAATTCAAATGCTCAGACCGCTGCGTCTGAGACTCTTCCCGAGTTCACCGATGCTCCGACGGCGCTCGCCGAAGGCAACAAGCTTTTTGACGTCAACAAGACTGATCTCGCGATCCTCGCGTACAAGAAGGCCGTTGAGCTCGATCCCAACCTCGGCGAAGCCTGGTTCAAGCTTGGAATTGCCCAAGCGCTGATCGAAAAGGAGAAAGAACTCGAATCTGTCAACGATCAGACAGAATACACGCCGACGCCGACGCCTTCGAAGAAAGACGCGCAGGCTGCCCGCACCAAAGATTCGGAGAAATCGTTTGAGAATGCTGTCAAAGCTTACAAGAGACTGCTGGCGGCGAACACCAAAGATGATGCGGCCCATTATAATCTGGGACGAGCCTATGAAAAGCTCGATGAGGACGAAGACGCTCTCAAGTCGCTGCGCGAAGCCGTCAAACTCAAGCCCGAAAGCACCGAATATCAAACCGGACTCGGTTCGATTCTGATCAAACTCGCGCAATACGACGAGGCCGTCCGCGTTTTGAAAAAAGCGATCGAACTCGACCCGGAGAATTCGCAGGCCGAGGAACTTCTTGAGAAAGCCGAAGCCGGAAAGAAACGAATCAACTTCAGCGTTACGCCGAAACCGCAATCGACGTCGGCCGCGAACACCAAACCCAAGACCGATGACGATGCCGCTGCCGGCGACGTGCCGGTCACCTCGACGCCGAAGCCCAAACCGAGTCCGCCGAAACTCGACAAAAAAGGCGACCAGTAGGGATTGGGGATTTGCGATTTGTGATTTGGGATTTGCGAAATTTGTCGTCCTTGCGGCTTGCCGCCCGGATGTGCGGAAAGGCTCGGCCTTTCCGGGTCGGGCTTACTGCCCACGCGGCTGCGCCGCCAATTGCCGATTTGCGGCAAAGCCGCAGAATTGCGGGAACGTTGTAAGGAAAGGCACAGCCTTTCCTTACATCCGGGCGGCAAAGCCGCCATGAGTGCACAATCCGGGCCGCATTGAGTGGCGTGAAAATCGGGGAATGTGTGTGGGGATTTGCGATTGTCGATCCTTTGCGGGCTTTGCGTACTCTGCGCGGGATCCCGCGCAGAGTACGCGCAGTTCGCAAAGCGACGATAAGACGTTTTTGGTGTTGACCGCTCTTCTTTAAGCAGATGTGTTCGAATCGGAAGCATCTACTTGATCTCATCCCATCTGTCTTCATCTGTGGTCAAGAAAGCGATGGTTTTTCAAACCTCCCGAATCTGGAATCTGGAATCCGAATCCGAAATTGAGTTGTTTCTAAACACCACACTTCGTTTCGCCGCTGTGTCAACTTGACACTATCGACCAGGTCGGTTATGACTTGAAATGCGCCTTGCCCTCATTTATGAAGATCGAACTCGAAATACCGCAATCACTTTCACTCGAACGCAAGATCAAGATGCACGAGGCCCGCGAAGCGATCATCGATCGGTTGGCAAGGGATTTGCCGACGAACATCGATCTCGAACGATTCCTCAACGTCGTTGTTTCCGAGCTTGGGCGAATGATGCACGCGGACCGTTGCGACCTTTTGCAGTTGACGACCGAAAGCGAACTGCGAATCAGCCACGAATGGCGCAAGGACAAGACAATCCCTTCGAGCCTCGGCACCGCGATCCCGATCGACGTCGTCAAACTCGCGGAACGCTTCGACATCTCGAAACCGATCGCGATCAACGATATCGCAAAAACCGACAACACCACACTCAAATTTTTCGCCAAAGCGCTCGAAACGAAGTCGCTGCTCATCGTTCCGATCAGTCTGAGCGGAAAGCCGCTCGGACTTCTCGGACTTCACGACACCGGCGCGCCGCGCGAATGGTTCGACGAAGAAATCCAGTTTCTCGAATCGATCGCTCAGCAGCTCGCGATCGGTTATCAATACACGACCCTTTACGTCGCCCAGGAACAGGAGACGCGCCGAACGAATGCGCTTCTCGAGATCGCCAACACGCTCAACTCACACTCTGACTTCAAGGTCGTTTCGTCGAGTGTGCTCGAACGCGCGGTTGAACTTGTCGGCGCGGATTACGGAGCGCTCGGCGTGCTCGACCGATCCGGGAAGAAGATCTCGCTGGCTTCGTTCAAAACAGCGCCGAACGTCAAGCCGAGCAAGGTTCTGCAAATGATCGAAAAGCACAACCAGTCGCTCGATATCGAACCGTTTCCGGCACTCGGCGACATTCTGCGCGAAGGCAAAACGATGCGGATCGTCGATTCGCAACTGCCCTTTGCGGTCCGTCTGATCTTCAATTCACAGCTCAACGGCAAGGCGGCGCTCGTCGCTCCGGTTCGCGTCGCCGGGCAAGCCTTCGGCCTGATCGGGTTCGTTTGGAGCGAACAAACCTCGTTTGAGGACCACGAAGTCGCGCTCGTCGAAGGCATCGCGGACCAGATCGGAACCGCTCTCGAACGCGACCAGCTCAGCGCTGAGGTTATGCGTCTGAAATCGCAGCTTCACCAGCGCCACAGCGAGATCATCGGCCAGGCGCCGCCGATCCGCCGCGCGATCGAGCTTGCGTTGAACGTCGCCGATACCAACACGACGGTGCTCATCAACGGCGAATCCGGAACCGGAAAGGAATTGCTCGCGAACCTGATCCATTACAATTCGGGCCGCGAAAACAAGCCTTACGTCAAGATAAACTGCGGCGCGATCCCCGAGACGTTGCTCGAATCGGAGCTCTTCGGTCACGAAAAAGGTGCCTTCACCGATGCCCGTGCGCAGCGCCAGGGCCGTTTTGAGGAAGCCAGCGGCGGAACGCTTTTTCTTGACGAGATTGGCGAGATGCCGCTCTCGGCGCAGGTCAAACTCCTTCGCGTTCTGCAAGACGGCGAGTTCACGCGGATCGGCGGCAAAGAGGTTCTGAAGACCGACGTGCGCGTCATCGCCGCGACCAACGTCGACCTCGAAAAGGCCATCGAAGACGGCCGTTTCAGAAAGGATCTTTACTACCGTCTGTCCGTTTTCCCGATCGTCGTTCCGCCGCTTCGCGAGAGAATCGAAGACATCAATCTGCTCGTTTTTCACTTTCTCGAAGAATACAAGGAAAAGACCGGCCGGTTCGTTTCCGGGATCTCAAAAGAAGCATTGCGGGCGCTCGTTAACTACGAATGGCTCGGCAATGTCCGGGAACTTGAGAATGCCATCGAGCGCGCCGTGATCATCGCCACCGGCCGTCAGATTGAACTTGACGACCTTCCCGAAGCGATCAGCAAAAAGGCGTTCGAGCTCAACGCGCAGGCACGCCACGAACGCGCGAAGGCGGCGTCGGAAGGACGCGCCGTGTCGCTTCAGATCGACTTTCCGGCGACAATGGACGAGATCGAAAAACTGGCTATCGAAATGGCGCTCGATTACACCGCCGGCGACAAGTCCCGCGCCTCAAGGCTTCTGAACATCGGCCGCAAAACGCTTTACCGCAAACTCGATCAATTCGAAACTGAAACACCGGCGGATTCGGAATAGTCTTGTCAAGGGATTTGCGCGGCGGGCCGTATTTGCCGGAAAATACTTCAGAAACGCGCATTTCCCTGCGGCCTTTAGCTTCGGAGGTTTTATGAGATTCTTTTTCGGATTTCTTTTCGGTGCATTCATTTCCGTCTCGGCGCTTTCCCAGATACCAAAGCAAACGCCGGTGCCGGACGATTCGATCAAGGTCTCGACGAATCTGATTCAAATAGACGTTTCCGCAACTGACAAGGATGGTCGGGCGGTGACCGACCTCCGGGCCGAGGAATTTGAGGTTTACGAAAACGGAAAGAGACAGGATCTGACGAATTTCACGTTCGTCTCGACCGTTAAGACCGTCAATGAATCCAAGCCCTCCGTGAAGCCCTCGAAAAACTCGATCCCGATCCCGCCCGTCAGACTCAGACAAGAAGACGTTAGACGGACGTACGCGCTTGTCGTCGACGATCTCGGCCTCAATTTCTCAAGCGTCAATGCCGTTCAAAAAGCGCTTCGCGATTTCATCAATAACCAAATGAAAGACGGCGATCTGGTGGCCATCGTTCGCACCGGCGCGGGTATCGGCGCTCTTCAGTCGTTTACGAACGACAAACGACTCTTGATGGCCGCGGTCGACCGTATCAAGTGGAATTCGATGGGTCGGGGCGGAATCGGCCCGTTCGTTCCGATCGAACCGACGCTCCGTGAGGAATTGGACGGGATGCAGAAAGCTGACGGCAGTACCCGTGAGGTTGCCGGAGTTGCCGAAGAAAAGGAACTCCTGAGACAATTCGACGAGTTTAGAAACGACCGTTTCTCGATCGGAACGCTTGGATCGCTGCGCTACATAATTCGTGGAATGAGCAGCTTGCCCGGACGTAAGTCCATTATCCTGTTTTCCGAGGGCTTCGCGCTGTCCGGCGAAGGGAATCGTGTTCTCGATGCGATGCGGATTGTCGCCGATCTTGCGAATCGCGCGTCCGTCGTTGTTTACACGATCGATCCGCGCGGAGTTATCGATCCGACGATGGCCAATGCTTTCGACGATATTCGCCGAGTCGTTCCGGACAGTCCGGGAGCGGGTCGATTCGACGAAGGACCGAGAGAAAAGCGTGCGGCCGACTTCCGGGAATCGCAATTGAGCCTTAACTTCCTGGCGGCCGAAACGGGCGGGCTTTCCATCAAGAACCAGAACTTCTTTGAGCGCGGATTGTTGCGGGTCGTCGAGGATCAGAGCAGCTATTATCTTCTCGGCTACGAACCCGACGAGAATCTGTTCGATCCCAAAAAGAGCAAGTTCAACAGACTCGAGGTTCGCGTCACCCGTCCGGGCGTGAAGGTCCGTTATCGAAGCGGCTTTTTCGGAATTACCGACCAGACGCTGCGTAACGCGACCGTAGCGCCGCAGCAAAAGATCATTTCCGCGCTTGTCTCGCCGTTTGAGGTCAACGAAGTGAATCTTAGCGTCTATCCGGTTTTCGACAACGATCCGAAACGGGGCGATTTGATTCAAGCCCTGGTTCACATTGATGCGAACGACATCGTTTTTTCGGAATCGAACGGAAATCGCAAGGCAAATTTCGATCTGATCGCAATGACTTTTGGCACTAACGGCACGCCGGTGGACCAGTATTCGAGAAACTACACGATCGAGGTCAGCGAGCGTGCGTACCGGAATATGCTCAAAAACGGTTTTGTCTATTCGCATACCGTTCCGATCAAGAAGAACGGCGCATACCAGTTTCGCATTGCGCTTCGCGACACTGTCACGGACAAGGTCGGGTCGGCATCGCAGTTCATCGAAGTTCCGGATGTAAAAAAACGTCTCGTGATGTCGAATTTGGTTCTCGATGCCTTCTCGCAGGACGAATGGGCCAAGTTCAGGGCGGGCGGAAGCCGCGATGAGAGTGAACGGAGTGTTCTGCTCGACGCCGCGGTCCGCAAGTTTCGACGAGATTCGATAATCCGATTCGACTATGTCATTTACAATCCGAAACGCTCAACGGCGCTCGAATCGCAAACGCGTTTGATTCACGACGGAAAGGTCATTTTCGAAGAAACGCCGAAGCCTGTAAGAACCTCCGGTCTGAAGGATCTTTCCAGAATTGAAAGCGCCGGCGGACTAAGCATCGGCAACTCGCTCGAACCCGGCAGCTACATCCTGCAAGTTGTGGTTTTTGACAGATCCGACGAGAAAAGGTTCACGGCGCAGTTTGTTGAATTCGAAGTTGTTGACTGAACTCGGTCGTCATTCGTTTCCAGAAGGTTGAGTTGCATCCGAACGATTGGTTAATATCCGACTGGCAAACGACAAATGGCAACTCAATCCGAACAGATCCGAAACCTCATTGTCGGCACGGCCGGCCACATCGATCACGGGAAAACCGCGCTCGTCAAGGCGCTGACCGGCGTCGATGCCGACCGTTTTCCCGAAGAAAAGCAGCGCGGAATCACGATCGACATCGGTTTTGCCGAACTCGAACTCGGAGACGTCCGGATCGGTTTCGTCGACGTTCCGGGTCACGAAAAGTTCGTCAAGAATATGCTCGCGGGTGCAAGCGGGATCGACGTTGTGATGCTGATCGTCGCCGCCGACGAAGGCGTGATGCCGCAAACACGGGAACATTTCGAAATCTGCCGTTTGCTCGGGGTCAAACACGGGATCGTCGTTCTAACCAAAAAAGATCTGGTCGATGACGAACTCCTCGAACTTGCCAGCCTCGATGTCCACGAACTCATCGAAGGCTCGTTCCTTGAAACCGCACCCGCGATCGCTGTTTCATCAAAAACCGGTGAGGGCCTCGAAGAGTTGAGGACGCGCCTCGCCCATCTCGCCGGCGAGATCCCGCCTCGAAACATTTGGACAGTTGCGCGGCTTCCGATCGATCGGTCGTTTTCGGTCAAGGGTTTTGGCGCGGTCGCGACGGGAACGCTCGTTTCCGGCGAGATCGTCGAGGGTTCTGAACTGGAGTTGCTTCCCGCGGGCCGCAGAACGCGTGTCCGCGGACTGCAAACTCACGCCAGGCCGGTCAAAACAGCGCACGCCGGTCAGCGGACGGCGGTCAACCTCGGCGGCATCGAATACCTGGAAATCGAACGCGGGATGGTTCTCGCCGAACCTGACGTATTGAGACCGACGCAGATCGTCGACTGTGAGGTCGAGGTGCTGAAGGACGCCGCGCGCCCGCTAAGATCGAGGCAACGTGTCCGCGTTCATATCGGCACCGTCGAGGCGCTCGCCCGCGTGCAGGTTCTCAACGAGGCGAGAGAGATCGCGCCGGGCTCGACCGATTTCGTGCAGCTTCGACTGGAATCGCCGGTGGTCTGTGTGCCGGGCGAACGTTTCATTCTCCGCTTTTACTCGCCGCAGATGACGATCGCCGGCGGCCGTGTTCTCGACAATTCAGCGATCCGCTGCCGATTGGCACAGGTCGAATCGGCGCGCGGCCGGCTTGCACAGTTGGCCCAGGACGACCCGGTTCGAAGGATCAGGATCTACGTCGAGACTGCCGGCGATGCCGGACTCAACTTTCAGGATCTCCAGGCCCGGACCGGTTGGCGGAAGCCGTTCCTTGACGAGGCGATCACCGAAAGTCTCGCAAAGCGTTCAATAATCAAGACCGAATCGGTCTATTTGTCGCGAACGCCGTTTGAAGATCTAAGGTCGCGGACTCTGGCGGCGATCGAGGCTTTTCACCGCCGTGAACCTCTCGCGCGCGGGATGGCGCGCGAGACCCTGCGCGAACGCGTCTTTTCGAGACTGAAACCGGACGTTTTCAAGTCGGTGCTGGCGAGTCTCGAATCAGACCGCAAGATCGTTTCGGAGAAGGACAATGTGCGCGCGGCCGATCATAGTCTCGAGCTTTCGGGCGATGAAGAGATCGTCCGGACGCGTCTCTCGAATATCTTCAAAATCGCGGGACTCGAAGTTCCGAAGTTGGATGAGGCGCTGGTTGAATCCGTGCGCGGCACCCGAATAGACCGTCATCAGGCGCGCAAGGTCTTTCAACTCTTGCTGAACACGGGCGACGTCGTGAAGGTCAACGAAGAATTCTATTTTTCAAAAGCGACCATTGACGGACTCGTTGCAAAGCTGCGCGGATTCGCGGACAAGTCGCCGTCTCGCCTTGTCGATGTCACGCAATTCAAGGATCTCGCCGGCGTTTCGCGCAAGTACGCCATTCCGCTGCTTGAGTATTTCGACCGCGAGAAGATCACGCGCCGCGCGGCCGACAAGCGAATAGTTTCGTAATCGGGGATGTTTTAACTATTATTAAGCAAATGAAGAAGTTTTTGACCGCCGAATGGAAAGACCTCGTGATGGCAAACTACGCCGTCTCGCCTGACCTGCTCGCCGACCGCGTCCCGGAAGGCACGTCGCTCGATTATCACGACGGCAAGCTCTTCGTCAGTCTCGTCGGCTTTATGTTCCTCGACACGCGCGTCCTTGGAATTCCTGTGCCGTTTCATATCAATTTTGAAGAGGTGAACCTGAGATTTTACGTCAAGCGGGAAACGCCCGATGAAGTTCGGCGCGGCGTCGTCTTCGTCAAGGAGATCGTTCCGCGTTTTGCGATCGCGACCGTCGCGCGCGTCCTGTACGGCGAACCTTATGAGTGTTGGAAGATGAGTCATACTCGCACCGAAAGCGAGGTCGGTTACGAATGGAGCAAGAACGGGCGCAACAACGTTCTGTCGGCGGAGATCAATGAAGATCTCGGAGTTCCTTCGGAAGGCTCCGAAGGCGAGTTCATCATCGAACATTACTGGGGCTACACGCGGCGCGGGCCTGGGCGGACCGACGAGTACAAGGTCGAGCACCGTCCGTGGGAGCTTTTCTCGGTCAAGAACGAACGAATCGACGTCGATTTCGGCGCGACGTACGGCGAGAAATTCGCGTTCCTGGCCAATGAAAAACCGCATTCGGTTCTCCTCGCGAAAGGTTCTCCGATTGCGGTTTACAAAGGCGCGAAAATGACGCTTTAGAACGGTCTGATCGGGAGCGGAATGCGACCCGGCAGTCCGGTGAGCGTCTTCAGGAAAATATCGCCGATGCTCTCTTTGGCCTTTCCAACCTCGACGATGTCGAAAGGTTGAAGAATCACATCGTCCCGCTCGCCCTTTTTGATCGTGTCGTAGTTGATTGCGATTACTTCGGGTTGGGCCGAACCCTCTTTGCGGCGAATGACCTTAAGTTCCTTTCTCTTGGCGTCGCGCGTCGTCCCGCTTGCCATCGCCAACGCCTGAAGCAGTCGCAGGCCGCCTTCGGGAATATAGAGTTCGCCGGGTTTGTTGACCTCGCCGACGACATAAACGACAGATGCCTTCTGTACATCGATGATGTCGCCGGGAAAGACTTCCGGATTGATATTCTTCAAACTGCTGAGGCTGTAGAGACGCGACGGAAAGCCGACACCGCGGTCGGCCAGCGTCTTCCAATCTTCATCGGATTCTTCCGAACAAAGCAGCGGCTGCGTCCGTGTAACCTGGATCATCCCGCTCGACTCCTTTGTTTCGCCGCCGGCAAAAGCAAGCAACTCGCGCAAGGTCGCACGACGCGTCAATTGAACCGGACCGGGTTGTCTGACTTCGCCATAGACCGTCACCGGCGGCCGGCTTTTCCTTTCGGACACAAAGACGCTCATTTGTGGGTTTTTAAGATATTTCGAGACATACTTCGCGACCTCGTTTCGGAGTTCATCTTCGGAAAGGCATTTAGCCATAATTCCATCGTTGCTCCCCGGAACCTGGAACTTGCCGTTTTCATCGACCCATCCTTCCCAGCTGAATTCCGTCTCTCCGAGTGTTCTGACCGAGATCCTGTCGCCGGGGCCGATCAAATATCCGCGGTTCGGCGTCGCATTCGGAGTCTGACCGAACGCGAGCGTCGCCGTAAATGTTAATACCAAAAGAAAAAAGCAAAACTTCATAGGAAAACCTCGACTGCCTAGAATAACGTACGCGTCGTTTGGATTCAACCTTTTGTTTTTTCGGTTGTCTGGCATAAACTTGCAGAAGGCAATTGAACCGCGTTTGCGAACTTTTTCCAAATCGGAGACTTCGCCGAAATTCCTAAATGCAGATGAGAGATCAATCAGCGGAGAGATTGTGGTTTTTGCGCCGTCCGGTACAGGTTCTGGCGGACGTTATGGTTCTCTCGGCGGCGTTTCTGATCGCCTATCTGCCGTCATTCAACATCCAGCTCGGCGAGTTTTATTTTCAAACGGCAATCAACCAGCTTCCGTTGGTCGTTTTCGTCCAGTTTTCGTCGCTTTTTCTGGTAGGCGCGTATTCGATCATCTGGCGATACGTTAGTCTTGAAGACATCAAAGCGTTTTCGAAAGCCGCGCTGATTTCCGGTTCGATCCTTCTCGGGTTCAGGTTCCTTCTTTCTTTTACTGATTTTACAAACTGGCAGGTGCCGATCTCGGTGATCCTGATCGACACTGCGCTCGGATTCGGAGGGTTGCTCGGGCTTCGCGTGATTCGTAGATTTTCGTATGAGATCGGCGAAAAACGGCGGTTTACCGGGCCTCGCCGACGTTTGAAACGAAAGGCGACGCTGTTTGTCGGCGCCGGCCGGATCGGTGCGATCGCCGTCAAGGATCTGGCTGGCCGCGCTGACACCGAGTTCGAGGTTCGCGGATTTGTAGACGACGACCGCCGGAAGGTCGGCGGAAGCGTCAACGGCGTGAAAGTCCTCGGAACGACCGACGATCTCGCGCGGCTCGTCGACGAGCTGCACATCGAACAGATCGTGATCGCCATCGACCAGGCGCAGGGCAAAGAGATCCGGCGAATTCTCGACATTTGCCGCGAGATTCCGGTGAAGGCGCGTATCGTTCCGAGCTTGCACGAGATCGTTCACGGGCACGTTCAGGTTTCGCGGATTCGGGATGTCGAGATCGAGGATCTTCTCGGACGCGATCCGGTCGAGCTTGACGATGAGAATCTTCACGGCTTTTTGACCGGCAAAGTGGTGATGGTCACCGGCGCCGGCGGGTCGATCGGGTCGGAACTCGTCAGGCAACTGACACAATTCGGGCCGAAATTGCTCTTGCTCGTCGAGCGCGCCGAGTTTATGCTGTTCCAGATCGAGCGTGAAATGGTCAAGGATTTCGGCGAAACGGACTTCGTTCCCCTGCTCGCGGATGTTTCCGACGAGCATCGCATGCGCGAGATCTTCGCCCAATACGAACCGCAGGTCATCTTTCACGCGGCGGCCCACAAACACGTCCCGCTGATGGAAGCGAATCCGTCGGAAGCCCTGAAGAACAATGTCTTCGCGACGAAACTGATCGGCGAGATCGCCGGCGAGTTCGGCACCAAAGACTTCGTCCTCATTTCGACCGACAAGGCCGTCAATCCGACATCGATAATGGGTGCTTCGAAACGCATCGCCGAGATCGTTCTGCAGGATCTGAACCGCACGTTCGCGACGAACTTTATTGCCGTCCGCTTCGGAAATGTTCTTGGATCCGCCGGGTCGGTCGTCCCGATTTTTCGCGAGCAGATTCGAAAGGGCGAGGCGATCACCGTCACGCATCCCGATATGACGCGGTACTTTATGACGATTCCCGAAGCGTCGCAACTTGTTTTGCAGGCGGGCGCGATCGGAAAGGGCGGCGAGATATTCATCCTCGATATGGGGCAGCCGGTGAAAATTTTGGATCTCGCCGAGGATATGATCCGTCTGTCGGGCCTTGAACCGTACGAAGACATCGACATCGTTTTCACCGGCGTCCGCGGCGGCGAAAAGCTTTTCGAAGAACTGGAGATCACGGGCGAGAATCTGCTCAAGACGCAGCATCCGAAGATCTTCATCGGCAAGATCGCGGCGTACGACGAATCGGAAGTCGGAGAGATACTTTTGAGTTTCAGACAAGCGGTCGCCGAATCTGACGAGGCATCGCTTCGAACGCTTTTCAATCGCGTTTTGCCGGAGGCGTCGATCGCTGAGAAATCAACGACCAGAGCCGGGATCCGACACGATAGAGCGATGTCAACGGCCTCGGGGCCGTATTCCGGCCAAGACAACTGATCCTGTCGCGGATTTTGCAAAACTCGATCAATCGTGTAATTATGGCGAACGTGAACTTCTGCACAAGACACAATTTTGCCGCGCTTTGGCTCGTTGCGTTTTTGCTGAGCGCTCTTTCGATCCCGCCGTTTGCCGTCGCGCCAACGCCGGGTGAGGAAACCGTTTACTGCCCTCTGACCAAGACCTTTCAGCCGGTAAAGGCGAAAGATGTCAAAGCTGACCGAAATCCGCTCGACGAGATCTGTGCCAAGGCTGGCCTGAAGCAACTGTTTGCTGAATCCGTCTTCCGCGCGGCATTTCCTGTCAATTCGCGCAAGAGCATCGATGAATTTGATGATCTCGTCTTCGATTTTCTGAGATCGGGAAAGTCGGCGTTTGACCGGCTACCGAAATCGCCCGACGCGCCTGACGGGACGACTGTCAGGCCCTCGATGTCGATATTGGCCACGGCCGAAACCGGCGGCAAACGACCTCCGGCAACTCTCCCCGATGCTCGATTTGTCTCTCCGGCGAAAATCAACGAAGTAGTTTCTAATCCGGCATTGCGATCTCCGCAGAATCCGGTTCGCACGCTTGATTCCGTTTCGCGCAATATCAATCCGCGTTCCCCGCCTTTCTCCGCCTAACCAGTCACAAACAGATCTTTTGTTAATGCCAATCGTGTCCGCAGACCGATTCGGCACGTTTTTCGATTTGCTCGGCTCAAGGCCCGGACAGACTCAAGCCTGCCTTGTGAAAGAACTGCTAATCGCCTCACGCATTCCGGTCGTGAGCCGAGCAGATCGAAATCCTTTGGCGACGGGGTCAAACCGACCGCGGTCGCGCATTCCGGGTTTCGGCCCACGGAAACCGTTTCGCACGGATTCAGGTGTGGGAGGAATGGCCCGAAGAATCTTGATCAGGAGAAAATGGTGAACAAACTACCTAAATTGCTAATTATTGCAACTGCACTCGCGGCGGCCGTGTTTGGACAGAAGAATACGCCCATCGCAATCAGTTTTCAGGCTGTCGTCGGCAATATGCCGTTCAACTGCCGGGAGAGTTATGGGGGCATCGGCTCAACCGGATCGACGATCACGGTTTCGGACTTTCGGCTCTACGTTCAGGACGTGCGGCTGGTCGACAACAACGGAAATGAAACTCCGGTGCGGTTCGCCAACGACGGAAAATTCCAAACCGAAAGGGTCGCGATGCTCGATTTCGAAAACGGCGAGGGAAACTGTTCGAGCGGAACCAAAGAGATCAACAAATCGATTCGCGGAGAGGTCCCGAAAAGAAAGTACAAAGGGCTCAAACTCATCATCGGTGTTCCCGAAGATCTGAACCACCTAGACCCGACGCTCCAGCCGTCGCCGCTTAACATCAGCAAAATGATGTGGTCATGGCAAATGGGCTATAAGTTCGCACGCATCGATATGCGGACGACGGGGCGGCCTAATGGATACGTCCTCCATCTGGGCAGCACGAACTGCGCAACCGACGCGGCGAGTGGCAAAACCTCTTGCGGAAACGCGAATCGGCCGGAGTTTCTCTTCGAGTTTTTTGATGTTTCGAAAGATTCGGTGATGGTCGATCTGAAGGCGCTTTTCGCTGGGGCGAACGTGGACGTGAACAAGGAAAAGACTGCCGCCGGATGTATGTCTTTCGAGGGCGATTCGGATTGTCTTCCGGTTTTCCGAAACCTGGGGTTGTCGTTCGAGGGCAGTTCGACCGGCAAACAGTCGTTTATGCGGGCGGGACGCGAAAAGGGAGTTGAATCGGAGTAATTCCGTCGCGGAACGCGCCCGCAACGCCGGGTGCGTTCCGCGGAGTCGGACAAGAATATGAGAAATATCAAATTATTTGTGATTCTGGCCGTTGCCGTTTTGTTTTGCCACAATCTCCTCGTCTCAAGTGCGCAGACAAACAAATCCGAGTATGACTGGAAGTTGCCGAAGGGCTTTCCAACCCCGATCGTTCCGTCGGAAAACCCGATGACGCAGGCGAAGGTCGACCTCGGACGGCATCTGTTCTATGACAAACGGTTATCGATAAACGAAAAGACGTCGTGCGCGACGTGTCATTTGCAGGAGAAGGCGTTTACGGATGGCAAACCAACCGCAGTTGGGACGACCGGCGAGACGCACCCGCGAAATTCAATGAGCCTCGTGAACCTCGCCTACAATCCGTCGCTCAATTGGGCCAATCCGGCGGTCGTCGAACTCGAACGGCACGCTTTGCTCCCAATTTTCGGCGAGTTTCCGATTATTGAAATGGGAATGGCGGGAAACGAAGACCTTTTCGTTCGCCGAATCAAAGCCGAACCGCTTTACCAGGAACTCTTCGCGACGGCATTCCCGAATTCCGCGGAAAAGATGACGATTCACAATGCGACGCAGGCAATTGCGTCTTTTGTCAGATCGCTTGTTTCGGGGAATTCACCGTACGACCGCTTTCGATTCCTAGGCCAGCCGTATGCCGTCCCGGAATCCGCGAAGCGTGGCGAACAACTTTTTTTCAGCGAGCGGATGGAGTGTTTTGACTGCCACGCCGGGTTCAACCTGTCGGGCACCGTCAACTTCGTCGGCAAGTCAATCGAGAATGCTCAATTCGAAAACAACGGGCTTTACAACATCGACGGCAAGGGCGCTTATCCGGCCGACAACACCGGCCTGTTCGAAATAACGATGAAGCGTGAAGATATGGGCAAGTTTAAGGTCCCAACGCTTCGAAACGTTGAGCTAACGGCACCCTATATGCACGACGGAAGCATCGCGACGCTCGAAGAAGTGATCGATCACTATCGCCTCGGGGGCCGGACAATTCCGGATGGCCGCCACAAAGGCAATGGGAGTGAGAGTCCGCTCCGAAGCGATTTCGTCCGTGGCTTCAACTTGACGCAACAAGAAAAGCTTGACCTGATCGCGTTCCTCAAGAGCCTGACTGACGAGGAATTCATCACAAATCCCAAATTTTCAAATCCCTGGAACCAAACAAAATGAACATCAAAGGAAAACTCATTACGTTAACGGTCTTCGTTGCGTCCTTGATCGTGTCCGCCTGCAGTGCGCCGGAAGGCCTTAAACCAATCCAGCCGTCCGAGATTCGGACTTACAAATCGACGGGCGTCATCAAAAAGGTAGACGCGGAAACAGGCAAGCTCACGCTTGATCACGAAGACATTCCCGGCTATATGGCCGCGATGGAGATGACCGAATCGGTGAAGGATAGGTCATCGCTTTCGGGAGTCAAGGTCGGTGACAGGGTGGATTTCGAGATCGAGCGAACCGGCGCATCGATCATCATCAGCAAGATTACTAAGATCGGCGAGGTTGCGGTTGTCAGCGGGCTTGAGGTCTACAAGACGAATTGTTCTGAGTGTCACGGCGAAAACGGAACAGGGACGAAAAAGGGCATTTCTTTGATTTCCGGCCACGCGTTGCATCATTCCCGTGCCGAGCACATCAAACAAGTGACCGACGGCAAGCGTGACAAAATGCCGGCATTCCGTGATAAGTTGTCGCCTGGGCAAATCGATGCGGTTGTCGAATATATCAGGGAAGACCTCCAAAAGGGCGCTGGAGGAGGCGAGCACAAACACTAAAGTGAAACTTCGAAACTACAAGTTCTATCTTCGTAAGGCTCACCGCTATCTCGGAGTGTTCATCGGGATTCAGTTTCTGTTCTGGACGCTCGGCGGGTTGTATTTCAGTTGGACGAATATCGATCAGATTCGCAGTGACGATGTTCGCAAAGAGAATCACACGATCGATCTCGGAGCCGGAATCGGCTCACCGCAGACGGCGCTTGAACAATTTCGGCTGACCGATCCGACAGCGCAAGTGTTGAAACTTCAGGTTGTCGAAGTGCTTGGCGAGCCGTTTTACGAGATCGCTTTTCACGGTTCGGACGGTAAAGTGAAAACGGTCCTCGCCGCCGTTTCCGACGGCCGGCTGCGCGCGCCGATCAGTGAATCCGAAGCGATTCAAATTGCGAAGGAAGGATTGAAGATCTCGCCGAAAGTCGTATCTGCGGCGTATTTGACGCCGGAAATGATCGGCGCGGATCACGAATACCGTGAAAAGCCGATGCCGGCGTGGGCCGTGACATTCGAAGGTGATCTCACGATGTACGTTTCCGCTGAAACCGGTCAGATCGGGGCGATCCGCAACACGCGTTGGCGGATCTTCGACTTCTTGTGGATGCTTCACACGCTCGATTTCAAGGCTCGTGACGACATCAACAACTATTTGCTTCGCGCGTTTTCGGTCTTGGGAATCGTGACCATCGGATCGGGTTTCGCTCTGTTCTTCGTCAGTTCTCGATTCTTCAGGCGGCATCGGGCGAATCGACCTTGAACAGTTTCCGCTGACTTATCTTCGATATTGCGAACGGAGCCAAAATCCGAGGAAGAGCAGCATAATCACGAAGAAACCCGTCACTCCGGCCACAACCAGCAATCCGAGGCCTCTGCGATCGATGATCCCCGAGTCGATCGCCCAAAACAGAACGAGCATAAAGCCCAAGATCATCGGAGTACCGATGCAGCCTCCGAGACAACCGATGGCTTGCCGCCGTTTGAACGTTGCGGGATTTCTCAAGTATTCCCAGATAATTCCCATTGCTCAGAAAAGAAGAGCCGGATCGCGTCGACCGCGAAGAAACCGATTCGACGATCACCGTGACACGGCTCAAACCGGAAGACTACTTTTTGACGGGTATCTTGGCGGTAAACGATCCCTTGATCTGCTTGTCGCCCTCCGTCAGATTGATCTCACCGCTGACCGAGTCTGCGGAAACGGATGTTATCTTTATTTCCCCGGACGATTTCGTGCCGTCGAACGAATTTGATGACTCCTTTCCGTCCGCAAAATATGCGATGTTCACATAATCGACTTTCGCGAATTTTTCGGCCTTTGTCGTGTAGGTGCCCGTTTTGAAACCGGTCTTGTCGTCGGTTCCTTCCTCACCGACGAGCTGGAACGAGACTCTGATCTGGTCCGCCGCGGTCACGGCCTTGCCCATCGAATTCATACCCGAACTGGTATCGATATCGTAGTTCGCGAGAACCACGTAGTTCGACGCGGCTTTCGTTATCTTTGACTGTCCGTCCTTCGTCTCCGTGAATGTCTTTGTCGAACTGTACGTTCCGCTGCCTTTGACATTCAGCGGCATATCCTTGTTCCCGACCTTGACGTCGAGCTTCGACGCGCCGGCGCAGGCCGCAAGCAACGCCACCAACGACAAAACCGCCGTTAACTTTAGCTTCATCATAATTCCTCCCTTACTGGCATTTCACCTCGATCTTTTGTTTGCCTTCGTTGTGGTCCTTCAAACACTGCTGGATGAACGTCCAAACCCCGCATTTTCCTCCTTACTTTCGGCGGGTCAACTCGTCGCTCTCTGGAGAGATGTCGAACACCGGATACCCCGCTCCGACGCGTTTCACATAGATCTTGTAGTTCTCCAATGACATTACCCAGACGTCGGTCGCCTCATAGTCGATCGGGTTATTCTCCTTCTTCAGGTCCTTTATCGGCGCCTGCCAATCGGCCCAGCTTTCCTTCCATATATTTCTCGTCGGCGCGAACAACCGGCGCAGCCCCGGAGTTCCGCACGCCTTCATATCCTTCTTCAAAAGGGATTGCTCGGCTGCGAGCCGCATACTTCCGACGGCCACGTAGGTAATGTTTTCGGGTAAGAGATAGAGCTCCAGATTGCTTCCGGATATCTTGTAAATCGGGTAGCCCGGGAAGTTCTGCTGCATCATCTGTTCCTCTTCGCGCAGAAGATTGAAGATCAGCGCGACATCACAGAGTTTGCGTTTCAACAGACCAGGCTGGGTATCGATGCCGGCGCTGATCGTGTTCTTAAACAACGCGACATTCGGAGGCACGTCGTCTCCGAGAACGCACGCGGTCAACTCCGCCGCCGGAATCACTTTCCGCTCGGCCAAAGCCTTCGGCCCGTAGAAGAACCAACTCTTGAACTGCTGACCAAGAATCGGGGAGCTGGCAAGAAATAGAATCGTTATGAGAAAACCAATTTGCCGCAAGTGCTTGAACATCGTTTTGATTCCTCCTTTTTCAGTCCCGCGGTCAATCCAAGGATCGGAACGGCCACGGCACCGGATATCCATTTTCTTTAGTATGACTTATGCTAGCGAATGCTCCAAGTGAGCGTAGCTAATGTTTGATCGGAAAAGACTATTGACTGATCCTCTGATCAGTCTTTTTTCCACTAGCTTCAGAGGTTGTGTCAAAACTCCGATTTGTCTTCGGTTTTATGAATTGGAGATTCAAACTTGATCCCGGCTTTAGCCGCAGTATTGGGCTAAAGCCAAGAAAGTCTTGGGGTTACGCTGCCCACTAGCTGAAGCTAGTGGCAATTAATAAGAAGAAAGCCGCTCTCCGCGACTGGTCAATCTGTTAACCCAAGGTGTGAGCAATCTCAGATGCCCGCGACATTTCGTTTCGAAAGAAACCAAGAGCTTTGTCCAGATTGATCCGTCCGCTCTCGGTAAGTCCGATCTCGAGATCAAACGAACTGCCGGAGATGGTGAGAATAAAACAATCGGGCGACCTCCGGTAAAGTGTGCGGGCAAGTTCTATCACCGTTTCCGGCGCAAGTACGTGTGACGAAAATGAGTAAACGGCGCGGGTTGAACCGATCCGCGAGAATTCGAAACCGTCGGGATGCGTGAACCGGTCGGCATCGACGAAGACGACGGTTTCGAATCGCGATATCAGCTCGGCGTCTTCGATTTGAAGCTGATATCGATACTCAAGGGCAAATTCACCGGAACCCGAATCTCCGAGGGAATCGAGAAAGGCCCAACCGAGTCCATCGTCCTGACGGCCGGGGTTGCCGATTCCGACGATCAATTTTCTTCGGGATTCGAGAGACATCTTCTAGCGCTGTCTGGTTTCGATCAACTCGCCCGCGGAATCGTAGAGCGAGATCTCAAGCGGCATCTGGCCCATCGCGTGGGTCGCGCAACTGAGGCAAGGGTCGTAAGCGCGAATGGCGACCTCGACCTGATTGAACATTCCCTCGGTGATCTCGGGTTTGCCGTCCATCACGTGGTTCGCCACCCACCGAACTGCCTGATTCATCGGCTCGTTGTTGTGCGTCGTCGAAACGATCAGGTTGCAGCGCGTGATCCGATCCTTGTCGTCAACTTCATATTCGTGGATCAGCGTACCGCGCGGCGCTTCGATGATCCCGACACCGCGATTTCGCCGTTCGCCCTTTCTCAGCAGATCACTGCTCAGCAGGTCGCTGTCGTTGAGCAGATTCCTCATCATTTCGGCGCAGTACAGAGCCTCGATCAGCCGAGCCCAGTGGGTGTGCATCGTCATATTGTTGGTCTTTCCGCCGGTCGCGTTCTTGAAAATTTTCCGCTCGTTTTCCGCCAAGGGCGTTTCGATCCCGTCACAGATGTTGATCCGCGCCAGCGGGCCGACCCTGTTCCATCCCTTTTCGCGGCCTAAATGTTTGAGATAAGGAAACTTAAGATAGGTCCATCGCTCCACCCGTTCATAGAAATAGTCAGCGTATTCCACGTTCTGAACGTCGTTCAGAGTTCTGGTTCCTTCGGAATCGGTGGCCCTCAGAAATCCGTCGTAAAGCTCGAGGTATCCATTTTTCTTGTTAACCAGTCCGAGATGACCCGATGGATAAGCCGCGAACGAATCGAGAAATCCGCGATTGCTTTCGAAATACGCCTTGATGAACTCAAGCGTTTCCAAAGTCCATTCGATCATCGTGTCGATCGTCGGAATCTCTTTTCCATCGAGAAAATAGCTGATCTCGCGGGCGCTGATATGCTTGTGGACGCCGCCCGGCGTCGCTGCGATCCCGTGGATCTTCTTTCCGGTTATCAGTTTGATGATCTCCTGCCCGAATTTCCTCATCAATATGCCTTTTTTTGCCATTTCGGGATACTCGGCGGCGACGCCGACGACGTTTCGCTTCAAGGGATCGGAGTCAAAACCAAACAGAAGATCCGGCGACGCAAGGTAGAAAAAATGGAGCGCGTGAGACTGAAAGACCTGCCCGAAATGAAGCAGCCGGCGAATCTTTCCGGCCGGAACCGAGAGATCTTCGGGGTCGATGCCGACGATCTGGTCGATCGCCTTTGCCGCCGCCAAATGATGGCTGACGGGGCAGATCCCGCAGAGTCTTTGGACCATTACCGGCGCTTCCCAATACGGATGTCCCTGGATAAATCGTTCGAATCCGCGGAATTCAACGATATGGAAAAAAGCGTCCTTGACGTGATTGTCGTCGTCGAGATGGATCGTCACCTTTCCGTGGCCCTCGACTCTGGTTACCGGATCTATGACAAGTTTTCGCAGCATTTCCGTTACCTCGCAAACGACTCTCAGTCGTACTTGAACTCGTCGTGCGCGATCGAGAATTCCTCGCCAAGCAAAAGGCTTTTGACCACTTTCCAGATATGCTGCGCGCTCGGCGGACAACCTGGAATGTAATGATCGATCTTGACGATCTCGTTGCACGGATAGACGTTGTTGAGCATTTTCGGAATATCCTCGTGAGCGGGAATGATATTCGCGCCGAGTTCGGTCGTCGGACTGTTGAGATATGCTTCCTCGAGACATTCCTGGAGCGGGACGAAGTTCCGCATCGCCGGAATGCCGCCCATAATCGCACACTCGCCGAGACTGATCAGGATGTCGCAACGCTTTCGGAATTCTCGAAGAATATGGACATTCTCCGAATTCGAGCAGCCGCCCTCGACCAAGCCGATATGACAGCGTTTGGAGAAGTTCTTAATGTCGGTCAACGGCGACTTGTTGAATTCGACGATCTCGAGCATATCGAGCAGTTCGGTGTCGGCGTCGAGTATCGACATATGGCACCCGAAACAACCCGCCAACGACGTTGTCGCGATGATGAACTTGCCGCCGTCGTCCCTCTTTAGCGCCTTTCCGTTGGATTTCGGTTTAACCGCCTTGCCGAGCAGATCGTATTTCGCCTCGCCGAAAGGCTCCTTATGGATCATCCCCTTGACGAGGATCGCGCCGACCGGGCAGAGATTCATAGCCCGCATCGCCTCGCTTTCCGTGAGCTTTGCTTCCTGCTCGTAGTCGATCTTGACGACCGTCTTTACACCGCGATTGACGAAGGAGAAGACATCGTTGCCGTCAACCGTTTTGACCTCTTCGACGCATCGCCGGCAAAGAATGCAGCGATTCGTCTCCATTATCATCCGTTTCGGATTGAAATCGACGATCTTGTTGCTGAAGACGTGCGGATAGCGGGTGACCGTGATGCCCATATCGTATCCGAGATTCTGCATATCGCATTTGCCGCTCTTTTCGCAGGACGGGCAGAAGTGGTTCCCTTCGGCGTAGAGCATCTCGATGATCGCTTTGCGGTTGTCGAGGAGTTCCGGCGTGTTTATCTCGAACTCCATCCCGTCCGCGACCTTTGTCGTGCAGCCCGTCGTGTGGCGGCCGTTCAGTTTCACGGTACAGATACGGCACGTTCCGAGCGGATGAATATCGCGGAAATAACAAAGCGTCGGGATAAAGATGCCGTTCTCTTTCGCGACGTCTACCAGATTTCGGCCGCTGAACGTCGTGATGTCTTTTCCGTCGATCTTGATCCTGATCGTTTCACTCATAACTGGCGTTCACCTCCTGAATGATCCGGTCGTACTCCGCGGTCGCTTCGTCGAGTTTGAAAGCCCGGCTGAAATCGGCATTCTCCGCGAGGGCTTTGTCGAATACTTCCGGGAATTTTTCAACTGCCTGCAGAAGCGTATTGTTCGACATCTGGCCGAGTCCGCAGCGGCTGGTAGTCCGAATGATACGGCTCCAGGCAATAACATCGTTGAGATCGCGGCGTTCGCCGTGTCCGTTAATGAGTTTCTGGAGCCTCCTGTTGAGCAGGAAATTCCCCGTCCGGCAGGGCACGCAGATACCGCAGGATTCGGCAACGAAAAAGTCTGAAAACGACTTCAGAATGTGCAGAATATCGCGGTCCCGATTGAAGATCATCACCGATCCGCCGCATCGTATGTCTTCGCCGCACAGCCTCGCTTCGGGGCGCAGATCGGCAACCGGCGCCGCGTCGGCGGCGGATTGAGTGATCGAATAGCAATCGCCCGAAGGCCCGCTGAGCTGAACCATTCGCGCCTCTTCGGCGCCCGCCAATTTCAGAAACTCGCCGAAGTTCATTCCCCATTCAATCTCGTAAATGCCTTTTTTGGAACAGTCTCCCGAAACACTCAGAACCTTCGTGCCGGGAGTCTTTTCAGTTCCGAGCTTGAGCCAGTTCTCGACTCCCATCTCGAATATCCGCGGAACGGCGCAGAGCGTTTCGACATTGTTGACGACCGTCGGCTTGCCTTTGAAACCCTTTTGAACGGGAAAATACTCTTTTGTGCCGGGCTCGCCCCGCTTTCCTTCCATCGAGTGAATGAGTGCCGTCTCTTCGCCGCAAACGTACGCTCCGGCCCCCAAATGAACATAAATATCGAAATCAAAAGGCTCGCGCGCGGAAATTCCCGAACCGAGAAAACCATCCTTCCGATAGATCTCGAGAAGCGATTCAAGTTTCTTCTGAAGATGGGAGTATTCAGCCCGTAGATAGATCGCGCCGTGGCGCGCGCCGATCGCGTAGGCGGCGAAGATCATCCCTTCGATCATCAGTTCGGGATGCTCTTCCAAAAGCACGCGATCCTTGAACGTGCCGGGTTCGCCCTCGTCGGCGTTGCAAATGATGTATTTCGTATCCCCGGGATTTTGCCGGCAGAGCTGCCATTTGAGTCCAGCGGGAAAGAAGGCTCCGCCGTAGCCGGCAAGTTTCGACTGTTTGAGGATCTCGATGATCTCATCGGGGGTGTGCCGTTTCAGATGCTCAAGCGCCGAAAACCGGGGGTACGACTTGAAAAACACCGTTCGCTCGGGCGAAGGCGTGTATCGAATGACGCTCCGCGGAGTGTCGCAAATCGACGAAGGCGGCTTTCCGGCCCTTAGTTGTTCAACGATATCGAAGACCTTCTGCCGCGTCAGGTTCGTGAATGGTTTAAGGTTTATGAGGCACGACGGCTCCTGATCGCTGAGACCGATGCAGGCCGTCTCGAACAACCCGAACATCTTGTCGGCGGTGACGTTTCCGAAGCGAACCCCGACCGCTTCCTCGAACGCCTTTCGGACGTCGTCCCGGCCTTCCAATTCGGAAACTATCGAGTTGTTGAGATAAACGGTGTGTTTTCCGACATCGGTGAGATGGTAGAAATGAAAGAAACTGATGATGCCTTCCAATTCGATCTTCGACATATCGAACGCTTGCGCGATCTTCGAAATATCTTCAGGCTCGATGCATCGTTTCTTCTTCTGAATGTCCCAAAGGACGCTCATCAGCCGGCTGCGGTCAAGTGTCGATGTCTCCTGCATAATCACCCTTGTTCGATTAGTGAAACACTCAATTACAGGATACGCCGTGAGACGGACAAAGAAAAGGAGAATTCCGAAAGCAGTCGATTACAGACCCATTTATTGCTTGCGGACGACGCCGAAATCGACGGGCTGACCGGCTCTTTTCGACCGAACGGCGAAGGTACGATATGATGTTCAGGTTGCCCTCGAGCGGGCAAGTCAGAGGACCATCGTGAGTGAACTCGTACGCTTTGGCGTCAGCATAGACCAGGACCTGTTGGAGAATTTCGACCGTATGATCGCCGCTCGCCGGTATGCAACGCGGTCGGAGGCACTCCGCGATCTGATCCGTGACGCGCTGATCCAGCAGAAGCTGCAAAACGACATGGCGATAAAAGCACTCGGGAGTCTGACGCTTGTTTACGATCATCACGCGCGTAACCTCGGGCAGGAAATGGCCGAAATCCAACACGAGTTTCATTCGATCATCTTATCCGTAATGCATCTGCACGTCAGTCACGACGACTGTTTGGAGATCATCGCCCTGCAGGGAATCGTGAGCGAGATCGTCGCGCTCGCGAATCAACTCCTGAGCTTGAAAGGGATCAAAAACGGGAAGCTCTTCTTAACCCTGCCATCGTCGGGAATTGTCGATTGAAGGATCCGCGGCGGTCGGTCGGTAAGTGAGCGATGCGCGGGTGTTACTAATGTGAGATTTGTGTTACTATGGTCGCCGTTATGAAGTTTGAAAAGAACCTCCGAACGGTTCTAGTGATCGCTTTCCTGTATGTGTTGTTTGTCGGCGGCGTCGCGGCTCAGCAAGTCAGGACGCTCTCGGGCGCGGTCATCACTCCGCAATTCGAGTTCGTCCCGAACGTTACGGTCAAGGTCGAAACGTCCGACAAGACCCTGACGGTCGTCACCGACGCCGAAGGCAGATTCTCGCTTCAGGTTCCGATGGAATCGATCGCGGTTACGATCTTGGGCAAGAACATCGAACCTCAGACGCGAATGTTTTCCGCGAGCGAATCGCTCGATTCGGTGCAGATCCGCGTTACGTACATCGTGCCGCCGATCAACGAGAGCGTCGTCATCGAAGCCGATGCGCTGACGCCCGAGATCGAGAACCGCAATGACACGATCTACAGGAACAATCTTTTCGGCCGCGACGACCAATTGATCTTTTCGCTAAACGCCGGAATCAATGCCGGCCAACACGAAGGCGGCGGCAAATCGCTCGAGATCCGCCGGTTCGGATTCAATCTCGATCACGGAGGCGTCAACGGCGGCCTCAAGATTCTCGTCGACAACGTTCAGCAGAATCAGGGAACGCAAGGGCACGGTCAGGGATACCTCGGCGCGCTCAAATCGCTCTCGCCTGAATTGGTGCAGGATGTTTCGATCATCAACGGGCCCTTTTCGGCGGCGTACGGCGATTTTTCGGGACTCGGCGTCGTTCAGATACGCCAGCGCGAATCCTTTCCTGATCAATTGACGCTGCGGTTCCAAGGCGGTTCATTCGGGACATTTCGGACTTTCGCGGCTTACAGTCCCAAGATAAAGAAGTTCGATTCGTTTCTAGCCTATGAATTCTCACGCACGAACGGCCCGTTTGAGAATCCGCTCAAGTATCGGCGGGACAATGTCACGGCAAACATCACCCGAAAACTCTCGGAAACGCAGGCAATCGGGTTCAAATTCAATTTCGGACGAAACAACTTCTTTTCTTCGGGCCAGATTCCGCTCGACCTCGTGACGTCGGGACAACTCGACCGATTCGGCGCGATCGATCCGGAGAACGGCGGAAAGGTCCGGCTCGGAACCATCGGCGGCTATTACCGAAAAGAATTCAGGTCGGGCGCGATGTTCAAGGCCGATGCGTTCGTCGGTCGATCTTTGTTCGATCTCTTTTCTAATTTCACTTTCTTTCTTGCCGATCCTGTTTACGGCGACGAGATCCAGCAACACGATTCACGGCTGCAGGAGGGCGCGACCGTTCAGTTTCTTCAGCCTTACCGATTTTCCGGGATTCAATCGCTTCTGACGGTCGGCGCCAATCTACATCTCAACCAGATCAACGTCGGGCTTTATCCGACGGTCGGGCGAAATCCGAACCGCAAATTCTTGCCTGGAAATCCCGGAAATCCAGACGTTCTGCTGACTCAGGCGAACGCGAAAGTCAACAATTACGCGGGTTACGTTCAGAATGGATTCTACTTTTTCAACGGCCACCTGAGGGTTGACACCGGCCTGAGGTTCGATTATTTCGCGTTCGATGTTAAGGGCTACGAGCTGTCGGAATCACGTGAAACGCTGAACGGGAAAGACGGCAGCGGCAAGGTCCAGCCGAAACTCTCGATCGCCTGGTCGCCGCTTGAGACCATCCCCGTGACGCTTTACGCGAACTACGGCCGCGGCATTTCGTCGCAGGACGCGCGCGGCGTCGCGCGGAATCCGAATGGCCCGAAGATCTCAACCACCGACTTTTATCAAACCGGCACAAGCATCAACACGCGACGGCTTTCGGCGGTCTTCAGCGCTTTTCTGATCGATCGTTCGAACGAACAGGTTTACATCCCGGACGACGGATCGATCGAATTCGCCGGCCGCTCGCGCTCCTATGGCATCGAATTCCGAAACTCGATCCGAATCACGAAACAACTTGAGTTCAACGCCGGTCTGACACAGGTGATTCGCGCCATTTATCCGGGCCAATTCGCACCGGATGGCTCACGGGTCGTCATCGACAGCGCGCCGAAAACGGTCGCCAACGCCGGATTCGTATTGTCGGACTTTCGCGGGTTCAATTCGTCTTTAAGCTGGCGGCATATTTCCAGCTATCGTCTTGACGGCGAAGATCGCACGATTCGAGCTGCCGGCAACGACGTCGTCGATTTCTCGGTAACAAAACGGTTGAAAAAATGGGTCGATCTCAATTTCTCGGTCGACAATCTCTTCAACAAGCGATACTACGAAACTCAGAACTATTTTGAGTCCCGAACGTGCCCGACTTGCGCGATCGTACCGCGCATCCACGCGACCCCAGGATATTCGACGACATTTACTTTCGGGGTGACATTTAGATTTTGGAAAAAGGACTGATGGCTGGTAGGCGGGGAGACGGGTCTACTCTCTATCGTCAACCGTAATCCAGCTAGAACTGAGAACTGAGAACTGAGAAGTGTCGACCGTCTACCGTCTCTCCCGTCTACTGTCTACCGTCTCCCCCGAGCTCTGGTGTGATAAGATTTTTGTCAATATGAAAAGCAGACTTTCAACCAAATCTCTTAGTTTGTCCGAATCCGTGATCCGCGAAATGTCGCGTGAGGCAGTCAAGTATGGCGCCGTCAATCTTGGTCAGGGTTTTCCCGATTTCGCCGCTCCGGACGAAATCAAGCGCCGGGCGATCGAGGCCATCGAGGCCGATCACAATCAGTACGCGGTAACCTGGGGCGTGAAGGAATTCCGCGACGCGATCGCCGCCAAAACGAAGCGTTTTCTCGGTCTCGAAGTCGATCCCGAAAGCGAGATCACGGTCACGTGCGGTTCGACCGAAGGAATGATCGCGGCGATGCTGGCGTCCGTCGATTTGGGCGACGAAGTCATCCTGTTCGAACCGTTCTACGAAAACTACGCGCCGGACGCGATTCTTTCGGATGCGACACCGGTTCACGTTCCGCTATACGAAACGGCGAATGGCGACTGGTATTTCGAGCAGGACGAACTGCGCGCGGCGTTCAGCGAACGCACGAAGGCGATCATCATCTGCAATCCGAACAACCCGACCGGAAAGGTTTTCACACGTGAAGAACTCGAGTTCATCGGTGGGCTCTGCCAGGAATTCGACGCGCTCTGCTTCACCGACGAGATCTACGAACACATCATTTACGATTCGGGATCAGGAATTCCAGATTTCGGATTTACGAACAGCCGACATATTTCGATGGCGACGCTTGATGGAATGAAGGATCGGACCGTGGTTGTCAATTCGCTGTCGAAAACCTATTCCGTCACCGGTTGGCGCGTCGGTTATGTCATCGCGCCGGCGGACCTTACGAACGCGGTACGCAAGGTTCACGATTTTCTGACCGTCGGCGCGGCGAACTGTCTTCAGCACGCCGGCGCGTTCGCGATGGAGTTTCCCGAACATTATTACGACGAGCTTCAGGCCGAATATCAGCGAAAGCGGGATTTTATCGTTCCGATACTTAAAAATGCCGGATTCAAATGCGGATTTCCCGAAGGCGCGTATTACGTGATGACCGACATTTCGGATTTCGGTTTCTCAGACGATGTTGAATTCACCCGTCATCTGATCCGCGACATCGGCGTCGCCGCCGTTCCGGGATCGTCGTTCTACAACGATAAAGCAAAGGGTTCACAGCGTCTTCGATTCTGTTTCTGCAAGAAAGACTCAACTCTCGAAGCGGCGGCCGAGCGGCTCGCAAAACTCGGCGGGTGAGGGGAGCGCGGGCATCCCTGCCCGCACGACGCGAACGCGTCGAAAGCCTCGAACGGCAAGGCGTCTTTTGAAGCGCTCAAGCGTGAAGGGATGCCCGCGTTTCATAGTCGAGCGACCTAGCGCCCTTCAGCCGTTTTGAATAGATCTCGAAGCGGCACCCGATTCGTATTTCCACTCGCGATCTGGAGTCGGGCGAGTTCGTCCTCGAATGGGCCGATCGTCCAGCAATCTGCCTCATCCAATTTCTCGATCGGCTCACCGGCTTCATTGAGCGGGCAAATGTCGCGATACTCGAATGCTTCCTCCAGATCGTCCTCGATCCAGCGCAACGGCAAACCCTGCGTGCGGCAGACATATGGCCGATCCGGATAGATCCGGCAGGCGTTTTGGTCGTCCAGGAACGCACACGCGCCACGGGTGTGCGGCATTTCCGACTCGAGCAGTTCCGGGTGTTTCGACCGAATGTTCGCGGCCTCGATCTCAAAAACCGTGATGTCGTCGACGCAACAACTCGCGCAGCCTTGCGCGCATTTCAATCGGTCGGAATGAACCTCAGCCAACCGCGATGCCGCCGCATCGACGCGTGAGTAAAGATCCTCGACCAATGATTTTGTATTCAACCGATCTTCCTTAGATTCTTAATTGAAACTTGAGAATTGATAATTGAAGTGCCGCGACCGCAGTTCCCGGATCACAAATCCGTCGGTTTGTCCGAATGCGGCACGAAGCACTTCCGGCAGCGCGCTTCGTATTTGTCCGCCGCGCCGACCTCGACGCGCTCGGTCGATTCTGAAGTCCGTTGCGAATAGTTTGCCGTGCTCCCGCATTTGACGCAGATGGCGTGCGTTTTGGTGATGAATTCGGCGATCGAAAGCAGTTGCGGCATCGGTTCGAAAGGGCGTCCGGTGTAATCCTGGTCAAGGCCGGCGATGATCACGCGCTTTCCGGCGTTCGCAAGGTCATTGACGGCCGAGATCAGTTCCATATCGAAAAACTGCCCCTCGTCGATACCGACAACCTGCGTATCTTCCTCGATCTGAACCAATAACTCTTTCGCCGTCATCACCGGCTTTGAAATATGCGTCATTCCGGAGTGCGACGCGATCTGTTCGATCGAGTAACGATCGTCGATCTTCGGTTTGAAAACCTGAACTTTCTGCCGCGCGATCTGCGCCCGGCGCAGACGTCTGATCAGTTCTTCGCTCTTGCCCGAGAACATCGAACCGACGATGACCTCAATCCAACCGGCGCCGTTTTGACGCGTTTTTCGACGTTCTTCGGTATTGTCGAAAACAAACTCTTCAACCATAATTTTCGTCCCGCATTTTGAAATCGGAAGAGAAGATTATACGGTTTGGGGGGAGTTTTCGCGAATGAACGAAGTCGGGAAAATCGGCTTCAAGAAGAAACGGACGAGCTTAACCGTCCCTTAGATCACGCCCGGTCATTTCGTCCGGCTTTTCAATTCCCAATAGCCCGAGAACGGTCGGCGCGATATCCTGCAGCGCGCCGTCATATCTGAGCTTGACTCCTTGCGTCGAATCGTCGATGAGGTGAAACGGAACCTGGTTTGACGTATGGGAATTGTTCGGCGAACCGGTGATGACGTCGGCCATTTCTTCGATATTGCCGTGGTCGGCGGTCAAGATCGCGACGCCGTTCTTTTCGCGAATCTTTTCGACGATCCCGCCGAGGCAAGTGTCGACAAACTGCACGGACTCGACCGTCTTCTCGAGGTTTCCGCTATGTGCAACGATATCGGGCGCGGCGATGTTGACGATGTAAACGTCGCTGGCACCTTCGTCGAGCGCGTTGAGAAAACTGTCGGTGACCTTAAAACAACTCATTTCGGGCGACGTTTCAACCGCCGATCTTTTGAGCGACGGCACTATCAGGCGCTGTTCGCCTGTCAAGGCGTTTTCGACGCCGCCGTTAAGGAAATATGTGATGTGCGCGTATTTGTCAGTCTCGCCGATCCGCGCGTTGCTTATGCCGCGCTCGGCGAATACCTCGGCCAGCGTCCTGTCTTCGCGCTCCGGCCGGAAAGCGACCGGAACCCGAAAACTCCGGTCGTATTCGGTCAGACAAACGGCGTCGATCTGCGGTTTCACGAGCGATTGGTTCCCGGTTTCATCAGGGACCGCAAGCGCTCGGACGAGCTGTCGCATACGGTCGCCGCGATGATTGAAAAAGATCACCACATCGCCGTTCTTGATGTTGCCGACCGGTTCCCGCGACTCGTTCTCAAGGACGATCGGTTGAACGAATTCATCGGTGATTCCGCGAAGAAAAGAGCTGCGGATCGCCGACACGGCGTCGGTTGCGCGTTCGCCCTCGCCGTGGACGAGCATCGTGTACACGCGAACGGTCCGGTCCCAATTGGAGTCTCGGTCCATCGCATAGTAGCGGCCGCAGAGCGTCGCAAACCGGCCGACACCGATGTCGGCCATTTTGATCTCAACCGCTTCCGCATAGATGTCGGCCGTGCGCTGCATTACGTCGCGTCCGTCGAGGATCGCGTGAACGAAAACGTTCGTCAGTCCTTCCTTTTTCGCCATTCGAAGCAGCGCGAAAAGCGTTTCCGGCGACGAATGAATGTCCCCGTCGCTCAAAAGACCGATCAGATGAACCGATGAGTTGCGGATTTTTGCCGCCTCGAACGATTTCTTAAGAACTTGATTATTGAGAAAAGCGCCCGATCTGATTGCCTCAGAAATGCGCGAAGTGTCGGTTTTGACGATCCGGCCGGCTCCGATGCTGAGATGCCCGACCTCGGAGCTTCCCGGCGCGTCAGGCGCGAGTCCGACGCGCTTCCCCGAGGCCGCGAGCAGCGTCATCGGATATTTTTCGCAGATCTCGTCGTAGTTCGGGGTATGCGCCAACGCGATCGCGTTGCCGTCCTTGCGCGGCGAATAACCCCAGCCGTCAAGTATCACCAGTGCAAGCGGTCGTTTCGGGTGGTTCGTCATCGTTGAATCCGATCTCAGGTTTGGAAGTCGAAAGTCCTCAATACGCATTCGGTGCGGGTTTTTCCATCCAACGTTCGGGATGGACAAGTTCTTGGAAGCCAAATTTCTCGTAAAGCGTGTGCGCGTCCCGCGTCGCGAGTACCCATCGGCGAAAGCCCTGCAGTTCGGGATGGCCGACGATCGAGTCCATCAGCCATTTGCTCAAACCGCGTCCCCGGAACTCCTCGACAATGAACACGTCGCCGAGATATGCGAAAGTCGCAAAATCCGTTACCACACGCGCAAATCCAATTAGATTCTCGCCTTTGTAGAGTCCAAAAGGCAAGGAATTTTTTATTGCCGTTTCGGTCTCTTGACGCGAGCGATTCTGAGCCCAATACGATTCTTCGGACAAAAAACGGTGAATCTCGTCCAGATCCAACCGCACCGGGTCGGTACTGATCGTGAATTCACCGTTTTGCCACTCGCGAAAGTTATCGTTCATAAGAAACGAACGCCTTCAAACTAACCGATTTGATAGAACGCTTTGCGTCCCGGGAAACGCGCCGCCGAGTCGAGGTCTTCCTCGATACGAAGGAGTTGATTGTACTTTGCGATCCGATCCGAACGCGAAAGACTGCCCGTTTTGATCTGGCCGGCGTTCGTCGCAACGGCGAGATCGGCGATGAACGAGTCCTCGGTTTCGCCCGAACGGTGCGAGATCACGGCCGTCATATTGTGGGTTTTCGCCAGTTCGATCGCGTCGAGCGTTTCCGTCAACGTCCCGATCTGGTTGACCTTGATCAGGATCGAATTCGCGCAGCCGAGATCGATACCTTTCTGCAGGAACTTGGTGTTGGTCACGAAAAGGTCGTCGCCGACTAGCTGAACCTTTTTGCCGATTTGATCCGTGATGTATTTCCAACCGTCCCAATCACTTTCGGCCATACCGTCCTCGATCGAGATGATCGGATATTTATTCGTCCAATCGATCCAGTAATCGGCCATTTCGGTGCTCGTCAGCTCGCGCTTGTCGCTCTTTTTGAAGACGTATTTTCCATTCGAATAAAACTCGCTCGACGCCGGATCTAGTGCGATCATCACATTCTCGCCGGCTTTGTAACCGGCTTTGTCGATCGCTTCAAGGATCGTTTCGATTGCTTCTTCGTTTGATTTCAGATTCGGAGCGAAACCGCCCTCGTCGCCCACGCTCGTCGCGTAACCGCGCGAGCTCAGGACTTTCTTCAAATTATGAAAGATCTCGGCGCCGGCGCGGAGCGCTTCCGAAAACGATTCGGCGCCGACCGGCATAATCATAAATTCCTGAAAATCGACGTTGTTGTCGGCGTGCGCGCCGCCGTTGATGATATTCATCATCGGAACCGGAAGCGTTTTGGCGTTGACGCCGCCGATGTAGCGATACAGCGGCAACTCCTGAAACGCGGCGGCCGCGCGCGCATTCGCCATCGAGACCGCGAGCAAGGCGTTGGCGCCGAGATTAGATTTGTTCTCGGTTCCGTCGAGCGCGAGCAGCGCTTCGTCGACGAGGGTTTGGTCAAGCGCGTCGAGCCCTTCGAGTTCATACGCGATCTTTTCGTTGACGTTTTCGACCGCTTTCATCACGCCTTTGCCGAGATATCGGGACGGATCGCCGTCACGCAATTCAACCGCTTCGTGCTCGCCCGTCGACGCGCCGGACGGCACCGCAGCGCGGCCCGATGTGCCGTCTTCAAGGATAACTTCCGCCTCAACCGTCGGATTTCCGCGCGAATCAAGGATCTCGCGTGCCCAAACTTCTTCGATCAAACTCATTGTGTTAAATAACTCCTGAAAAATTGTTTAAGATTACTTAATCAGTTTAAGGGCAAAAGTGAAAAGTAAAAAGGCGAAACGCAAAAGAATGTCTTTACCGCTCGCGGCAGCAAGCAGCTGGTTTTCTCGAAAGCAGACAACGTTCCTGACCGGCGGCCGTCATTTCGATTGGCGCCGTACGATCTGGAATTCGACCTCATTCGATACTATTGTGCGTGATTGGGGAATCTCCTCGATTCGACCGCCGACACTAACCTTCTTACTTGGCAATGGAATGTATGTTTTTGCATGCAGATATCTCATGTATTCCGGAATCTCTCGAAAGTTCGGACCGGCATCGATAGGGTAAATGCTTGACATATAGGGCCACCAGAACATCTTCACGAGATTCAACGTGAAGCTGAGACTCTTACCCGCAGCTAGACCTTTCTTCTTGAAACTCCCGGTTGCGTGATACCGATCTGTATTCGTATTGTATTGCCCGCCTATCGGATACCGCGAGATGTTGAATGTAAGGTAATTGAGCAGATCAAGTCGTATATCAGCGCCGGACTTGTTGGTGATCGTGACGATCACCGGAACTTTGTTGGCGGTTCGGACGATCCTGTCCGAACCAAGCTTGATGCTGAGTTCAATTTCTTGCGCAAAGCCCGAAGATGAGAGAAAAACCGTGGAAAGAAGTAACCCGATTACAAACCGCATATTTTAGTCTCCGATCAATCGCTTCACTGCTTCGTTATCGCTCCCCCTTCCGGCTCTTCTCCATACGCACTTTCAAGATTCGCCGCTTCTCGACTTTCTCAATCTTGAAGACGTGACCGTTGAACGGAACGATATCGCCTTCCGACAAGATCTCGCCGGATTCGCTCATCAGGAATCCGGCGATCGTCGTATAGCCGTCGGAAACCGGAAGGTTCATTGCGAGTCTCTTGTTGAGATCGCGTACCGCGAGCCCGCCGTCGAGGACGTAAGCGTCGTCGCCGACAGGTTGGATCTGTTCGTTGACCTCCTCGTCGTGCTCGTCAGAGATGTCGCCGACGATCTCTTCAAGCAGGTCTTCCAGGGTGATGATGCCTTCGACGCCACCGTGCTCATCAACGACGAACCCAAAATGGAATTTCTCGCGCTGCATCTGCCGCAGAACGTCTTCGAGGCGCGCGGTATCGACAACATATACCGGCTTTTGCAGCACTTTTTCGAGCTTGAACAACTTCGGACGGAGCAAGAACGGCATTAGATCTTTGCTGTGAATGAAGCCCGCGATGTCGTCGAGCGAGTCGCGAAAAACGGGAAGTCGGGAGTATCCGTGTTGCCGGAACAATCTTGCGATCTGTTCCAACGACGAAGTAAACGGAATCGCGACGATCGCCGTGCGCGGCACCATCGCTTCGCGAACCGTGGTCTCGGAAAACTCGAAAACCTTGTCGATAAGCCGTCGCTCCTCGGCGTTCAGGTGTCCGCTCTCGTGAGAGACGCGCACCAGTTGCCGGATCTCGTCTTCCGTGTAACTTGAACCGTGTTCGTCGGAAACACGAAGTCCGAATAACCTGACCGTCTTGGTGCCGGTCCAGTCGAGCAGCCGAATGAACGGAAAGAAGACCTTATAAAAGATCTGCATCGGAATCGCGATGATTAGCGCGACGCGCTCCGAAAGTTCGAGCGCCATCGTTTTCGGTGCGAGTTCGCCGAAAACGATATGAAGGAACGTGATCAAAGAGAATGCGATCGTGAACGAGATCGTATGCAAGACGGCTCCCGAAGCGAGAAACGTCATACCGGTCGCTTCGCCGGTCCGGATCAGCAGCGGATCGAGCAATGCCGCAATCGCCGGTTCACCGACCCATCCGAGCCCGAGCGAAAACAATGTAATTCCGAGCTGCGTCGCCGAAATGTAGGCGTTCAGGTTGTTTAGCAAACTCAGAAGGCGCTCGGCGGACTTATCTCCTTCGGCGACCAACGCTTCAATGCGTGATTTGCGAACCGCCACGAGCGCGAACTCGCTGGCGACAAAGAACCCATTGCCCAGAACCAAAAGAACCACGGCCAACAGTTTGAGTGCGCTGGACGTAAGCGACGGCATTTCAGCCAAACCCGGTTCGGCGAAGAGAAAGAACGATGACAAACTACTGGCAGGATCCATCTATTTTGGATGTTGGATTTGGGATTTGGATTCAGATTCCCGACTGATAGCAACTCCTCGAATAATTTTCCGCGTCTGGCGCGCGAACGGTTTCAGATTATAGCACAACAACAAGTGCCGTGTTCATAAGTCAGAACCCGCCGATGCGATGATCTCTTCGATCAGCATCCGGCACGAGCCGCAGCCGGTTCCGGCGTTCGTGATTTCACCGGCCTCTTCGACCGAGGTTGCGCCGCAGCTCTCCACGGTTTCTTCAGTGACGCCGAAGCAGGTGCAGACCAGCGCCTTTTCGCCGACGAATCCCTCGAGCTGCCGACGACGAAAGTCTGCAAGCGCATTGCGCAACGAGTTGAGAACCGTGTTGAGGCAATGAACGCGGGTTTCGGGAAATTCCCCGATTGCCGATTCAACCATTTCGCGGGTCGTTTCAGTTCCGTGGAGAGCAAGCAGCGAAGTCCCGCGGATCGTCTCGGCGAGAACGTCAGCGGCTGCGATCATAAATCCACAGCCGTTGGACTGAAACCGAATATCACCGATCTCCTTTGACTCAACGTCGATCTCAAGCGCAAAACGCACGAACGCGCCGCAGACGAAACTCGCATCAGCGCCGTTCGAGTTTGCTGCGTCAAGGCGTCGGGCGTTCCTCGGCGCGAACGCAAGACGTGAGATCTCTTCGGGATAAAGCATTCGATTTTAGATTTTGGATTTTAGATTTTGGATTCGGGCTTGCTTCGATCCGGATCCGCGAAACCAAATGCTAAAAGCTCTTCACTTCGAAAAAAGTCTTGATCGCCTTGTGTTTGGCGCCGTTTTCGAGGATGTCGAAGGCTTCGGCGAAGTTCTCAAGTCCTTCGACCTTGTGCGTCAGCATACGCGCCAGCCAACCGGGATACATTGCTTCGCAAAGCGCGAAGTCTTTGACGCCCATCTCGAAATGCTCGCGGTTCGCATTGACGGTCCCGACCATTGCGCGGTTGCCGAGGACGAATTGTTGATTGATCTTGTCCGACGGTACGCCGTCAGTCTTGCGTCCGCCGCCGGTCACCGACGACAGGATCAGGATCCCGTTTTCATTGAGCGCCTGCATCGCGTCGAAAATGATCGGCGAATAGCCGGTGCATTCGAAAACGAGATCGTACTGCCCGTATTTCGCAATCGAATCGACCACGTTCAACTTCTGCGTCGAATCGTAGGTCGCGCCGATCGCCTCGCACAGTTCGCCGTTGAAATAGCCCTCCGGCAATTCCCAGCCAAAGCCGTGGACTTCGTAACCGCGCATTCGGAGGGCCATCACGGTCAGCAATCCGACGTTGCCGGTGCCGAGGACGGCCGCCGTCTTCGGCTTCCAGATTTTCAGCCGTTCCTGTATGTCGGACGCCTGTTTCAATCCTTTTTCAATGATCGAAACCGGCTCAAGCAAAACCGCGACTTCCGC
Source organism: Acidobacteriota bacterium (assembly GCA_016715115.1). NCBI lineage: Bacteria > Pseudomonadati > Acidobacteriota > Acidobacteriota bacterium. The sequence continues at coordinate 770,264 of JADKBM010000004.1, forward strand.
AAGGCTGGCCGGGATCTTGATCAGATAGTCGGCGCTTTCGGCGTAAAACTCGGCCATAAAGCCGTGAAGACGCGAAATTCCCCGTTCGAAATAACGGTCGTCGGTGGTGAAATCCTGCGTTCCGATCTGGTCGTAGATGCTCTTTCCGGGACGCCGCACGGTCGCGACCACAAAATCGCCGGGCTTGAGTTCCCCGACCTTTTCGCCAACCTCCACGACACGCCCGAAATTCTCGTGACCGAGGACGAGGAAGTCGCTGCCGGGAGGCGCCACGCCGTATTCGGCGTTGTTTATTTCGCGGTCGGTCCCGCACGCGCCGACGCGCAGAACCTCGACGAGGACGCCGCGTCCGCCCTTGACATCCTTGACCGAGGGTTTCTCCATCTCGACGAGATGAACGCTTTTTTCTTTCTTCGGAATGACTGCGACTGCTTTCATAGTTTTTTAGCTGGATCGGAACGCGCCGTCGCGGGCTTCTCAGCTTTGAAATCCTAATGGCTTTTTTCGCGCGGTGCGCTCACTGCAAGCGGGGACGCTTGCGCTCCAGTCCGGGACGCTTGCGCTCCAGTCCGCGCGCTCAATCCCGGTAATCCCCGATCTGCTGCAGTAACTTCGCGACGAGACCCGTCCAGCCGGTTTGATGACTGGCGCCGAGACCCGAGCCGTGATCGCCGTGAAAGTACTCGTAGAACAAGGGATAGTCGCGGAAATGCTCGTCGGTCTGAAACTTGTCGCAGTTTCCGAAAACCGCCCGACTGCCGTCGTCTTCGTCGCGTACGAAAATCCGGGCGAGGCGCCTTTCGAGTTCCTGCGAAACGTCCCAGAGCGATAGCTTGCGCTCGGATCCGGTTGGAAACTCGACCTTAAACTGGTCGCCAAAGTAGAAATCGAACTTTTGCAGAGCCTCGATCAGCAGATAATTGACCGGCATCCAGATCGGACCGCGCCAGTTTGAGTTGCCGCCGAACATACCGCTTTTCGACTCGGCCGGTTCGTATTCGACGCGGTATTCCGTGTCGCCCAGCTTTAGGGCATACGGATTATTGCGGTGCGCACGCGACATCGCGCGGATACCGAAATCCGACAAGAACTCGTTCTCGGAAAGCATCACGCGCAGTACGCGCCGCAAACGTTCGGGATTGACGAGCGCCAGCAGCAAGCGGTTTTCCCGCCCCGGTTTCTGCATACACGCGATCTTGTCCGTAAGATCCGGCCGGTTTTTCAAAAACCACTCGGTCCGTCGTCGAAAGTCCGGAAGCCGATCGAGCATTTCAAACTCGATCGTTTCAACCGCAAACAATGGAATCAGTCCGACCATCGAACGCAGCCGGAGCGGAATGTCCTCGCCGTTCGGTAAATGAAGAACGTCGTAATAGAAGCCGTCGCGCTCGTCCCACAACTCCGTGTCTTCCCCACCGACGTTGTTCATCGCATCGGAGATGTAAACAAAATGTTCGAAAAACTTGCTCGCGACGTCCTCGTAAACCTTGTCCTCACGCGCCAGTTCGAGCGCGATCGCGAGCATATTCAGACAAAACATCGCCATCCAGCTCGTGCCGTCGGATTGTTCGATGTGTCCGCCCGACGGCAACGCCGCGCTGCGGTCGAAGACGCCGATGTTGTCGAGTCCGAGGAATCCGCCCTCGAACACGTTGTTCCCTTCAGCGTCTTTGCGATTCACCCACCAAGTGAAATTGAGAAGCAGTTTATGGAAGATCTTCTCCAGAAAATCCCGGTCCGCGCGACCCTTTCTTTTGGCTTCGATCCGGTAAACGCGAAGCGCGGCCCAAGCGTGAACCGGCGGATTGACGTCGCCGAACGCCCATTCGTACGCCGGTATCTGGCCGTTCGGGTGCATATACCACTCGCGAAGCAGAAGTATCAACTGACGCTTTGCAAAGCCCGGATCGACAAGCGCCAACGGAATCGCGTGAAATGCAAGATCCCACGCCGCATACCACGGGTACTCCCATTTGTCGGGCATTGAAATGATGTCGTCGTTGTAAAGATGTTTCCACGACGAATTGCGACCGTGTTTGCGCTTCGAAGACGGCGGCGGAAACGCGGGATCTCCGTCGATCCAATCCTTGACCGAGTAATGATAGAACTGCTTCGACCAAAGCATTCCCGCCAGTGCCTGTCGCATCACGAGCTGTTCGTCCTCGCTCAAACTTTCCGGAACGATGCTTCTGTAAAACTCGTCCGCCTCGAGATGCCGTCGTACGTAAACCGACTCGCATTCGCTTACAAAGTCGTTGCCGGGCGATTCGCCGGTGCCCGAGTTCGACAAGCGAAGCCAAACAGTTTCGGATGAGTTCCCGGCGATTTCGAAAACGTAGTGAGCCGCCGCCTTTGTTCCAATTCCGGCAGGATTGACGGCATCGGACTCGTTGCGCGTCACAAATCGATTTATCCCGTCCTTCACGTAAGGCGACGCATTCTTTCCCCCAAAAAGAGAGGCCGCGTTGGTTTCATTCTCCGTAAAAAGCAGCCGCGGCGAGCCTTCACAACGCAGTTCGAACGAACCGAGTTCGCGCTGTTCCGCCAGAATCGTCGAACTCGTCGAGGTTGACCGTTTCAGCGAAGGTTTCGGCGGATGATCGAACCAGGACCACTGATTTCGAAACCAAAGCGTCGGTAGAATATGCAGCGGTGCGGGATCTTCCGAACGGTTCACGGCCGTGATCTTGACGACGATGTCGTCACAGTCGGCCTTCGCATATTCGACAAAGACGTCGAAATACTTGTTGTCGTCGAACACTCCGGTGTCGACAAGTTCGTATTCGGATTCCGATTTTCCACGCCGGCGATTTTCTTCCCGCAGTTCGGCATAGGGAAATTCGCTCTGCGGATACTTGTAGAGAAATCTCATAAACGAATGTGTCGGAGTGTTGTCGAGATAGTAGTAACACTCCTTCACATCCTCACCGTGATTGCCTTCCGGGCCGGAAAGCCCGAAGAGCCTTTCTTTGAGGATCGGATCGCGGCCGTTCCAGAGCGCTACCGCGAAACAAAGGTTCTGACGCCGGTCGCAAATGCCCGCGAGTCCGTCCTCGTTCCATCGAAACGCCCGCCGATGAGCGTCATCGAACGGAAAGTAACTCCACGCCGAACCGTCTGTGGAATAGTCTTCGCGCACCGTGCCCCAGGCCCGCTCCGAAACGTACGGCCCCCAACGCTTCCAGTCTTGCTCGCGATAATCGGTAAGTTCCAGCCGGATATCTTCGGCGCTTTTCGTTGGCATACTTTTGACAGAAGTTTGTCAGATTTTGACTGCCGAGTCTAGCTTCTTTGCGTCGCCGCGATTCCACGCCGCAAACAACGCAAGAAAAATCTGGACGCGGCTCCAAAACTCTGCTAAATTCCAGAGTAATCGGTCAACGGTCACCAGAAAAATACTTCCAAAGCAGTTCGAATGCTGAAATCCGGCACCGATTGATCGTTTTTTGGACGAAACCGCGTTGCCTAATCGATCAAACTGTATCTTACGGTTCGAAATAGAGTTCGAGCGCGGTTGTGTTTTTCGGTCAAGATGAACGCGCAAAAATTAAAAGCGATATCGAAAGAACAGTCGGGGCTGACGTTGAAGACTGTCGAGGAGAAGTTGACGGCCGGATTCTCCGCGCATGCCGAAAAAATGCTTCTCGAATCGCTCGCGACGTTCAAACACGCGCCGGACGATGTTGCAAACCTCAAACGACTTCTTTCATATACATTTGAAACTCTTGGCCGGTATCAGGAAGCACTCGATATCGTCCGGGAATATGAAAACGAGGAGATTCTTCAAGGACTCGCGCTTGAGACCCAGCTTCGAATAGTTTCACAACTCGCGATCGGCTACAGCAATACCTCCGATTACCCGAAAGCCGCGACGCTTCTAAAGGAAACCCTTCAAAAAGCGAAATTTGCGAACGTCAGGCAGGTTTTCGGAACTCTGCACAACGCCCTCTCGCGCGTTTACCGGAAGCTGAATGAGTTCTCGATCTCGGCAGGCTATGCCGCCGAAGCGCTGGACAACTTTCGCGAGGAAGGCGATTGGCGCGGGATGGCTGAAAGCTATCAATTGATCGCGACGGCGTCGTATCAGGAAGGAAATCTCGAAAAGTCCCTCGAAAACTACGGTTTCGCGATCAAGATCATCGGCGAGCGCACGGCGCCGTTTCTGCTCGGCCGGATCTATTCTGACATGTCTGGAGTTTACTGGCTCTTGCGTCGCCCGCAGGACGGGATCGCGTGTCTCGAAAAATCGATCAAGTTCTTCGACCAGACCGATCATCGGCTCAATTCGGTTATCGCGTACAACAATCTCGGAATGAACCTGATGCTGATCGGCGACTGGGCGCGCGCCGAGCAAATGATGTTGAGCGCGCTTGAGATCGCCAAAGCGGCGAATCACGTGCATGTCGCGGGAATTCTCGACTCGATCGGTGAACTCAAGATGCTTCGCGGCAAACTCGACGAGGCCGAACAGTTGCTCAACGAGAGCATCGAGTTTGCGCTCGAACGGAAGCGCGAATGGTACTCGATCCAGTCGATGCGAAATCTCGGCCGTTGCTATCTGGCGCAGGGAAAGCCAAACGACGCGCTCGACGTCTCGAAGAAGGCGATTGAGATCTGCCGTGCGACCGGTGAAAGGCACATTCTCAACACGATCCGACTCGTGCTGGCGGAGGCGTATCTCGACCTCGGCGAGGTTGCGGATTGCGAAACCGAGATCAAGGCCATTGAAGACTCCGATCCATCGTCGGACTTTTACGTTCTCGGCTCGATCCAGCGAATTCGCGGGTTCGCGGCGCTCGAAGAAAGCGATGAGGAAACCGCCGTGTATCATTTCAGTCGGGCGCTGACGATCTTTGAGGCGGCCGAGGACATCTATCACGTTGCGATAACGCGTTACGCCCTCGGGAAAACTCTGTTCGAGTCCGACCCCCAGACCGCCTTGAGGCATTTGATCTCAGCAAGCGAGGTCTTTCGGAAGCTTGAGATCGAGGGACTCTTTCAATCCGCCGAGAAGCTGATTTCCAAGATAAAGTCGTCGGATGAACCCGTCCGGAAGCCGGTAGCTTCAGCCGGTTCGCAGTTGGTGATGCTGCGTTTGGCAGAAGCCACGGCATCTCGCGAACTGCTTTTCCGGGAACTGGTTGCAGTACTGAAACAGGAAGGCAAGGCCCGCAAAGTTATTGTTGCCGAATCGGGCGAAGGCCGCCTGTACTTTCCGTTCATTACGCAGGAATTTTCGAATCCGGAAGCTCACGAACTCGTTGAGAAGTTGAATCAGGCGATCGCCAAGAACGAAGTCGACCAGTTCTCCAAAAGCAAGAACATTGCGGTCCTCGAGCTTCGTGCCCCGAGCGCGCCGCCGGCGATGCTCTTGATCTATCCTCGGTCGGGTGCGGTTCTCAGAGACGGCGGTCCGGTCCATCCGCTGCTTCGGGTCGTTTCGTTGGGGATGGACGTTTGCGCGCTTCGCGATAAAGACCGGCACCATCAGATCGAGCCGGAGCCGAGCCCCTACGTGTCGAACAGCCTGTTGCCGGGTTTCATTCACTCGTCGCCGGCGATGACGTCTTTGGTCGAAGAGGTTTACAAGATCCGGTCGTCGGACGTGACAGTGCTTGTGACCGGCGAATCGGGAACCGGCAAAGAACTGGTCTCACGCGCGATTCACGCGATCTCGAACCGCAAGGACCGTGTCTTCATTCCGTTTAACTGCACGGCGGTGCCGAAGGAACTCGCCGAAGGCCATCTTTTCGGTTACCGCAAGGGTGCCTTTACCGGCGCGGTCAACGATTCGCCGGGAATGATCCGCGCCGCGCACGGCGGGACGTTGTTTCTCGACGAGGTCGGCGACCTGCCGCTCGAGGTTCAGCCGAAGCTGCTGCGATTTCTTCAGGAAGGCGAAGTTCAGCCGATCGGCGAAAAAACTCCCATCAAAGTGGACGTTCGCGTCATTGCGGCGACGAATATGGTTCTCGAACAAAAAGTCGCTAACGGAACGTTTCGGGAGGACCTCTATTACCGTTTGAACGTGATTCGGTTGCGCGTGCCGCCGCTTCGCGAGCGCCGTTCCGAGATTCCGCCGATCATTAGCTATTACATCAACCATTACTCGGCGCGTTTCAACAAGCGCAACATCACGATCACGCCTCAGACGATCGATGTCCTGATGGTCTGCGAGTGGGAAGGCAACGTCCGCCAGCTCTGCAACGAGATCCAACGCGTCGTCGCTCGTGCGGCCGACGGCGACGTCATTACTCCAGATCAGCTTTCCCAGGAACTGAAACGGAACGCGACGCCGATCTCGCCGATCGAGGGCCAGGAGAACGTCAGAATGATCTCGAACATCGGCGGCTTGGGCGGTGGCTACAACGTCGGCAAGCAGGGCTCGACGCTTGAAGAGGCCGTTGCGCAACTTGAAACCCAGATGATCGTCGATGCGCTTCGCCGCCACGACTGGAACATCTCCCGCGTCGCCCGCGAACTCGGCCTGACGCGCCGCGGACTATACCTCAAACTCGCCCGCTACGGCATCGAGAAGGCAGCATAATTCGATTTTGGATTTTTTCGACCGGAGCGCAAGCGTCCCCGCCTGCAGATTGCGACCTGTTTCGGCCGTGAAAGCGGCTCCGCAAAAGACACCTTTGCATTGCAATCGCTGATCCGGGTTTATGAGGCCCGGCATCGGCACTTGAATCTTGAATCAAAACGCTTAGGACGGGATTGATCCAAAATCTAAGATCGTTTGGGCCTAACGATCTCGACAGAACACTTCGCGCGGGTCACGATCGCCGACGAGACGCTGCCGAGCAGATACTTCGTAATCAGATCGTCAAACTTCGTCGCGCCGAGGAATATCGTGTCCGCACGGAAGATTTCGGCCTCTTCGACGATGACGTGCTTCGGATTTCCCTCGCGGATCACCAGCGTTGCCTTGAGTCCCGCGTTCCGGAGCTTGTCAACGACGGCGTGTCCGGACTGTTCAACCTTATCGTCCTCGATTTCAAACGAACTTCTGATCAGCGCCGTGTCCTGCACGAGCACGACCTTGACCTCGCTTTCATCCGGCCAATTGCGGGCAATTATGGACTCGACAGTTTTGTCGGAACCAGCCGTGCCGTCGTACCCGAGGACGATTCGCGCCGTGGTCGGTTCGACCTCAACCTTCCCTCGCGCCACGCGCACCGAACACGGCGCTTCGGTGACGATCTTCTGAGCGACGCTGCCGATCAACAGTTCTTTGAGTCCGAAGACGCCCTGCGCTCCAACAACGATCAGATCAGGCTTGAAATCCTCGGCCCGAAAGAGTATTTCCCAAGCTGCCGATCCGTAAGTCGCATCTGATTCAACCTCCCAGGTCGGAAACATCGCCCGCAATCGAACCGCCGCCGCATCGGCGAGTTCGCGCGAGTTCTGCAAAATCCCCAGATTATGTTTGTAACTCCGCGCCAGCTCGGGAGTAACGAACTCCGGCTCTTTTCCTTCATCGCGGGGTGGAAGCCAGACTTCGGCGACGCTCAGAACAAGCGCTTCGACGTCCGCAGGCAATCCTGCGTTCTTCAAGTCGTCGATCGCCGCGTCCGCGAAACCCGACCCGTCATAACCAATCAGAATCCGAAAGCTGTTCACCATCGCTATCACCCCCGTTTTGCAAGTTGTCCACTTTCATTATGAAACTCCGCGAAGCCGAAAACAATTGTTTCGCGGATGACGTTCCGATTATTTGTTGGCGTATTTGGCGTATATCGGATCTTGTGTGCTATCTTTCTGGTCAAGCAAGACCTACAGAACGCGACGAAATGCAGAATAATCATTGACACTTTCGAACACAACATATTGTTTGTGGCGCGCCGCTTTTGAACTGACGAACTGAACACGCGAAAGCTAAACAAGATGAGTGAAAACAACCCTAAGACAAGCCCCGACGACTATTCATACGAGCAGGAACTGAGAACCGATCTTGACGATCACACCCCGGATAGGCCAAAGGGAATGGCTTTGCATACGAAGATCCTGATTGGATTGCTTGTCGGCGTTGTCGGCGGGGTCGCGGTCAATAAGATCTACGGCGGCGGCAACGAATGGCTCGTTTGGTTCATTCGCAATTTCACCGAACCGATCGGACAGCTGTTCTTGAGTCTCCTGTTGATGATCGTCGTCCCGTTGGTGTTTTCGTCGCTGATCGTCGGCGTTGCCGGGATCGGTGACATCCGCAAACTGGGCCGGATCGGCTTGAAGTCTTTCGGCTACTGCCTCGTGATCTCGGCCATTTCGGTCGTCATCGGACTCACGCTCGCGAATACCATTCAACCGGGCAAGCGGATCGCGCCCGAGATCGCCGAGCAGATGAAGACACAGTTCGGCGGCGATGCGGCGAAACGCGTCGAAGATCAGAAGAAGAATGCCGATGCGGCGAAAAGCGACTCTGCGCTGATGCAGGTCGTGAAGACGATCGTGCCGAAGAATCTGTTCGGTTCTATCGGCGGCGAGAATCCGAATATGCTGCATCTGATGTTTTTCGCGCTGATCGTCGGCGTCGCGATCACGCTTTTGCCGGGAACCGTCTCGGCGCCGTTCGTCGGCGTGATGGATTCACTGTTTCAAATCACCTCGAAGATCATCGATATGGTGATGAAACTCGCGCCTTACGCGGTCGCGTGCCTGATCTTCACAAACGTCGCACGTTTTGGAATTGAACTGCTCGGCGCGCTCGGGTGGTTCGTCTTCACGGTTTTGCTGGCGCTGTCGATACATATGTTCGGCGTCTACTCACTTTCGATCGCCTTCCTGTCACGGATGAATCCGATCGAGTATTTCAGCCGCATCAAAACGGTGATCGTGACCGCATTTTCGACCTCTTCATCGAACGCCACCTTGCCCACGGCGCTCCGCGTCAGCGAAGAGAATCTCGGCGTTCCGAAAGAGATCAACAGCTTTGTTTTGACGGTCGGCGCGACGGCCAACCAAAATGGCACGGCGTTGTATGAAGGCGTTACGGTCCTGTTTCTGGCGCAGCTCGCCGGAGTCGATCTGACGCTCGGCCAACAATTGATGGTCGTTTACCTGGCGATTCTCGGCGGCATCGGCACGGCCGGAGTTCCATCGGGATCGATCCCGTTCATCATCGGAATCCTGGCGATGATCGACGTCAATCCGGCGCTGATCGCGATCATTCTCGGCGTCGACCGCATTCTCGATATGTGCCGAACGACGCTCAACGTAACGGGCGACATCACGGCCGCCACCTACGTCGCGCGGAGCGAAGGGTATGAGTTGCTCAAGAACTCGAAGGGCTAGTCCGGATGAGAACGTTGGCGTTTGAAGTTCTGCTGATCGTCCTGCTCCTCGTCTTCAACGGCATCTTCTCGATGTCCGAACTGGCGATCGTATCGGCGCGCAGAGTCCGTCTTCGCCAATTGGCGGAAAATGGAAGCAAGGGCGCCGCGAAAGCGATCGAACTGGCGGAAAATTCGAGCCGGTTTCTCTCGACGGTTCAGATCGGAATAACGCTCGTCGGAATCCTCGCCGGCGCTTTTGGCGGAGCGACGATCGCCGGAGTGCTGGCGAATTTTCTCGCAGATCTGCCCTACGTCGGACCGTATTCATCGACATTTAGTTTCGCGCTTGTGGTCGCTGTGATCACGTATTTTTCAATCGTGGTCGGTGAACTGATTCCGAAGAGTCTTGCCCTGAACGCGCCGGAAAAGATCGCGGTTGCCGTCTCACGACCGATGATGCTCCTGTCGAGATTCTCGTCACCGGTCGTCTGGATGCTGATGGCACCGACCTCCCTCGTGCTGAGACTATTCAAGGTTCAGGCGACGGTCGATCCGCCGGTGACGGACGAAGAGATCAAGGATCTGATCGACGTCGGAACGAAAGCCGGTGTCTTTCAAGAATCCGAGCAGGGCCTGATGGAAAGCGTCATCAATCTCGGCGATCAACGGATATCTTCGCTGATGACGCCGCGATTGAAAATTGAATGGATGGATCTGAACGATCCGGTCGATAAGATCCGGGAAACACTTCAGGATTGCCGCTTCTCACGTCTGCCCGCGGCGCGGGGCAAACTCGACGATGTCTGCGGATACGTCAGCGCTAAAGCCTTGCTGAGCCAAATCATCAAACGCGGGGACCTTGATCCCGAAGCGGTTCTTCAAAGCCCGATCTACGTTCCCGAAACGCTCACGATTCTGGAATTGCTTGAACGATTCCGCACGTCGCACACCCACTTTGCGGTCGTCGTCGACGAGTTCGGCGGCGTTGAAGGACTGATCACGATGAACGATGTTCTCGAAGCGATCGTCGGCGAATTGCCCGCCAGCCAGCATTTTGTCTCTGGAGACCTGATCACACGCGCCGCCGACGGAACGCTGGTCGCCGACGGCCGGACGCCCATCTTCGAATTCCTCGAAGAGTTGGATATCAAGGAACTTCCCGCGGACGAGCGGGACGCGTACCATACGCTCGCCGGATTCGTGCTTGCGCGCCTCGGAAAGGTACCCAAAACGGGCGATAGATTTACCTGGCACTCGATCGGTTTCACGATTGCCGCGATGGAGCAAAACCGCGTCGCGACGGTGATCGTGAACTTGCCGGATCAGGAAGGTTGATGCTTTGCTTTTGGCTGGTTATTGGTATAGATTTCGAACAAACGTGAGTTCGGTTCGCCGACAAATTGTGATTCAACTTTCAAAGGAACTCGATATGCAATCAATCATTTCTGTTTCAAGCAGAAGCATTAAGGCGTTTTTGTCGTTAATGGTTCTGTTCGTCGCCTGCGTTCCGGCTTTTTCACAAAGCAAAAGCGATCCGCTGCGTTTGCTGCAGTATCGTTCGATCGGTCCGTTTCGCGGCGGACGCGCGACGGCCGTTGCCGGAGTTCCCGGACAGCCTAACGTTTATTACTTCGGCGCGACGGGCGGCGGAGTTTGGAAGACAACCGACGGCGGCGTCAACTGGGCGCCGGTTTCGGATGCTTTCTTCAAGACCGGTTCGGTCGGCGCCATTGCGGTTGCCGATTCGGATCCGAACGTGATCTACGTCGGAATGGGCGAATCACCGGTGCGCGGAAATGTCTCGCACGGCGACGGCGTGTACAAATCGACCGATGGCGGCAAATCCTGGAAGCATATCGGACTTGGCGATTCACGTCAGATCGGACGAATCAGGGTCCACCCGAAAAATCCCGACATCGTTTACGTCGCCGCGATGGGACATTTGTGGGGTCCGAATCAGGAGCGCGGAGTCTTCCGTTCGAAAGACGGCGGAAAGACGTGGGATAAGATCCTTTTCAAATCTGCAGAAGCGGGCGCGTTTGATCTGAGTTTCGATCCCGCGAATCCGAATACGATGTTCGCCGCTTTCTGGCAGGTAAAACGCACGCCCTGGACACTGATCAGCGGCGGCGACGGAAGCGCGATCTACAAATCGACCGACGGCGGCGACAACTGGACCGACATTTCACGGAACAAGGGATTGCCGTCGGGTGTGCTCGGGAAGATCGGGATTTCGGTCTCGCCGGTCAACTCGAACCGCGTTTGGGCGATGATCGAGGCAAAAGACGGAGGACTTTACCGATCGGACGACGGCGGCGAGAACTGGATCCGGACGAATGACAGCGCCGGAATCCGCCAGCGGCCTTGGTATTACACGCGAGTTTATGCCGACACCCAGAACGTCGATACGGTCTATGTTCTCAACGTTCAATTTCACAAATCGATCGACGGCGGCCGGACTTTCTCGACGATCGGCGTTCCGCACGGCGACAATCACGACCTGTGGATCGCGCCGGAGAACAATTTGCGGATGATCGAGTCCAACGACGGCGGCGCGAATGTCACCAACGACGGCGGGCAGACCTGGACCGAGCAGGATCAGGCGACGGCGCAGTTCTATCGCGTTGCGCTCGACAACGATTTTCCATACAACATCTACGGCGCGCAGCAGGACAATTCGACGGTCAAGATCCCGTCGCGCACTTCTGATTTCGGCATCAATGAGACGCACTGGTACGACGTCGGCGGCGGTGAATCCGGTTGGATCGCGCCGCATCCGGAGAACTCCGACATCATTTTCGCCGGCAGCTACGGCGGACTTTTGACGCGTTACGATCACCGCACAAAACAGCAGCGCGACGTCAATGTCTATCCGGACAACCCGATGGGCGCCGGCGCCGAAGCGATGAAATATCGTTTCCAGTGGAATTTCCCGATTTTGTTCTCGCCGCACAAAACGGACGGCAAGTATCCGCTGTACACGGCCGGGAACGTTCTTTTCAGATCGATGGACGAGGGCCAGTCGTGGCAGGCCATTTCGCCCGATCTGACCCGCAACGACAAAACGAAACTCGGCGATTCGGGCGGCCCGATCACCCGCGACAACACGAGCGTCGAGTACTACTGCACGATCTTTACCGTCTCTGAATCGCCGGTAACGCCGGGCGTGATCTGGACGGGAAGCGACGACGGACTCGTTCACGTCACGCGCGACGGCGGCAAGAATTGGGAAAACGTGACGCCGAAGGAAATGCCTGAATGGATCCAGATCAACTCGATCGACGCCTCACCGTTCGATGCGGGAACGCTTTACGTCGCGGCGACGGCCTACAAGTCTGACGATTACAAACCGTATCTTTTCAAAACGACCGATTACGGAAAAACCTGGAAGAAGATCGTCGCCGGAATCGAACCGGACGCGTTCACGCGCGTCGTCCGCGCCGACCCGAACCGCCGCGGATTTCTTTACGCCGGAACCGAAACGGGAATGTACTACTCGTCGAACGACGGCGAAAATTGGTCGAGTCTGCGTTTGAATCTTCCGGTGGTTCCGATCACCGACCTGGCCGTTCACAAACGCGAAGGCGACCTTGTCGTCGCCACTCAGGGACGTTCGTTCTATGTCCTCGACAATCTGCCGTTGCTGTATCAGCTGGCTGACGCGCAGAAGTCTCAGAACTTCCTTTTCAAGCCGGAAGACACGTATCGCACGCCCGGATTTGGAGGCTTTCAGGTTCCCGCCGGCGCGCCGATCGGAGCGAATCCGCCAAATGGCGCCGTCGTTCATTATTATTTGAAGGAAAAGCCCAAACAGGACGTCGTGATCGAGTTTTTGGACGTGAGCGGCAAGACTGTTCGCAAGTTTACGGGCCGCGTCCCCCGCGAAGGCGCACAGACACCGCCGCCGATGCCGGGAGATGCACCGGTATCGATGGAGCCGGGTTTGAATCGTTTCGTTTGGAATTTCCGTTACCCGAATGCGACCGGGTTGCCGGGCCTCATTATGTGGGGCGGAAGCCTGAGCGGTCCGCGTGCTGTGCCGGGCAGTTATCAGGTGCGCTTGTCGGTCGACGGCAAAGCCGTATCGACCGAGAGTTTCGCCGTCAAGGCCGATCCGCGCCTCGGAACTACACCCGAGGAGTTCCAGAAACAGTTCGACTTTTTGATGAAGGTCAATTCGAAACTGACGGAAACTCACCAAACGATCCTCGAGATCCGCGATGTCCGGAAGCAGTTCGAGGATCTGGCTGCTCGTCTCGGAGCCGATCAGAAGGAACTCCGCGACAAGGCCGCCGAGATCGTCAAGAAGATCACGGCGATCGAGGAAGAATTGAACCAGACGAAGATCAGATCGTCGCAGGACGCGCTGAATTTTCCGATCAGGCTGAACAACAAACTCGCCGCGTTGGGTTCGTCCGTGGACAGCGCCGATTACCAGCCGACGAATCAGGCGTACGTTGTTTACGACGATCTGGTCGGCCGGATCGACGCTCAGATCGCCGCATTCGGGCAGATGAAATCGACGGAAATCGCTGAGTTCAACAAGGCGTTTGCGGCAAAGGGGTTGCCGGTAATCACCTTGAAGAGCAAACAATAGAGCGTTTACGAACTGGATAAAACGGGAGTCTTCGCACGGATCTTTTTGAAGTTTTCGTGAAATTCTCCAGACAGAGGATCAAAATATGTTTCCGATCGGCGATGACAATTCGGACGTTTATATCGTCCCTTACGTCAATTACATCTTTATCGCGCTCAACGTTCTGGTTTTCGTCTTTCTCCAGGGGCTTGGCGGAAACGAAGCGTTCACGTACGCTTTTTCGCTGGTGCCGAGGGAGATCGCGACCGGCATTGATATTACCGGTGTGCAGACAGTTTCGAACGGACTCGGACAGACCGGTCAGATTCCACACTACGCGACTCCGCTGCCGGTCTATTTCAATTTCCTGAGTTCGATGTTTATGCACGGCGATTTCGGCCATATTTTCGGCAATATGCTGTTTTTGTGGATCTTCGGAGACAACATCGAGAATCGCATCGGCCACATCCGTTTCGCGATCTTCTACCTGATCTGCGGGATCGCCGCGGCGCTCGGTCAGATCGTGATGGACTCAGGTTCGATAATTCCGATGCTTGGCGCGTCCGGCGCGATCTCCGGCGTGCTCGGCGGCTATGTTCTGCTCTTTCCGACGAACCGTGTCCGGGTGATAATGTTCCGATTTATGATGCAGACGGTTCCGGCGTGGGTCGCGCTCGGACTCTGGATCGGAATGCAGGTCGTGCTCGGTTACTTGTCGCCCTCGGGTGGCGGAGGCGTGGCGTATGCGGCGCACATCGGCGGATTCGTCGCCGGACTCGCGCTGATCAAGGTCTTCGCGCTCGGCAAGTCCGGCTAGGAGTTGATGACCGGCGATTTTGATTTTGCGACATAAAATTGAATAATCCTTGTTTCGGTTTCGCAAATTTATGTCGTCGGCACGATCAAATCAGATAACGATCCTCAAGGTTTTTCTTCACGCCGGGTTCTTCATTTCCGGAATTTCGACTGTTTTGATCGGGCAGGTTCTGCCGATCCTATCCAAGAAGTTCGCGCTGAACGACCAACAGACGGCGGGCTTCTTTCCGGCGCAGTTCGCGGGGTCGCTCGCCGGAACGTTCCTGACGAACTGGTTCGGGAAACGCGGCCGTTTCCTGACGGCAAGCTCGGTTGGGTGTTTTTTGATGGCCGTCGGCGTCTTTCTCCTCAACCTTGGAAGTTTCAAACTTTGCCTTTTGGGCTTTTTCGTCAATGGTCTCGGGATCGGACTGACGCTCCCGGCGATCAATATGCTGATCCTCGAACTCTCGCCGTTGCGCGCGACTTCGGCGCTGAGCATACTGAACTTCTTTTGGGGATTCGGCGCGATCGTCAGCCAACCTTTTGTCGATTCGCTCAGCCGCGGTTCGGACATCTTTCTGCCGACCGCGATTCTCTCGGGCTTGCTCGCGACCGTCGGAATCGCGATCGCTGTAATGCCGTCCGCGCTCGAACCCGTTAACAATTCGAAAGACGGGGCCGAATCCGAGCCCGATCCACCGATCTGGAGCAATCCGATCGCCTGGATGATCGCCGGTTTCAACTTCATTCACGTCGGCTTTGAGAGCGCGATGGGCGGCTGGCTCAAGACTTACACCGAACGGCTCGAAACAACGGCGGCGATGCATTTGTTGCCGCCGATCCTGCTTTACTTCTTGTTCTTCGTCATCGGTCGCGGGGTGGCGCCGCTGTTTTTCCGCTTTCTGAACGAGAACCGAATGCTCATCGCAAGTCTCGTGATCACGCTCGCCGGAATTGTCACGATTCTTTCGGCGCAGAACGTCTTCGTCCTCGGAGTCGGCGCCGCGATTGCCGGGTTCGGAACTTCGTCGATCTTTCCCACCAATATGTCGCGTTTCACGAAGACGTTCGGCCCGACGGCCTCGCGGCGCGCGACTCCGTTCTTCATCTGCGGAACGCTCGGCGCCGCGTTCACGACTTGGTTCATCGGCACGGTCTCGACCCGGTTCGACAGTTTGCGGGCGGGAATGTTTATGCTTCTGGCGAGCGTTATCGTCTTGCTCGTGTTGCAGTTCGGCCTTCAGCTTCGCACAAAACGCGCAGCCCTAGGAGAGCGGGATTGATTTGCGATTTGCGATTTGCGATTTGCGATTTGCGATTTGCGATTTTGCGATTTGCGATCACTTCTCACTTCTCGGTTCTCACTTCTCAAAATCCTTTAGCTCTCGCCGTCGATCCAAACTTCCTTGATCCAAGTCCCGAGATCGGGCCACTTGTCGTCGGACTGCCCGCTTGAGGACCAGGATTCGATCTCGCCCTTGCGATTGATGCAATAGTAATCGCCGTTGTATTCGCAAAACGGCAAAAGGCTCTGTGGAATCTCGATCTCGTCCCAGGCATACTCGGCGATCTCAACGAGATTCAGGTAGTCGCAATCGTCGGTTACGATCGCCGGTTCGACATCGCCGAAACCGACGTCGCTGGCTTCGAGCAAATAGCGGCGGTAATCTTCGGGGAATTTTACGTTGAGGCGTTTCTCTGCGGCGTTGACTTCGGCTTCGGTCGGCAATCTGAAGGGATCGGGAACATCTTCGTTCAGCCCGCGCAACTCGTCAATAACGTCCGATAAATTCATATTAAGTCGATTTTAGAGTGTCACGCTGCGAGAAAAACCGCAGCATAAGTTTGTCCACCCCTTTTATAAAGCAAAAGCCCGCTTTTGGCAACAGAAATCTTTGTTGCTCAAAGCTGGTCAGAATCATTGATCGGGTATTGAAATCAGTCATTTAGGAGTCGATCCGATGTGACCGTTGGCGTAAAACCGTCAAGGTTTAACCGGACCATTCCGCCGGCATCCGAAAACGTCGGCATCGATGCCCGTCGTTGGTCGCGGTATCGATAGAAAAGCAGTCCGGCGACGATTCCCGTCAAGACCGCCAGACCGAGCGCGGAGACAATCGCAACCGCCGTGCCGACGAACATATCAGCCATCGACCGGGCAAGATATCGCTCGGCTTTCTGCAGATAGTTCGGATCTTTGCCGAGCCATTGAACGGTCTTTTCATATTTGACCTTGTCGAGAAGAAGTCCGGCTTTGTTGACATCCGTTGTGTCGAACAAGAAGACGTTGAAATTACCGATACGGCGATAAACAGTTGGCGGGTCGGACGCAAGCGCGGCAAGTTTCTCGGTGAACGCCGCATCGGCCGCAATGCTTGCCTGGGGCGTCGGATACTCGACGATCAGAAGTTTCCCTTCATCGTAAGGCGCCGTCACGGCTTCGGTTCCGCCGGCAAAGTCGATCAGGTCGAGAACCTCGCGCGGTCCGAGCACGGCCTTCAGCTTATCGGAATTGTTCGTGATCGTTGCCGAATCAAAAACGGATTCCCAATCGGGAAGGTTTTTGATAAGCACGGGAATTTCGTCGTCGGCGATCTGGATCGCCGTCTGGGCTCGCAGGCCGGAAACGCAATAAAATAGAACCAGGCTGAAAAGTAAATACCGCTTCATTCGTCTTTTTTGCAGCGCCGGAATCGGATTCGTCGCCGAAGGAACTACGATTCTAGCATTTTCAGGGCAGAAATCGATAGTGGGACGGAAATCAACGAAAGCGTGTACGAACTGCGCCGGATGCTACACCTTTTGGTTTGCGGGAATACCCTTTGATGCCGAACGTGTTTGAGAGTATGTCCGAAAAATACTCACAACTGCGTTTCTTTTCGGAGTTTTTGGCCGATTTTACGACACATTCCGGGTTTGGCACGCTAATTGACTCTCTAACCGCGGGGGGAATTGAAATGACTACTACGGAAACTTTGAATCTATCGGTGCTCGGCGGTCTGGTCGTAACGGAAGTTGACGATTTGGAATTGGCAGAAGTCGAGAAGTTTGAAAACGTCGGGAAAGCGACCGACATCTCGCTTGCGCGATCAGCGGCGACCGGCGATATGTTCGCGTTCGAAGAGCTTTATCAGCGCCATCACCGTCGGGTTTACTCGATCTGTTTGCGAATGCTGCAGAGCGCGTCCGAGGCTGAAGATCTAACCCAGGATGTCTTTATCCAGCTTTATCGAAAGATCGGCAGTTTTCGCGGAGACTCCGCGTTCACGACCTGGCTCCATCGAATGACGGTCAATCAGGTTTTGATGCACTTCCGCAAAAGGACCGTGAAGTTTGAAAAGACGACGGAAGAGGGCGAAACGCCGGTGCAGATCGTCAACGGAACGGAAAACCACCGTCGTATGCCGGTGGTCGATCGGATCGCACTCGAAAGCGCGATCGCGCAATTGCCGAATGGCTACAAGAGTGTGTTCGTTCTCCACGATGTTGAAGGATACGAGCACGAAGAGGTCGCCAAGATACTGGGCTGCTCGGTCGGAACATCCAAATCCCAGCTCCACAAGGCGCGCCTGAAGCTGCGCAAGCTTCTGCAAAAGAAATCCAACCCGCGTTTGGTTTGGTAACTGTCCCGAAATTGCCCCGAAATCAGAAAAGGCCCGCCGAATCCGGCGGGCCTTTTCATATCGGACGGATGTTCATTTTGCCCGTTCAAGCTTCATTTCAAAGAACTTGATCCAGCTTTTGCCGTCGCGCGAGAACTCACCGATCTCGAGCCAAACATCACGGATCGTCGAAATCGTGTAGCGAATGGTACCGGATGGCGTTTGAAAACCCCACTCGAAACCGTTCTCGCGTGTGCGGAAATCATAGTCACCGCTGGCGCCGGTTGCGAGATGGGTCTGAAAGCGGTATTTCGACGCGTTCGCATCGAACGAAAGAAGCGCCAGCGTTTCATGTATGACGCGGCCTTCAGGGTTTTTGAAGTTTCCCTCGATCAAGAGTGCCAACCCGCCGAGTTTCCGCTGAACCGTTTCGGTTCCGGTAAATGTTGATCTGGTCGAACCTTGCTGCATCCAACCCGCACCGTTCCACTGTCCGACCATACTATCGACCTTTTTCATTTCGCCCTTTTGAAGATCGGTGTTCATCTGCTGTCCGAAACCGCCGATAGCGAAGGCCAACGCCAACAAATTAACCAATAAGAATCTTTGAATCATAAATTACCTCGTCGCTGCATATCGGATTATCAATCTTCCGAGAGCGGCAAGTCTTGTAAATTTGCGACATTCTATTCTGACTTCTTTACGAGGTGCCCGTGGGTAATAATGTTTACCTTTCGAGCGTACGAGTTCGGCGTTCTTTTCGTCACCGACGCGAATTCGCGTGCAAGGTGCGATTGGTCTGAGAATCCGGTCGCTGCCGCACGCTCCGCCCAACTGGCGGAGCCCTGTTCAACGATATGAACGGACGCGGCGCGCAGTCGGCGGGTTCGGGCAAACTGCTTCGGCGTCAGCCCGGATGCGGCCTTGAAGCGGCGTTCCAGTTGCCTCGGACTGATGCCGATGTGTCGCGCAAGATCACCGATCTTAACTTCCCCGCCACAGTCTTCAATGACCGCCGCCGCGGCCGCTACGACAACGTCTATGCTTTCAGGCGCAAGTCCGATCGAGCGGATTCGCTCTTCGAAAACCGCGATCGCTTCTCCGAAATTAGTGCATTCGGCGAGCATCGCTTCAAGTCCGGCCGTCAGTATCGGCGAAAAATCGGGATCTATAATTCGATTTTCAAGAAACAAACACGGATCCGCGGAAACTACGGACCCGCAAGCGGCAGGTGCGATGCGCATACCCCAGAATACTTCGTTCTGAAGAACCGGCGCGGTGATCACTTTCAGGTACAGACCGCTGAAGGCCAAGCCCGAAAGACCAGGTTGCGGACTTTTTCGGAAAAAGAGCGAAACGCATCCGTCGGGAAAGACTTCGTGTTGAAAGACGCCATCGAACTCACCGGTCTGAAACTCCCAGAATGAGAAGATGATATGTGCGACGTCCGGGGACGGCACGGCTTCACGGTAGAAGAGTCTCATCGATTCCTTTCGAATTTTGGCGTCGGCCGAAAACTTAGCCCGAAGTTTCAATGATCCTTATATCCCGGCGCGCAAGTTCGGCGACGAAACGATCCGGATCGATCGCTTTCTCCTGTGGTGTCGCACCGCGCGTGAGAACCTCGTCCCTCGCCATCATCTGCGCGATGATCGAAGCCGGAAACGCCGTTGTGCGCATCATCGCGCTCAGACCCGTCGTTTCATCTTGACGATCGACGATGTCGTATCGGAGTTTGCTCGCCTGTCCGTCCTTGACGCCGACGAATTCAAGCCTGACGAGGACGTAGTCCGGCCCGTCCGCCGGCAAATGTTGCGTCAGAAGCTCCCCGAATACGCGCCGTGGCCGGATCTTCACTCCCGACACGTCTATTTCGTCGCTTGAGCAGAGCCCGAGGTCGATCATCGCCTTGAATTTATCACAATGTCCGGCGTATCGAATCGTTTTGTAGTCGAGTTCCGAGATCTTTCCAAGAAACGTGTCGGGTAACGTGGAAGTTCCGCCGGATGTCTGAAACGCTTCGAGCGGCGGGAAGCCGCCGAATTCGAGGCTCTCGATTTCGGTCATCGATTCAACCTCGGCGATTTTGCCGCCGCGGATGACGCGCGCGACCTCGATGTATTCGTTGATCAGCCCTTCAACGCTGAAGACGA
This sequence comes from Acidobacteriota bacterium, assembly GCA_016715115.1. Lineage (NCBI taxonomy): Bacteria > Pseudomonadati > Acidobacteriota > Acidobacteriota bacterium. The sequence continues at coordinate 790,668 of JADKBM010000004.1, forward strand.
GCTGATAGTTGAGCGGCGGCTGCGGATTCTGCGGCAGACCGCCGACTCGTATGTGGACCTCGCGAACCTCGTCGAATCTCTTTGCGCCGTGCATTGCGAGAACCGAAACCATTCCCGGGGCGAGTCCGCAGTCCGGAATAATGCTCACGCCAGCGTTCCGCGCTTCTTGGTCGAGCGCCAATTGCTCATCGACGACGTAGTTGTTGCCGCCGAGATCACAGAAATGACTTCCGGTTTCGATCGCGGCGCGGGACAGTATGACGTTGAACCAATAATTTACGCAGGAAATCGTCGCGCAATGGCCGCGCATCACGGAAACCGTTCTCTGGTAATCTGAAACGTCGAGTTGGACGGCTTCAACCTTCGGCGAGCCGACAGCCGAAGCGACCGCTTCCGCTTTCGAGAAATCCGCGTCCGCAACCGTTATTCTATCGACGTCCGGCGAGTTATGCGCCAGATCAAAAACCGCTCCGAGCCCCATTCGGCCCGCACCAAGAACAAGATAATCCATAGCAACTTAGATTTTACGTCCGGAAAGCGTGATCCGGGATTTGAGATTGATTGCGAATAGAATTCGTCTTACCACTCGTCGATCTCTTCCGGCTTCTGGTTGGCGATGATCTGTCCGGCATGTTCCCAGACTTTCTTTTTCCAGAGCCGAAGCGAATCGGTCAGCTGAAACGCCGCCTGCGGATGCGCCGCGTTGCGTTCGAGACGGATGACCTGCGCCGTTACGGTCACTTCGTCGTCGGCGTTTTCGGTAACTGTCAGGTTAACCTTGCTGCCGACGGTCGGAAGCAACCTTGGAAGAAAAACCAGCGTGCCGTGCTGCCCGACGTTTTCAGTCAATCCCTCTTCGGTCACTTCTTGTCCGGAATCGTCTTTCCACTTGATTCTGACGGGAAACGAGATCACGTATCTCGATCCGGTTCGCCTTTCGTCCATATATATTCCTCTCCAAAAACGGCCAAATCGCATTAAATTGCCGGTTTCTGGCAAATTCTCCTAACCTTTGCAAATACACCACTTGCGACCGTTCAACAACACCCCGAACCGCGGTTTTCGGTGGCTTGACGCCAAAAAGCGACTAGACACCGCTTGTTCAAAGATGTTAGCATTACTTACGTTTTCAGTAAGGAACTTCCTTGCGGCCACAATCGCAACAGTTCCTTTCTGCGTTTTCGGAGCTCAAAAAGCATTTCGAACGGCAAATTTTGCCGGCGCTTTTTTGAAATTTTAACTCTTGAAAAACAGAAAATTGAAAAAGGAGCATTGAAAAAATGAAAAATCTAGCTAGAGGAAGCGTGCTTCTAGGCTTGATAGCGTTGATGGGGACTTTGTCTCTCTTTCAACCGACAGCCGCCGAAGCCGTTACAATAGCGATTGATTCGCAGGAAAATAATAAACAGTTAGTAATTGAAAAAGCAAACTTTAACGAAGAAAATTTTCAGAACTCGGACAATCAATCGATAACCTTTTTAACGGATACTATTAACAACGCCAAAGGTGGCAATAAGAAGTTCTTTGAAGGGCAAGCATTCAAGGCAACGGCGTACTGCCTGAAAGGCAGAACGGCCTCCGGCTCATCGGTTCGACGAGGCATCGTCGCGGCGGACCGCAGAATTTTGCCGCTCGGCACGAAGATCAACATCAGCGCGGGAGCTTATAGCGGAACCTACGTTGTTGCGGATACCGGCGGAGCGATCAAAGGACGGATTCTCGATATTTGGGTTCCGAGCTGCTCGGAAGCAGTTAAATTTGGACGCCGGACGATCAAAGTCAGCGTTGCAAAATAGGAATTACAACAAACACACTAGACCGTAACCGCTTCAACCTCGAAGCGGTTACTTTTTTTTGTGCCCGCAGTCTGCAATCATCGTAAGGAAAGATGATCTTTCGGGAAACAACGGATCCGCTCGTCGTCGCAGCCTGGCTTTGTTTTGCCGTCTGGCCCGCAGCGCTTGTCTGGACGATCTATTGCCTCGCGCGCCAGACGCGTTTGCGAAAATCCGTATCGGTGGTTCCGGCGAAGCAAAACCTGGTTTCGATACTCGTCCCCGCCCGGAACGAAGCGCACCGCATCCTCAGGATGAGTCTCGGATCGCTGGTCGCGCAGGATCACGCGAATTTTGAGATCATCGTTTTGAATGATCGGTCAACCGACTCGACCGAGAGCATCCTCGAAGAACTGTCACAAGACTCAGGGTCGAATAACTTTCGCTTCATCAACGGTTCGGAAACTCCGGAAGGCTGGCTCGGAAAACCACACGCTTTGAAGCAGGCTTTCGAAGCGGCAAAAGGCGACTGGGTATTGATGACCGACGCCGACATTATTTTCGATCAAAGCGCCATTCGAACGGCCGTTGCCTACGCCGAGCGTTTTGATCTTGACGCGCTTTCGCTGCTTCCGCGCCAGCGCCTCGGATCTTTTTGGGAACAGATATTCATCCCGGTTTTCGCTTGGTTCTGCTTGCTTGTCAGACCGCTCCACCGCGTCAACGATCCGCGCGGAACTGCATCGCTCGGAAGCGGAAACTTCTTTTTGCTGAAACGGGAGGCAATAGATGCCGTCGGCGGTTTCGAGGCGTTCAAAGACGACGTCGCGGAGGATCTGAAGCTTGCTCAACTGTTGAAATCAAAAGGGGTGCGCTATCGGATCGCGTACGCGCCGGATTTGTTTGAGACGCGTATGTACTCCGGTTTTCGCCAGGTTTGGGAGGGTTTCTCGAAGAACTTTTATTCCGGGATGAGTTTCTCGATCACTCGAACTCTCGTTGGCGGCTTATGGATTTTGGTGCTCGGTGTTTTGCCGTTCTTCCTGGCCGCGGGCGCGCTCTCCGCGGGTGAATTCTCCTTGTTCTTCCCGCTTTTCGCCGCATATCTGCTGCAGGTCATCTTGTTTCTGGTCGTCCGCGTCTATTTCGAGGCAAACCCGATCCACGCATTGCTTGCGCCCGTCGGACTTGCGTTGTTTCTGATGATTCTCCTAAATTCCGCTCGAAAGATCCTGGACGGTTCAGGGGTCGTCTGGAAAGGCCGCAAGATCTACGAAGCCGGCGGCATCTCTCCCCCGCGAGGCTGATTCGCGTTTGACTCGGCAATCCGGGCTTTGCTAAACTCCGTCACATTATGAAAATCATTGTCCGCTAACCACTCGCGCAATTCGAATTCCTAACGCTTCAAGGCGCATTGGAATTTTTCTTCAGGTTCGTTAATCAACAGATTCAGGAATCCTATGCATAGCAATTCGGTGAACTCCGTTTCCGAAACGGAGAACAACGCGTTTTGGCCCGTCGTTCGCGAGGCGTTTTCGGGTTCAAACCGCGATCTTACAAAGGGCTCGCTGCCTGTGGCGATCTTCATTCTGAGTGTGCCGATGATCATCGAAATGTTCGCGGAGAGTCTCTTCGCGATCTTCGACATCTTTTTCGTCGCGCATCTCGGTGCCGACGCCGTCGCAATCGTCGGACTGACGGAATCGATGATGGCGCTGGTTTACGCGGTCGCGTTCGGACTCGCGATCGGCGCGACCGCGACGGTTGCGCGCCGCATCGGTGAAAAGGACAAGGACGGCGCGGCAAAGACCGCAACGCACGTGCTTTATCTCGGCGTCATCGTCTCCATCCTGATGAGCATTCCGGGCATCATTCTCGCACCGCAGATCTTCAGGCTGCTCGGTGCCGAGCCGCAAGTGTTGGAGCAGGGCGTTCCGTTTATGAGGATCATGCTTGGCGGCAACGCCGTCGTCGTCTTCATCTTTTTGCTGAACGCGATCTTTCGCGGGGTCGGCGATGCCGCGATCGCGATGCGCGTGCTGTGGTTTGCGAATCTGCTGAACATCGTTCTCGCGCCGTGTTTTATCTTCGGCGTTTGGATCTTCCCCGAACTCGGCGTCACCGGCGCGGCGGTTGGTACCACGATCGGGCGCGGCGCCGGTGTTCTTTACGCGCTCTGGTTCCTTTTTCGAGGCGAGAAGCGATTCGAGATCCGTGCCGAACACTGGCAGTTCGATGGTTCATTGCTGGTGAAGATCGTCAAACTGTCGGGGACGGCGGTGTTTCAGTTCCTGATCGGAACGGCGAGTTGGAGCATTCTCGTGCGCGTCGTCGCCGGATTCGGCAGTGCCGCGATCGCCGGTTACATAATCGGACTTCGCGTGATCGTTTTCGCGCTCCTTCCGGCGCTCGGCCTGAGCAACGCCGCCGCGACGCTCGTCGGACAAAACCTCGGCGCGGGGAAACCGGAACGCGCCGAAAAGGCCGTTTGGACCGCCGCGTTCTTCAACGCTGCGTTCTACGGCGCGCTCGGGTTGTTCTTCATATTTCTCGCGGGGCCGATCGTGCGGATCTTCACCGAAGAGGCCATCGTTTCGAACTATGCGGTCGATTGTCTCCGGATCATTTCCTACGGATTCGTGTTTTACGGTTTCGGAATGGTCCTCGAGACGTCGTTCAATGGCGCCGGCGACACTTGGACGCCGACGATGATCAATTTGTTCATCTTCTGGATCTTCGAAATTCCGTTGGCGTATGTTCTGGCGTACAGTTTCGAACTCGGTCCGAACGGGGTTTTCTGGGCGATCACATTGGCGTTCTCGCTCCTTGCCGTAGTCTCGGCGGTGCTTTTCAGGCGCGGGAAGTGGAAGTTGAAAAAGGTTTAGGTATCGTTTTCGGGAGCGATGACAATTCGTCGCGACTATTCAACCGCTTAGCGTACCGACCTTCCCTTTTCCCGCGTTTCACCTTAACCTTGAACAATGTGCGGAATCGCCGGACTGATCGCCAACAACCCTGACGAACGCATCGGACCTATGCTCAAATCGATCGAGCATCGAGGCTTCGACGACGAGGGTGTTTTTATTTCCGGCGCGTTTCGCGACGGTCAGAGGGCTTGCCTCGGACATCGCCGGCTGTCGATCATCGACACGTCGGATGCCGGACATCAGCCGTTCGTCTCGGATTGCGGGCGTTTCTTCCTCGTTTACAACGGCGAACTCTACAACTACCGATCGATACGTGACGAACTCGAAAAGCTTGGCGACGTATTCAGGACCGGGTCGGACACCGAAGTTCTGATCAATTCGTTTCGCCGTTGGGGAACCGACTGTCTTCCAAGGCTGAACGGAATGTTCGCGTTCGCCGTCTGGGACGAAGCCGAAAAACAACTGACGCTCGTTCGCGACCGGGCGGGGATCAAGCCGCTCTACTTTGCGAAGCTCGGCGACGAGCTTGTCTTTGCCTCGGAGATCAAGGCGATCCTGGCATCGAAACTCATCCGTGCCGAAATCGATCACGAGGGACTCAATCAGTTTCTGACCTTTCTCTGGCCGGTTCCGCCTCAGACGCTCTTTCGCGGAATCAATCAACTGCCGCCGGCGCATCTCCTCGTCTGGAAGGACGGCGAGGTCTCGACGCGTGAGTGGTGGGATCTTGATTACTCGATCGAAGACCGCGAAACGTCGGAGACTGTTTGGCGGGAACGCGTTCTTGAAACGCTCGACCGATCGGTTGAAATGGAGATGATTGCCGACGTGCCGCTCGGCGCGTTTCTTTCGGGCGGCGTCGATTCGTCCTCGATCGTCGCGCTGATGACGAGGCACGCAAAACGCGTCTCGACATACACGACCGGGATCTCGGCGGAAGATCTTGAGTTCGACATCATTCCCGACGACGTCGAATGGGCGCGCCGCGTCGCCGGGATCCTCCCGGTCGATTACCACGAGACGACGCTCACGCCCGATCTGACGGAGCTTCTTCCGAAACTCGTCTGGCATATGGACGCGCCGGTGATCGATATGGCGATCCCTTCCTATTTGATCTCGAAACAATCGCGCGCGACGCAAAAGGTAATGCTCAGCGGAATGGGCGGCGACGAGGTTTTTGCCGGATACCCGCGGCAAATGGCGATGAAACTTGCCGGCAAGACCGATTTCATTCCATCGATGATCCGCAAGCCTCTGATGGAAACCGTCGATGCGATGCTCTACGGCGGTGTCAAAGGCAAACTCACCGCGCCGTTGCGCAACGCGAAGAAGTTCGCCCGCAGCGCCGGATTGGATTTTGAGGATCGGTATCTCGGATTCGGGACCTACTTCACAGACGCGATGAAGACGCGGCTCTATTCGACCACGTTGCGCCCCGCGTTGAAGGACTTCGACGCGTATCGTCATCATCGTTCATATTTCGATAAGAGCCGGGATTGGGCTCCGCTCAATCGGCTTCTATACGTCGACTTCAAAACGTTTATGCCGGCGCTCAATCTGGACACGACCGACAGGACGTCGATGGCCGCGAACCTCGAAGTCCGCGTCCCGTTTCTCAATCACGAAGTGGTTTCGCTCTCGGAGAAGATTCCGGCGAATCTGAAGATCAAAGGGGTAAAACGGAAGTACATTCTGAAGAAGGCGGTCGAGAGTCTGCTGCCGAAAGAAGTCATCTGGCGCAAAAAGGCCGGATTTTCGGCACCGGTGCGTTCCTGGCTGAGAACGTCTTTGCGACCGATGATCGACGATCTGCTGTCGGAGGAAACCGTCAAACGCCGGGGAGTCTTTGATCCGATGGAAGTTCGCCGGATCATCGAAGCGAATCAATCCGGAAAAGAGGACTTCAATCTGCAGGTCTTTCAGCTTCTGAATCTGGAGATCTGGTGGCGGACCTTTCTGGACTAGCAGGCAACGGGCAGTTGCGCCGGTCGCCGATTCGTCCGGCTAACGATCCGCGCGATCCAAGATACCCGGCGGCCCGCGGTTCGGCGTCAATCAATCGCGGAGCGACGGCTGGCCCCGAATCGCGTTAGCGAACGCACCGCCGATTTCGGATTTGGGATTTTCGATCAACACTTGAACGTATTCTTAATCCCAGATTACGCTTTAGCGGATTTTGCCCGCGAATCCTCGCCAGTGCGAATAGAAATCTTGTCTAAGAGCGCGCCGAAAGATTCCGTTTTTTTGAAATTGGGCCACTGGCCAAAGCTTCGAAAAGCGGTTTGTTCGTACGGGTTTGGACAGAAGTATTTTCGCTCAGATTTGCGGAAATTCGCGGGCAAATTTTCCATTGCGTAATCGGGTTAATTCGGGACGTACCTTTTCAACCCACATACGACAATCTCAGTGGTCTCATATCGGCCGTAGAAAAGAATGGGATATCAACCAACCGGAAACAGACGCTTGACTGTGAGCCGTTTGATCACTGCACCATCGTTGAACACGACGATTACGGGTGTTTCGAACGATGCCGCCGATCCGGCGATCAGCACGAATCGCTTTTCGCCGCGCTTCAATAACGACGCCACATCGTTGCGAGACGGAACCGCAACGGCCGAATCGGTTCGTACTTTCGGGCTCTTTCCCGATTCCCGTTCCGCAATCAACCGACCGTCACGTGATCGAGTCGATGGCGCTGCAAATCAGTTGTACGAATCAGTTCGCGGCCCGCTGATAAGCCGCACTGCGTATATTGACCAAAAATCATCATAACCAACCGCTTGCCCCCCTCGGTTTTTTTTGTTACGTTCGGGTTGTCAGTTGTCGAAAAACTCGCACTGACGGTCGCCGTCGGACCGCAAACCCGGATTCGGCGACATTGCTTTGATTCCGGCGAAAAGTGGTTTGGCGTTTTCCGCCGGCGGAGGGCCGATGCCCGTCGATTCCCACAACCCGAACTCAAGCGGAGCCTTCCACGAGCTTCACTCGATCCCGACGCGCTTACGACCGCGGTGTGAGCCGCACGAACTCCCCGCGATCGGAGCGCCGCACCGCCGCCAACGCCGGGAGCCATATCCTGACGCCGTATCAGAACCCGATTTCCGGATCGCGTTGACCGCAACTTCAAATTCACTTTGGCCGAACATTCCGCTGCGAACGTTCGGCCTCTGTATTTCCAAACCCCGCTCTCAGAGCCGAAAAGCCGGAGTAGAACAATGAAATCCATAAATCAATCAAAATCCCAAATCCGAAATTGGAACTGGTTCGCCATTCTCATCATCTCGGTAGTCGCGCTCGGCGTTTTCGGCACGGGGATGAGCTTTCTCGAACAGAGTGCGAAGGACGAGATGCTCGCGCGGAAGGCTCCGGGGTATCAGCCAACGCTTCTCGGCCGCGTCAATCCTTTCCTTCCGACGCCATCGCCGACGCCGACTCCACAGCTTTCGAGAGAATATCTGTACGCAGGTTCGCGGCTTTTAGCCGTTGAAGACGCAAATGCCAACGCCGCTCCGCCGGCGGATCTTGCCGTCTGGCGGCCTTCGAGCGGCGTCTGGTGGGTGCTGAACGGCAACCAGCAGACGACGTCGCAGCAATGGGGACTCCCGGCCGACAAGCCTGTTCCGGGAGACTATGACGGCGACGGCAAGACGGATTTCGCGATCTGGCGAAACGGCGACTGGTGGATCATGCGCAGTTCCGACAGTTCGAGCTATATGATCTCGCTCGGCGGTTCGGGCGACGCTCCGGCGCAGGCCGATTTCGACGGCGACGGCCGGACCGACCCTGCGGTTTATCACAAGGACGGCGCGAACGGCGTCTGGAAGATCCTGCTGAGCACGACGAATCAGGTTTACGAGCAACAATACGGTCTGTCGGATGACAAACCCGCGCCCGCCGATTACGACGGCGACGGCCGTGCCGACCTCGCCGTCCGTCGGGAGTCGAACAACACCTTCTACTCGCGCAACAGCAGCAACAGCCAAACCCAGTCGGCGGTTATCGGAACCGCCGGCGACGTCCCCGTCCCGTCCGACTACGACGGCGACGGCCGCGCCGATTACGCGCTCTTCCGGCCCTCCGACACGAAATGGTACATCCGCGAAAGCTCGACCGGGACGGTAACCCAGACCCAATGGGGAATCTCCGGCGACAAGCTCGTCCAGAACGACTACGACGGCGACGGCAAAACCGACCTCGCCGTCTGGCGAGAATCCACCGGCACGTGGTACATCCGCCAGTCGGCGACCAACGGCTCGCTTCGCCAGCAGCAGTTCGGAGTCTTGGGTGACATCCCGGTCCCGGCCTTCTACCGGAGGTAGCCGGACCGCAGGAGTCGCCAAACACCCATCGGACAATTGCCTAGGGACCTGAAATGAGGTAAAGAAAATGAAACGCACCGCTTTTTTGACAGCCGCAATCGCAATCCTTGCAGCGCTTTCGCCGTCATTCGGACAGGAACGCGAGCCGCAACGCGGATTCCGCGCGGGGAACTCCTATTCCATCTCGGACATCGAGAACGTCAATCTCAACAACGGCAACCTGATGCTGACGATACCTTTGGCATCGCTCGCGCCCGGCCGCGGCACATCCCCCGGCTACACGGTTTCGCTCAGGTACAACGGCAAACTGTGGGATTCAAGGCAGGAACGGAGGACGGACGGCACTTATGGCGAGACCGGCGACACGAACTATATGCGTGAGCTGTTGCAGTTGTCGGAACAGGCCGGCTGGAAGCTCGACACGGGCGGCTTCCGCCTCATCCTCAAGAGCCGGTTCAATCTTGAGGAACAGGCCCAGTGCACCGCCGGAAACGGCTATGAATACAGGCGGAACGGCTATATCTTCCGACTTGAGATGGAAATGCCGGACGGCAGCGTCAAGGAGTTCCGGCCTTACGGGACGGGTTCCGCCTTCGACGACGAATACGACGACGGCTGGTTCTCGATCGACCCGAACGGGTCGAGGCACGTCTCCTCCCACATCGATTACAACGGTGGCGGGACGAGTTGTTCGCACGATGTCGTCGGGATCACCTCGTCGGGAATGAACTATTACACGAACGACGGGTCGGGCCTGCGGCTGTTCGTTCCGGCGGGCCAGAACGTCGGTGCCGGGATTATCGGCAAGAACTGGACGCTTTATATGCCGGGCGGCACGACCGTCGAAAACCTCCCGCCCGACGATCCGGGCATCCGCCAGCGGATGACGGACGCGAACGGCAACCGACTTGTCTGGAAGCCGGGATCGTACGGCGGCTCTAACGGGGAAATGATCGAGGACGGCGCCGGCCACTTCGTCTTCATCACGACGGACGCGAACGGCACTCAGCGGGTGATCCAGCGCGGGTTCGGCGGGGCCGACGTCGAGACCGAGATCCGTTGGAAGACCTGCTGGGTATACCGCAACTACAAGGCGACGAGCGCATCCAACGCGAACGGCGCATACATCTACGAGGACCTTTTCGAGCCAATCGCGGCGGTCGAGAAGATCATTCTCCCCGGACAGGCGGGCGGCCGCGAATACGTCTTCACGTACAACGCCGCAACCGTTCAGCCCGGCAGCGGGAACTACACTTCGGGCTGGGGCGAGCTCAAATCGGTCACGCTTCCTTCGGAAGCGCGGGCCGATTACTCCTTCCAGCTCGACGGCAACGCGCCGGTACTTTCCAGCTTCGACGTCCTCAACAACCCGATCACACGGCGCGATCTCGTTTTCGCGGCGGAATACGACGGCGGCCAGACTGAGGTCACCGAGTCGACGGTCTATTCCGCTTCGGCGACCGGAGGTGTCGGCTCCGTCCTGCGTCCCGACGGGAGCGGCACCGTCGAGGTCAGCGACACGCAAGGCTACTTCAAGGGCTATGCGTACAAGACGCTGAGTTCGAACGGGTCGATGGTCGAAAGGATCTGGGCGCAGAACCCCGCGCCGCGGGTCACGGGCGCCAACTCCCAGCCCGTGAACGCCTATGTCAAGACCGAACTGACGACGGCCGCCGACAACTCGGGCAACCCCGTGCTGACCGCGATCAAGGACCCCGATTACGACAAGAACGGCAACGTTCTAGCCGTCAGGGAATACGACTGGGTGCCCTACCTTTCGGTGCCGCGTTCCGGTTCGGGGATCTATTCGAAGGTAACAGCCCTGCCGTCCGGTCTCGTCCTCAAGAGAAAGACGGTCAGCGATACTACAATCAGGCGCCGCCGGCCTCGGATACGACGACCGACAGCCCGTACCATTACGCGAACCCTTCGGCGCCGCGGCTTCGAAACCTCCTCAAATCGAGCGAAGTGCGGGACGCGAACGACACGACCGTGTCAAGAACCGAGTTCTACTATGACGACCCGGACAACAAGGGGAATCTGACGGAAACGCGCGTTTGGGATTCGACGAAAGACGACGTGACGGTCCCGCTATCGGCCGCCAATTCCGTGATCACAAGCGTCCAATACAACGCCTTCGGGGCGCCGACCGTGACGACGGACGCGAACGGCGTCCAGACCGCCGTCACGTACGGCTGCATCGACGGCGCGGCGAGCTGTTCGCCGAACCTCGAAAACCTCTATCCGACGAAAATCGAGAAGGCCTCGAACCATTCGGCGCTGAAACTGACCTTGGCGATGCGTTACGACTATTTCACGGGTCTTCCGACGCTCGCGACGGACGTCGACAACGGCATCTCGACGGCGACTTACTACGATGACCTCGGACGGCCGGTGAAGGTCGCCTCGGCGGTCGGGACCGACGACGAGGTTTGGGTCCAAACCGAATATGACGTCGTCAACCGGCGGGTCATCACGAGAGCCGACGTCGCAGCGAAGGGCGACGGCGGGAAGGTCGCGACGCAGTTCTTCGATCAATTGGGAAGGGTCAGGCTGACGAAAACGCTGGAAGACGCCGCGACGCAGTCGGCGACCAACGAGACCGACGGCATCAAGGTCCAGACGCGGTATCTGACAACGAACGGGTTCACGTATCAGCTCAGCTCGAACCCGTACCGGGCGAGTGTTTCGTCAAATGCCGGAAGCGAGGAGTCGATGGGGTGGACACGCTCGAAGGCCTGGAGCACCGGCATCCGGTCAGAGGTCGAGACCTTTGCCGGCTCGTCGCTTCCCGAGCCGTGGGGAAACAATACGGCATCGACCGGCGTCGTCCGCACCGACCTTGACGCCGACCGGACGCTTGTCACGGATCAGGCCGGAAAGCAGCGGATCAGCCGGACGGACGCGCTCGGGCAGCTCAAAGAGGTCTGGGAGATCGTCCCGGCTTCCGATTCATCAACCGTGTCGGTCACGTTCCCCGGAACGGCGATTGCCCACGGTTACCGTTCCGCCTACAATTACGATCCGTTGAACAATCTCACGCAGGTCGATCAGCCGCTCGGCGCGACGACGAACCAGGTCCGCTCCTTCACCTACAGCAGTCTCTCGCGCCTGCTCACGGCTCAGAATCCCGAATCGGGAACGATAAGTTACGCATATGACCCGAACGGAAATTTGACCAGCAAGAAGGACGCGCGAAACATCACGACCGCTTACAGCTACGACGCGCTCAACCGGGTGACGCAAAGGACATACGACGACAACGCGACGCTTCCCGTTTACTATACTTACGACAATCTGAGCCACGCCAAGGGCAAGCTGACAAAGGTCACTACCGGTCCGGTCACGTCGCCGTTCTCGGTCACCGAATACACCGAGTTCGACGCCGTCGGCCGCGTGAAAAAAAGCAAACAGACTACAGACGGAACCGTCTATAATGAGATGGAGTACAAATACAACCTTTCGGGCGCGATGGTTGAAGCGAAATATCCGTCGGGAAGAATTGTCAAAACCGTGCTCGACGATGAGGGCGATTTGCAGACTGTCAAAAGCCAAAAGAACGCGAATAACGCGTTTTGGAATTACGCGAACCATTTCACCTACACCGCCGCCGGCGCGGTTTCGTCGATGCAGCTCGGAAACGGTACGTGGGAGAAGACTGCCTTCAATTCACGCCTCCAGCCAACCCAGATCGCTCTCGGCAAGGTTCAGAACACGACCGATCTGCTGAAACTCGACTACACCTACGGCGTCGTCGAAAGCGGCACGCTCAATACGGCAAAGAACAACGGGAACATTCAGTCGCAGACGATAACGGTTCCGACCGTCGGAGGTTCAAACGGCTTCACGGCGGTTCAGACTTTTACTTACGACTCGCTGAACCGGATCGACGATGCGACCGAGAAGATCGGATCAACGGAGATCTGGAAGCAGGATTACACGTTCGACCGCTACGGCAACCGGAACTTTGTCGAAGCGAACACGACGACGATCCCGAAAAACTGCGGAACATCACCGAATCTCACGGTTTGCCCGGCGGACCGGAAGGTCTTTAATCCGTCGATCGCAAACACCAATCGGATCAATCTCGATCAAGATGGTGACAGCGTCAACGATTACGCGTTTGATTCATCGGGAAACACGACGAAAGACGCGAACGGGCGGACATTTGTTTATGACGCTGAGAACAAGCAGATCGAAGTCAAAAACGCGTCGAATGAGACGATCGGCCAATACTGGTTCGACGGCGACGGCCGCAGGGTCAAAAAGCGCGGCTGGATAAACGGCCAGTGGGAAACAACCGTCTTCGTTTATGATGCATCTTCAAGACTGGTGGCTGAATACTCGACAAATCTAAACCCAACCCCGCAGGTGGCGTACCTGACCAACGACCACCTCGGCAGCCCAAGGATCAACACCGACGAAAACGGCGCAGTGGTTTCGAGACACGACTACCGTCCGTACGGCGAAGAAGTCACCGAACGGACTCATTCCCAATACGCCGCCGACACGATCCGCAAGCAATTCACCGGCTACGAACGCGATGGCGAGACAAATTTGGACTTCGCGCAGGCTCGGATGTACTCAGTGAGTACCGGCAGGTTTACCGGCCCCGATTCGCTTCTCGGATCCGGACGTATTCAAATTCCTCAGAGTTGGAACAGATTCACGTATGTGACCAACCGTCCGGTGTCGTTCATCGATTCAAGTGGTCAGTTTGAATGGAGCACGGATTTGGGCGGACATGCTGATGACTCTCAATTGTTGGAGGCGGCAAATGGTATCAGTGATGAGAGTAAACGGAAACGGGCAATTAAAAAAGCGAACAAACAGATTGCCGAGCGAAACAGGATTCGACATGCGTTGATGAGCGCGGCGCTGCTGACAATCTTGAGCAAGACACTTTCGGCAGAACAAAAGCAACAAGTAATTGAATCACTTGCGGCATATGGAAGCGAGCGCGATGGAAATAACGTCGTTTTGGGGTTTGGCAACAATTCAGGAGGGCAAACGAGTCTAAACAAGAAAACCGGAATCGTCAATGTCACTTTCCGTCAGCAAGTAAATGATGTCGACCTTGTAAGCGCGGTTGCCCATGAAGGGCAACACGTTGGTGATTACAACGCGTATTGGAATAGTGGAGTTCCAAATTCATCTATGGATCGGACTGATTATGAGAGAGAGACGCGGGCTTACCAGGTTAGCTCGTACATCGTTCAGGCAATGGGCGTCTCGGTTTACGACCCCGATGTCGCAAAAAGTCCGAAATACTACATATGGAACAAAGGATGGCTGAAGCTCGATTCTGCGGATCGGGAATCCAAGAGAGGGGCAGGCGTTCGTAATTTCCTCGAATACAACAATAACCTCACTCCCGTTTCAAATTCAAAAAAGGGAACCGGTCCCGGAATACGGATCAGCCAAGAGGCGGATCTTTGAAACATCTTAAGACGTTTTGTGAAGTCTATGAAATCCGTGAGATGTAGAAATACGAAATTAAGTATCCTGACGCTATTATTGCTTATTGGGTTCAGCGAGAAACAATACGCGCAGGTGCCGAGTGATCTCAATAACGCCACTACGGTAAACCTCTGTTTGCTTCGACAAAGCCCGAAGGATTTTGAAAACAAAATAGTTCGGGTCACGGCGGCCTTTAGATTCGCGTTTGAAGTTTCCGAGTTGTTTTGTGCCGATTGCTGGGACGCCTCGTCGGGGCGAATTTTAGTCGACTTTGGTAAAGACTGGGAAGACGTGAGCGCAGCGCAATCGATAGAAACGTTAAAATCATCGGGCTTCGGCAAGACGATGCGAGTTGTTTTGATCGGAAAATTTGGCGCAGGCGAAGGTCGTTACCAGTACAGATTCACGGTCCTTAAGGCCGAGAGCGCTGAGATCCTCTATAAATACAGCCCGGCGCCGCCGAAACTTCCGCGGAAGGTCCGAAAAAAGACCAATTGTGACTGCCCATAACGATTTGCATAGATGGTGATTTATGGCTTTTGAAAAGTACTCGTTCAGCTTGTTGTTTATTGCTCTATTTGTGGCAGTTGCGCTCACGGGACGGGTGAGCGGTCAGGGTGATCGCATTGATCGCATCAACATCGTGTTCACCGAGAATGGGAATCCGAAACAAATCGAGGGATTGAGGGTTGAGATATTGTCGCCCTCAAGAAATGAAGTTCTCTACGATCTGGAAACAAGTGACGATATCGTGACGGTTGCTCCAGATCTTAAGTCAATCGAGAAATTTGATGTGCGATTGACTTTTGATCGGTTTCGACTCATTTTACCGAATCTGAATGTGAAGCATTTTGACAATAGGCGGATTATTGACATCAGAAACAGAGTACCCAAATCAGAGCGGCGTTCAAGGGAAATGAAGAAACTGGGATGCGATGACCTGCGCGTTTTCAGAGTCGATTTCAATCCCAAGAATACCGAGGGGTTTTGGTGGCTTGTTACAGGGTGCGAACAATCCCGCTGACGTCCGCACGAAGCAACCAGAATCCGCTCGTTCTCAATCAAAGCTATGTGTATGACTCACTGAACAGACTGCTCAGTGCCGAAGAGACCGCCGGCGGAACGTCGGCGTGGAAGCAGACTTACTTGTTCGACCGCTACGGCAATCGCCGGTTTGATCAGGCGAATACTAGTTTTCCGGCGTCGTTCTCGAATTCGGCGGTTTCGAATCCGACGATCAACACTTCCGACAATCGGTTTACTCGCGGCCAGGGTTACACATACGACGCCGCGGGGAACATCTTGACCGACGCCGAGGGGCGGAGTTTTTATTACGACGCTGAGAACAAGCAGAAAGAAGTGAAAAACGCTTCGAACCAGACGATCGGGCTGTACTATTTCGACGGCGACGGGCGAAGGGTGAAGAAAGTGACGGCGACGGAAACCGTGATCTTCGTTTTCGATGCGGCCGGAAAACTCGTCGCGGAATACTCGACAAACCTCAGCCAGACGCCGCAGGTGCAGTATCTGACGAACGATCACCTCGGCACGCCCCGCATCAACACCAACGAAAACGGCACGGTGGTTTCACGGACAGACTACATGCCCTACGGCGAAGAGATCATCGGCCTCGGCGGCAGATCGACTACTGACCAATACGTCACCGACGACGTCCGCCAGGGCTTCACCGGCTATCTCAACGACGAAGAAACCGGCCTCGATTACGCCCAGGCTCGAATGTACAAGAAGGAATTGGGAAGGTTTACGGGCGCGGATCAAATCTTTCTCGAAATGGGTCGCCGAAGCTTTCCACAGAGTTTCAACCTCTTTTCATACGTTCGCAACAACCCGCTGTCGTTCTCGGATTCTACAGGACTAGACGTCTTAGTGAGTTGCAAAACGAACGGTAAGACAAAAGCCGAGGTTTCAAGTCAACAAGCGGCATGTGAGTCTGGTACGAGCACGAATCTGAACAACCGGAAAAGCGCGCAGTTCAAAGTAGTTGTCAAGGACGGGCGGCTTGCGATTGTCGGTAGTGTTGATCGAGCTACGCTGAGCGACCGTGAGAAAAAACTATATGACACGATCACAGACAGTGGCCCCGGTAGTGTCAGATCAACGTTAAATGTTTTTGCTACCTCGGATTCGATCACATTTGGCAGGTATGATGGGCCTGGGGCAAACTCAGTAGACCTTAGTGATCTTGAGGTTTTCAACAAAACCGGTGACAAGTCGATCTCAGGTGAGGTAATTGCTCACGAAATCATTGAAGGTACAATAAGCGCATCCACATTGGTTGATGAAGGTGAACTTAATGGTAAGTCGATGAGTGACGCAGTGTACGAGAGAGCACACAAGCAGGCCGACAAATTCTTTGGGGGCGCAATTATTCGGGCGGACCCCGTTCCGGACGGAGCCTCGGTCCAAAGCAGGGAGGTAACTTATAATTTCAGTATACTTAATGTTGATGTCCGGGTTAATAAGACGTTTGATGTTAAACAACCGGCGGCGAGTGTAAACCGACCCTTTGAGAAACTCCCTGGCAAGATCGACCGAGCGACTATTGTTCCTAAGAGTAACTGATTGAAGGAGAATCAAGCATGTACTTAATAAGACTGGCTATCATATTGACATTTGTTTGCTTGGCCGTCGTTTCGATTTCGGCTCAGGTAGATGAGTCCCGTAAGACAGAGGGTGAAATCGTTGCTTGGTTGAAAACCTCACGCTGTGCCGGATGTATCAACGCATTTTCGACCGCAACAACCGTAGAGTTCTGGATTGTCCGAATCAACGCTGAAGCGGACGCTAAAACAATGACGCAAGAATTTATCCTTGTCCAGTATCGAATAATGTCCCGTGGACTTCTCGATTCGGAACTGGATTCCCGACTCATGTTGAATCTTCAAACTGCGGACAAGGAGGAGACTGACTGCAGCGGTGATGTAATCTACAAAAAGGGGAAACGATACTTTCGTCGACCGGTTACTGAAGCTGATTATGTACTGACCAAGAACGGCAAGAATGCGGATATCAAGGACTTTCGGAGCATGCCATGTTTCGTTGTGACTGACGTTCCGGAAGTTTTGGATCGCCCGCGTTAATGAAGGCGGGATCCAAGACAAGAACAGAACAAAGGCGAGACAGAAGCCAGAACCAACGCACAACGGAGTTACGAAAATCACCTCGATAAGATGGCCAATTCGAAGGACCCCAAAGTCAGGGCACGCGGCGTCAAACTGAAGGCTGATTACGAAAGACTCAAGAACGATCACTCGGTGACGTTTCACGTTCGCAATGAATCGGCTGACGACAATGGCGGCGAACTCTCTTACGAAGGCCAGAAAGGCCATTTGTACATCAACATAAAAGGCGACAGTTCTGCATTCGGTTCGCTGACACTGATTCAAAAGCTTGCGCATGAGTTCAAACACGGGAATCAGTTTCTGGACGGCGAGTTAGGATTCTTCAAAACGAAGAACGGCAAATGGACGGCATTTGCAAATGACTTGCATGACGAATCTGAGGCAATGATCGCCGGTTTTGAAGCCGATCCGATTTCTGCGACTCAAACAACCAATACTAATAACAATAAAGCGAATAATGTTTCGTTTATGAATGCACTGGACGAGGCGGTGCCGAAAGGCCAAAAGGCGGTCATCGAAGTGATGAAAACCAACGGCGGTTCGCCGTACACGAAATACAACACGACGCGTGGGCGTATGACGAACATCCCAAACTCGGAGGATTACTATTATGTTGTTCCGAAGACCAAATAGAATGGTCAGCATTCTCGTGCCAGCTTTCTTGTTATTCAGTTCGCCATTATGTTCTTATGCGCAGAACGAACGGGATTCGGTTACGTTTTTGGAGAGGTTAGCATCGACGATCCAGGCGAAGTCTATGCTAGTCGACTCGTGGGGGCGAAAATCGAGTTACGTCGTGGTAAGGAAACATTGATCGTTCAATCAAACAAAGCGGGGTTGCTTGACGAAGCGTTACCCAAGGGAACATACCGTCTCATTAGAGTCTTTTCAGCGGATGGGCAGGAATTGGAATTTGTACCCGATCAACGCCGAAAATTTGTAATCAAAGTAGGCAAGCAAGAGATGTTTCACATCAATGTAAAGCCGTTCGAACTTAAATCGGGTGGATGTCCGAGAATGCCGGTCAAGAAGATCGCTTACACAAACAATCAGGTCACGGAAACAACCGTCTTCGTCTGCGACGCATCTTCACGATTGGTGGCCGAATACTCGACAATCCTGAACGAAACCCCGCAGGTGGCATATCTGACCAACGACCACCTCGGCAGCCCAAGGATCAACACCAACGAAAACCTTCTCTTTCCCCCGCAATCATCAAGCGTCCAAGATAATTGCGAAACAGTTGATAATCAAGATACAAGCCGTGGGCGTGAGCCCACGGACGACGCGGAGAGATTCCCGAGCCGCAGAGCGGCGGCAGATCTCGACAATCCGCAAGTCAGACGCGTATTTGATCTCGGTATGTTGGAGAAAGAAGATTGAGGTCAGCGCTCAACCGCCGATTCCGAAATTCCAGATCCGAGTTCCAAGAGTTCCAAGATGGCCGGTGCCGCCGCTCTGCGGCTCGGGAGTCTTTTTCGCGTCATCCGTGGGCTCACGCCCACGGCTAAAATTTGCCGCCGCTCTGCGGCTGGTCGGGGCGGCGAAAATCATCGACCGAGACGACCGTGTTCGTCTATGGTGGAAGCGGAACGCTTGTGGCGGAATACACGGCCCAATCCCAAATGTGTGGGCTCGTCGCGTCAGCGACGATTGACTCAGCCGTCGCTGATGCGACGAGATACGAATCAACGAGATCCCGTGGGTTGAAACCCACGTCTAAATTCAGGGCATCGCTACGCGATTCGGATCCTCGCCTGTCAATCTGCGTTAATTTTTGACCCCTTTACAGGCGTTAGTTTTTGACCCCCCTTTAGTCATTGTTGTCCTTCAGCCGGTAGCTTTCGCCCCGGATGTTGATCACCGTCGAGCGGTGGAGCAGGCGGTCGGGGGCCGCGCTCGCCATCACGCGTCTTCCGCGAAGACCTCGCCGCAGGCTGAGAAGGCCTTGTTGCTCGCTATTATGTCTGGGTTCGAAAGGGACGATAAATCGCGGCCTTGGGCAATTTTATTTACTTCACGACACCGCGGCTCGAGCTCTCTATAAATTCGACCAGATAATCCACTTCCGGACAATCCCTGATCTCGTCGCGAATGCGTTCGACGGCTTGGGTCGTGTTGAGTTTCGATGACAACAAGAGGTGATACGCGCGGTGGAGCTTTTCGATCGTCTCCTTCGAATATCCGCGGCGCTTCATTCCGATGCGGTTCAACCCGTAGCATTTCGCGTGGTTGCCCTGCGAGATCGCAAACGGCAGCGCGTCTTTGACGACGACAGAATAGCCGCCGACAAACGCCTCCCGGCCGATACGGCAAAATTGATGGACGCCCGAATATGCGCCGACGTTGGCGCGGTCGGCGATCTCGACGTGGCCGGCGAGCGTCGCGGCGTTCGCCATAATAACGTCGTTGCCGATCTGGCAATCGTGCGCGACGTGCGCCTGCGCCATCAGCAGATTGTCGTCGCCGATGCGTGTGATGCCGCCGCCGCCGGCGGTGCCTCGATGGATCGTAACGAATTCGCGGATGTGGTTACGTTTCCCGACCTCGGTCGAGGTTGGCTCGCCCTTGTACTTGAGGTCCTGGGGCGCATGGCCGATCGAAACGAAGGGAAAAACGCGGGTCTCGTCGCCGATCGAAGTTTTGCCGTCGACAACCACGTGGGATTCGAGATGAACCGAGCGGCCGAGCGTGACTTCACCGCCGATGGTGCAAAACGGTCCGATTCGACAATCGTCACCAATGACGGCGTCCGGCGCAACGATGGCGGTCGGATGAATGAATGAACTCATTTAATTTTGGGCGTTGTCGTCGCTTGCCGACTCGACCTCGGCCGACATCGCGGCCTCGTCCCCGAATGGATCGGCCGTTTCGGCCGTCGACGTCTGCGGATTTCTGAGAATGAGCCAGATAAAGACCAGGACGATGATCAGCGAAAAAAGGCTCCAAGCCGCGCCGGCAGCGATCGAGGCCAAAAAGCCGATGATCGCGAGCTTCTTCTTCCCTTTGTACCAACCGAGTCCGAGGGGAATCAGTCCGAGGACGAAACCGACGCCGAGGCCGATCATTATCATCTGAAAATATGTGACTTCGTATCTTTGCATAATGCCCTCTACTCTTTCGGCCGGTCGGCGATGATGCACATTATCTCCGCTTCGGCCGTGATCTGATCGTCGACACGCGTGATCCCCCGCATTTTTTGAACCTTTGAACCGGTCCGAAGCGCGATGACCTCGATCGTCAAAGTGTCTCCGGGAACAACGGGACGCCGGAACTTGGCGCTTTCGATGCCGCTGAAGAACGGGATCTTGCTTTCGCGGTCTTCAAACTCGCGCAACGCGAGGATCGCGCCGACCTGGGCCATCGCTTCGATCTGCAGAACTCCGGGCATCACCGGGGCGCCCGGAAAATGTCCCTGAAAGAACTGCTCGTTGAACGTCACCTGCTTGATACCGACGATCCGGACACGCGGTTCGAGTTCGATGATCCTGTCGACGAGAAGAAACGGATATCGATGCGGAAGTATCTTCTGTATGGCTTGCGAATCAAGAATGGTCATAGTCTTGTTTTGTGTAATTTAACACAATCGCAATGAAAAATCAGAAGCCGACAAAATCGTGCCGGCTTCTGATGAGTACTCGTAAATTCGTGACCCGATTACTTCGGTGTCGTGACCGCGGCCGTCGCCGGGCGCGCGTTGTAGAACAAGATGAAGTCATCGGTGACGTTCACTTTGTCGTTGTACCCGAGCAAAATGCCGCCCTGAAGGAGTTTCGCGCCATCGAGGATCACGGCATAGCCCTTGGCCTTCGCATACTCGTTCAACGCTTTAAGAATGTCGTCCTCGATCGGACCGATAACGATTTCCGCACGACTCTGGGAAGCGAATTTCAGATCTTCGTCCTTCTTCTTGATGTCGCGTTCCATCTGACTAAAGGCGTCTTGTTTCTTCTTGATCTCAAGATCGGAAATAGGAACCGGTTTGCGCTGATCGATAAGATCCTTCAAACCCTGAAGTTCTTTTCCGAGGGCTTCATATTTCGCCACCATCGTCTTCAATTCATCGGTGGCCGGTTTGAATTCAACTTCGAGAGCGTTCTGCGCGGCAACATACTTCTTGATACCTTTTGCCGGGTCACCAAACGCACCCCAAGCGATCAACCCGATCTTGTCTCCGCCGGTCATCGGGGTCTGCGCCGGAACCGATACTGCTAAAAATGCCGCAAAGACCAAACTGACGGCGAATACGCTAAATCTTTTCATCTTGTTTTTATTGATACTCCTTAAACGTTAAAAAACGGTTTGTTCGAACTAATCCTTTTGAAACCAAATCTCGTAATTATGTTGCCCGCTTTACTACTTTTTGAGAAACGCAATAGTAAGTTAAGCGGCAAATCTTGTCAACGCACTAGAACGTTCGGCCGACCGTGAAGCGGAAACCGCTTCGCTTGCCGGGCAAGAACAGGTTCGGCAGTTCCTCACGCAATCCGATCTTGGCGCTCGGATTGTAGTAATAGATCAACCTGAACGGGACGTTGACCACCGGAACCTGAACCCGAAACTCGAGTCCGACGCTCGAACGGAAGTCGCCGATCTTGCTGAACGCCGCATCGTCGACGCGAACGAGCGAATTTGTCTGCGCCTCGCCGCGGAAAAACACCGGCCGGATATCGCGCGAACTACTGGTCGGACAACCGAACGGGTTGATGAAACAGTACTGCCGAAACTCAGTTGTCGTCAGCAGACGTCCGTTGATCAGGAACAAATTGCTGAAATTATTCACGTTCGGGACGTTTCGCGCGGCCAAACCGGTGACGACTCCCGCGCCGAGGAACGCTTCGTCCCCGAGGAAATTACTGTCAATTCGCTGCGTTCCCGACTTGCGCAGGTTGAACACCGATCCGATGTCCGCAAAAACCGCCATACTCGCCGGGCCGAAGATCGGAATGCGATACTCGAAATTGCCCAGAATCTGGGTGTCGCCGCCGATGAAACGATACGAATTCGTATAAAGCGCCGGATTCGCTCCGCTCGGACCGGTCAGCGTGCCGAGACTGATCAATTCGGCAAGCGTCGAATCCGCAAGTCCCGGAACGTTGGCGACCGTCCCGCTCGACGCTGTCGCGACCGAAATATTGCGGGTCGAAACATATGTGTCGAACGGTGCGATCGGACCGATCGAACGCGTGTTGTAACCGCGGACATCGTATTCGCTGCCGAGGAAATAGCGCTCGTAGATCGGAACACCGCCGACAAAGGAAAGTGAATTCGCGTTGCGGATCTTGCTCGTCGTCGCAAAACTGCCGATCGTGCCGGCGATGATGCGGAAACCGAAAACTTCCGGATTCTTCGACTTCTTGCGCCGAACCGGCATGAACGAGGTGTACGAGATACTCGGCTGATAGGTTCGAACGTCGCCGCCGAGACCCGAGAACGCGAACGATGCCGAGATCTGCGAACCGCGCAGGGTATCGATACCGTTTTCCGCCGGCTGGCGCGAGTCGTACACGAAACTGCCGGTCACCCGGCTCGTCATAATGTTCGGTTGCGAGTAGATGACCGGAATCGCCGTCGCGACATTGCCCAACTGGTTCACCGCCGGCTCTTTGATCGTCGTCGCCGAAAACTGATAGGTCAACCCGACGCGTGAAAACTGGGTGAACTTGCGCTTTTTGAAGAACAGCTCCGACAGAGGCGCGGTCGCGAAAACCGACGCGCCGTAGGTCGATTGCGTAAACAGGTTGGATTCGCTGGTCGTCACCGTGCTGTACGGATTCGTCACAATGTCGTTCAAAAGATCGGTGTTCTGGGTCAGAAACGTTCCTTCACCGAAAAACTTGTAGCGTGTCGCAAAGAGCGTGAACCCGACCGAGATCGGACGATCCTTGAAGTACGGCTCCTGGAACGTCAGCTGAAGGCTCTGCTGACGGTTGCCGAGCCCGAACTGGAACGAAACGTTCTCACCGCGCCCGAGCAAGTTGTTGGTCGAATACTCGAGTCCGAAGAACGAACCGCCGATCCCTGAGATGCCGCCGTTGAGCGATACCTGTTGCCGGCCCTTTTCGCGAACCTTGACGACAAGATCGACCTCGCCTTCCTCTTCGTCGGTTCGAATCTCGACATCCTGATCCTTGTCGATCGGATCGAAATAACCCGTCTGATTGAGACGAATGACCGAGGTTTCAAGGTAGATCTGATTGTAGATGTCGCCTTCGTTGATCAGAACCTCGCGGCGCAGGATCTTGTCGCGTGTGAACGTATTGCCGGTAAACTCAAGCCGGCGCAGACGAAACTGCTTGCCCTCGTCGATCGAGATCGTAATATCGACGATGCCTTCGGCAGGATTCGCGCTGTTGTCTTTGAACTCCGGACTGAAATCCGCGTCATAGAGCACGAAACCCTGTGAGCCGTAAACCTTTTTCAGATTCTCATAAACCGCTTCCTGCAGCCGTTTACCATCGGCGATCTCGCCTTTTTGAAGTCCGACGTAACCCAGGATCTGCTGTTCGGAAAAGATCGAGTTTCCTTCGACCTTGAGTTCGCCGACGCGAAAGGCGCGGCCTTCGTTGACCGGAACGATGATCTTCAGCGTGTCATCCTTCGATGTCACGAGCGGAAGCGGAAAAAGCTTCAGGATCGGAAATCCCGTTCGTTTGTAACCGAGCCCCTCGACCTGCGGTTCGCCGATACGCGCCTGAAAGTAACCCTTCGACCACATATAAGCAAGGACGTTCTTGCGCAGGTCGTACTGAAGTTTGCGCAGGTCGAGAATGTCCTGACCTTTGAACCGCGAGATAAGTCCGGTCTTGCGGACCAACTGGAGTTGGCCGCGAAGCTCGCCGTCCTTGAAGATGGAATTGCCCTCAAACTCGATCTGAATGATGCGCGAACGGTTTCCTTGATCGACCTCGAAGAAGACGGCCGTCGACGTCGCCGAAACCTCTTCCTCGCGAATCGTCACTTTTGCGTTCGGATAACCCTTTCCGGCAAGCAGTTCGCGGATCACGCGGATGCCTTTCTGAGCGTTGACCGGATTGTAGATCGCTTCTTTCGAAATTCCGACGCGCTGTTCGCGGAAGGCTTTGAGAATTTCGGACTCGGGTACGGCCTTGATGCCCTCAAACTGCAGATCACGAATGATCGGAAGTTCAGCGACCTCGAAAATAACGTTCACGCCGCCGCGAACCCCTTCTTCGGTCAGGACACGCGTCTTGACCTTGTCGAAAAAGTTCAGCGAAAGAAGCTCGCGCAAGTCGCGCTCAAGCTGTGCCTGGTTGAAAACATCGCCCGGACGGGTCTTGATGTAATAAAGCAAGTCATCATCCTTCAAACGGCGGTTGCCCTGAATGTCGACCGATTCAACCAGTTGCTGCTGGGCGGGCGCGGAGGTTTTCGGAGCCTCATTCGTCTTGTCGTTCGTCCCGGCGTAACAAGTTAACGCCATTAGCGTCGAAGTCAACAAGATCAGCCCAAAAGCTCGTAGAATCTGCATAAAACCGAATTTCCTTATTATTGCAAGTTGCGGCCTCTGCCGAAAAATCCTGACTTTTTTGCCCAAACTTCAAACAAAAAGCGATCGATTTTTCAAAAAGTAACGAAGGCGTTTATTGTTGGGTTGATACGCCGTTTTTGATTCAGACAAACATAGCAGGGTTGCCTGTCCGCGTTAACTCCAACAAATCTTAGAATTATACAGACAAAAGCCCGAAACTAAAAAGTGCCAACGGCTTTAAGAGCCGTTCGCGGAATTTTAGCAGGATCTAAAGCTGCGTTGCCCGCCGATTGAGCGATGCCGGGGCCGGGGCCTTTCCGGATTTGCACATGCGATGAACGGTTGCCGGATGATCGCAGCTTAAGACCGCGACCAATGGGAACGGGACGGTTTCGTTCAACTACGACAATCGCAACCGACTACTCAATACCACCGACGTTTTCGGACACACGGTCGGCTACAACCACGTTTACAGTTCGACGGTAGACCGGCTTGAATTGATTCTCGACGGATCGGTCCAAGCGCAGTATAATTTTGACGATGCCGGACGTTTGACGAACATTGTCAGTCCAGCTGATTCGACAACGATCGGGTTCACTTACGACAATGCGAACCGGCCGGAAACGAGGACTTTTCCGAACGGCGTCACCACAACTTACACGTTCGACAATATGAGCCGGCTGAGGCGGCTGAAGGATACAAGCCAGACGGCGACGCTCTTTGACAGACAGTACGAATACAACAACGCAAGCCAGATCGAAAGCGTAACCGAACCGGGCAAGATCCGGAATTTCACTTACGATTTCGTCAATCGGCTGACGGGAATGACGAGTCCGACGGAACCGGCCGAAACCTATGATTTCGATAAGGTCGGCAACCGGACAAGCTCGCACCGGAGCGCGAACTACGGTTATGAGTCAGGCCAGTTCAATCGGGTAAGCTCAACCGATACAGCCGGTTACGTATACGATCAAAACGGCAATATCCGGATGAAGGCTGAGGGCAAAGAGCTCTGGCGCTATCAGTGGGATTTCGACAACCGGCTGGTTTCGGCATCGACCAGAAAGCAGACGGTGCGTTACAAATACGACGCTCTCGGACGCAGAATCCAGCGCTTCATCGTCGGCGGGAAGGAGAACACGAAGTTCATCCACGACGGCGCGGATGTCATCGCCGACGACAATTCGGGAACGCTGACGAAATACATCAACGGCCCGGGCGTCGACAACAAACTCCGGATTCAGACCGGCGGCGACGTCAGGTATTTCATCGCCGATCATCTCGGGTCAACAAACGCGCTGACTGACAGTTCCGGAAACGTCACGTCGGCGGCGTCGTATGATTCATTCGGCAACGCCACCGGCAACCTCGCGACCCGATACCGGTTCACCGGCCGCGAGTACGACGATTTCACGGGGCTTCATTACTACCGTGCGCGCTGGTACGATTCGAACCTCGGCAGATTTATTTCCGAAGACCCGATCGGATTTGCGGGCGGGGACGTGAATCTGTTTGGGTATGTTTGGAACCAGCCATTGAAGTATCGAGATCCCGTTGGAACAACCGGCGAAGAAGTCGCCATCGCGAGTGGTGCCGTTTTGCTTGCCGGCGAAGGTAGCGGAATCGTCGCACTTTTGGCGGCGGCGGCACCTCCTGTGGCAATTGCGGTCGGTGGCGCCGCATTGATCTACGGTGCAACATATGTGGGTGAATACACGGCCAATCACCCGTCCAATCCGTTTGTCAATGGACCGCTCAACCCTTTCGGGAGCCCGCGTCCCGTTGCACCGCCAGTAGGGACGACACCATTTCCGATCACACCGCCGATTGCTCCGACGACTATTCCCGGGCAAAGGTGCGAGCCGAAACCGCGATCAACGCCAATCGACCTCATCCGCCCGATCCCGTGGCCCCAAGATCCACCGAATGATCGGGATGGATGCGCCGAGGAAATTTCCTCTTGTGTTCAACTTTGTTCCAAAGCAGAATCTGACCCCAACATGCGAAACATTTGGGGTGGAAGCAACAGGGCTTGTCTAGAAGGCTGCATCTCTGAACGCTGCAAAAAAGGACTGAAATTTTAGGTTCTGTCGAAATACAATTCATTATGATTACAACTGACGAAATCGATGAGCTATTGCTTTCGAGAATCACAAGTGACTGGCGAAAAGCAGCCTTCGTTGTCGGCTTTGCAATGCTGGACGTTCCTGCCGAGTTGCGCACGAGCTTAGACGACCTGTATTTTGCAAATCGACTTACTTCATTGGCAGGTAAGGGTATGGTGGAACTATCCGGCGATCCGCTAGATGTTCGAAATTGCGAAGTCAGACTCGTGAGGTAGGTTCGGCCCGAAGCGTTCGGAAATTCGACAGACGCGTTGACGAATGCTTCCGGTGCCGTCACATCATCGGCTTCGTATGATTCCTTCGGCAACGCGACCGGGAATCTCGCGACGAGATACAAATTCACCGGCCGCGAGCACGATGATTTCACCGGATTCCACTACTACCGGGCCCGCTGGTACGACGGCAATCTCGGCCGATTCATCTCCGAAGACCCGATCGGCTTCGCCGGCGGCGATGTCAATTTGTATGGGTATGTCGGAAACGGGCCACTGAGCGCGACGGATCCGTCAGGATTGATCGATCCGAGCGTCTATCAGGATCCGACGATGTACAGCAGCGGAGGATTCGCGAATCCGGCTGAATTCGCCGACGGCCTTGATAACGGGCTTGATGGAGTTGAACAGTCAATCGGATTTGATCCGATCATCGGCTACATGCCGATCCCGGTCTACAATGAAGGCATTCGGATACAGCCTGTGACGGCACTCGGCGTCGCCCGGGGACGACATGCTCCGCGTCGGTCGCGGACTCGGACAGGCGCTTTATTGTGAAGACATCGACGGCTGGCAGCGCGCGGTCAACGTCGCTGAGGATGTCACGCGAGGGAGCGCATTGTTCGCCACCCTCGCCGGACCGGTCGCGGGTAAAGGTGGTGGACGCGCATCACCCAAAAGCGGTGGGCCAACTCCGGGCGTTCACGGAAATTCTGCAAACAGCCTTCGACCCACCTGGGGCTACAAGCTGTATGATGATCAAGGCAATTTCTTGAAGAACGGGATTACATCAAACCCGATTCCCGAATCAAGATATCCAAAGTGGTATATGGGAAACAAGAAGATGATTATCGAGGATCAATTCCCGAATCGGCGTTCTGCGCTCGATTGGGAAAGGGGTGAAAATATGACGAATCCGGGTCCTCTGAATCGAGAAAGATATCTCAAAAGGTGAAGTTATGGGAGAAAACGTGAATATTCTCGGTTGTTTTGTTTCCTCCAACAGAAAAGACGAAATGGCACCGAACTTTGATTTGTACATCTGGGGCGACAAAGGTATTTCCAAGCGATTAAATGTCTTGATTAATGAGACTTACGGAATCGATGTGAAGCTGATCCTCCTCCAGTTCTATGTAAATCCGATCCCGTATCTTCGGCAGCATCTGAAAGAGATCGAAGGCTATCGAAGAAACGAGAAATCCATCGGAATTCCGATAATCGTCAACGATGAGAACTTCTTCAGCAAGTCGGAAACCGAACGGTTCGAATTTCTTAAAGTGTCCATACTTCAAAAACTCGATCTTTTGGCGGAAGTTGTAAGGAAAAAGAAGCTCGACACAAATATCGAATTGTTGAAGGCGGATGTTGAAAAGGTTTTGGGTTAGCCGTTTGGAATTGCCGGAACTTCAGACATAATTCTTGCTGGATTGTTTCCCTGAGCGTAGCGCGAATGGAAACGAGACGAGTTCTACGGTCTCTGAAAGGGACAAAGGCAATAGCGTCGGGAGCATCACGACGGCAGGATTTCAGAAGATGATTTGGAGTCCCTGAAAGGGACGCAGGAGTACAAACTGCTGTCCTGCGTCCCCTTCAGGGACGGCGAACGGTTAGCGATGATTTCGTCGGGATTCTCCCGACGCTATTGCCTGCGAGCCTTTCAGGCTCAGCAAACTGACGACAATTCGGGAACGCTGACGAAATACCTGAACGGCCCCGGAATCGACAACAAGCTCCGGATGCAGACCGGAAGCGATGTCAGGTATTTCATCGCCGATCATCTCGGGTCAACCAACGCGCTGACTGACAGTTCCGGAAACGTCACGTCATCGGCGTCGTGCGATTCATTCGGCAACGCAACCGGCAATCTCGCGACCCGGTACAAATTCACCGGCCGCGAGTACGACGATTTCACCGGACTCCACTGCTACCGGGCCCGCTGGTACGATTCGAATCTCGGCCGATTCATCTCCGAAGACCCAATCGGATTCGCCGGCGGTGATGTTAATTTGTATGGGTATGTCGGAAACGGTACGTGGACGTTCTACGTCAATACGAGTTGATTCCTCCGAAGGGTTCAGCAAATATTCAAGGCGGCAGGTACTTGTTCCCAGGTCCTGAGCAGAACGTGAACAAATGTCGCTGTTGTGCAATGCCATTGGGAAATTGTCCAAAATCCGAAATTTCCAAAGTCACAAATCCGAAATCTCAGTAGGCGATATTATTTTCGGCCCGTTCAGGATCGTGTAACCGGACGCATAGCTTGCCGGCGCTACCGGACATCATGACGCCCTTGGGGTTATTGCCCAACCCAAGGTATATCGGGGAGATCTATTGAAATGCGCTATCTGGATTCATCCGCGCCTCAGATTGCAGCCCGACGCGAGCGATGGGTTTTCCTATTGTGACGCCGACAGGCCGACGTCGGCGCCGAGGGTTTCTTCGAGCGCCAGCGAGCGGAAGACGAGCCGGTCGTCTTCGCGGAGAACCTCAACGATACTTCCATCGGCAAGGTCGCCCTGGATCAGAGCTTCCGACAATTCATCCTCGACATATTTCTGAAGCGCACGCTTCAGCGGACGGGCTCCGTAACTGCGGTCAGCGCAGGTCTTATCGATAAGCCATTGCTTCGCCTCCGAACTCAACCTGATCCGTAGCGCGCGGTTTTCCAGCATTTGATTGAGTTTCTCGAGCTGCAGTTCGACGATCTCAAACAGATTCTCGTCGCTCAGTTCATCAAAGGTGATGATCTCGTCGAGCCGATTGATGAATTCCGGCGCAAACGTCCGCTTGACCTCGCTCATCACCTGCTCTTCCATTTTCTCGCGCGACGATTCGCCGCCGGTCTGGAATCCGAGGGTCGTACGCTTCTGGATGAAACGCGCGCCGATGTTCGACGTCATTATGAAGATCGCATTCTTGCAGTCGACCGTCTGCCCGAGCGCGTCGGTCAAAACGCCGTCCTCGAATACCTGCAGCAGCAGATTGAAAAGGTCGGGGTGCGCCTTTTCGATCTCGTCGAACAGAACGACCGAATACGGCGCGCGCCGGAGTTTTTCGGTCAGTTGTCCGCCTTCCTCGTGGCCGACGTATCCCGGAGGCGAACCGATGAATTTCGCAACCGCGTGCTTCTCCATAAATTCGCTCATATCGAAACGGACAAGAGCGCGTTCGGATCCGAAAAGAAATTCCGCGAGCGACCGCGCGACTTCGGTTTTGCCGACGCCGGTCGGACCGAGAAAAAGGAACGAACCGACAGGTTTGTTCGGATTCTTGAGTCCGGCGCGCGAACGCCTGATCGCCCGTGCCAAAGCTGTTATCGCCGGGCGCTGCGAAACGATGCGTTTGTGGAGTTCACTTTCGATCGCCAGCAACTTTTTCGCCTCTTCCTGTTTGATCGACGTCAGCGGGATTCCGGTCCATCGCGCGATGACTGCTTCAACGTCGTCTTTCGTTACCTCTACCGCGAAGAACGAATCCTCGAGATTCTTGAGTTCGTAAGAGATCAGCTGTTCCTCGTTCGCCGTTACGCGTTTCCAATTTTCGACAGCTTCCTTCCAGGACGGCTCGCCTTCCTGCTCATAACGCAACTTCGCCCGCGCGCCGGCCTCGTCAAGGACGTCGATCGCCTTGTCCGGCAGGAAACGGTCGGGAATGTAACGGTTCGATTGATAGACCGCCGCCGACAGCGCATCTTTTGAATAGCGGATCTGATGGAAGCTCTCGTAGCGTTCGACGATTCCCTCGATGATCCTGAGCGCGTCTTCCTCGTTCGGCGGCAGAACCTTGACCGCTTGAAAACGACGCTCCAGCGCCTTGTCCTTTTCAATCGATTTGCGGTACTCGGACGGCGTCGTTGCGCCGATGCACTGGACTTCCCCGCGCGAGAGCGAGGGCTTCAAAATATTCGCCGCGTCGAGCGTGCCTTCGGCCGAACCGGCGCCGACGAGCGTGTGGAGTTCGTCGATGAAAACGATGTACTGCCGGTTGTCGCGCAGTTCGCCCATGATCTTCTTGAGCCGTTCTTCAAACTGGCCGCGGTATTTCGTGCCGGCGACGATCAGCGACAGATCGAGCGAGAGGATGCGTTTGTCTTCGAGGAACGTCGGGACGCGGCGTTCGACGATGCGTTGCGCGAGTCCTTCGATGATCGCCGTTTTGCCGACTCCGGCTTCGCCGATCAAAACCGGATTGTTCTTTGTACGTCGGCAGAGAATCTCGATCAGGCGTTCGATCTCGGATTCACGCCCGATCAGCGGATCGAGCTTGCCCTGCGCCGCATCGTCCGTCAGATCGCGTGTAAATTCCTGCAAATGAGGCGTTTCCGATTTCTCTTTCGGGGTCGCGCCGAACGTGGAGACACCGCTTTGCCGTCCCACCTCGTCGCGCGCGTCCTGCAGCCGCAGACCGTTTTCGTAAAGGATCTCGGCCGCGATCGAACGCTCTTCGCGAAGAATACCGAGCAGAAGGTGTTCGGGGCCGATGTGCCGGTTCTGCAGCCGGCGGCTCTCTTCTGAAGCGAAGGCAAGGATCTTTTTCGTTTCGCCCGCGAGGTGCAGTTCCGCGGATTGCGGGATCCGTTCGCGCAACACGATCCGTTCCTCGACCTCGCGGCGGACCGCTTCGACCGTCAGATTGTTCCGAAACGGAAAAAATCTGGCGCTCAAGGTCTTATCCTCGCGCATCAGTCCGAGCAGAATATGCTCGGGCGAAATGACCTGCGAGCCGTATTGCAATGCCTCATAGCGGGCAAAAAAGATGACCCGACGGGCTTTCTCCGTGTAGCGTTCAAACATATAAAGATGGCCGTAACTTTAGCGTGCCTAAAGTCTGGACCTTTGGTCTGAATATTTCAAGTATTTAATTTTCCGAGACTTGCCTAAATATAGTTTGAAAGGGAAAGAAAATCCACAATAAATTTCCGGAAAACCTCAGTGAGCGCGGAGATTGTCGGCCGGCGTGACCCGACCGGCGCGCATGGCCGGAAAAAGACTCGCGACGAGAACGGCGAGGAACGCGCAAACGATTATAAACACTATACTTATCGCGTTCGGATGAAACGGGACGTAGTTCAGCGAATAGACTTCGGCGGAGATACTGACAAGCCGAAAATAGTTGCCCAAGGCGCATGCCGCGAGTCCGAGAAGCGTTCCGGCGACGATTCCGACGACGCCGAGCAACGCTCCTTCGATAAGGAAAACGGCGATCAGACTTCGCGAACTCGCGCCGCACGCTCGCAAGACGCCGATGTCGAAGCGCCGCTCGTTGACAAGCAGCGCGAGGGTCGTCGTCACATTCAGCGCCGCGATCAGGAAGATCAATGCGATGATCGCCGCGATGACTCGTCGCTCAAGACTCAGCGCCGCAAAAAGCGGCCGATTCGATTCCTGCCAATCGCTGACCCTGAAACCGCTTCCGAGCGCGGCCCGCACGGTCGCCGACGTTTCCGGGGACTTGTAAATGTCGTTAAGTTTCAGATTCAGGGTCCGCGGAGTGAAGTACATTTCCCGATTGAGCGCCGCGAATTTTTCCCGCGGAACGTCGATCCGGGTCGCGTCGAAATCCTGCAGGCCAGTCTCGAGAATTCCGTCGACGGTGATTCGAACCGGCGATTGATTGCCGAGCGTCACGACCTCTATCTTTTCGCCGGGGACCACGCCGAGACGTTCCGCAAGCTGCTTTCCGACCAGAACCCGGTCGCCGCCGACAGCGCTGAGGAGCGCATAACTCGTTGCAGATTCGAAGCTTACAACTGAGTGTTCAAGCGCTGCGGTTTCCACTTCGGCGACATTTTCGAGATTCTTCAGGCGCTTCGAAAGCAGTGCCGAATCCGTGATCGGTCCGGCGTTTGCGGCCGTCACCGAAATATGCGCCGAGTTGGCGAGGATCTTGTCGCGCATTTCATCCGCAAAGCCGCGCGAGAGCGCATCGGCCGCGACCAGGCTCGCGACGCCGGCTGCGATCCCGGCGACCGCCGCCGCGGCGGTGAACCGGGCCAGAGTTTTTTTTCTCGCCAGCAGATAACGCAGCGCGAGTTTGAGCTCAAACCGCATCACGCAATTGTAAATGCTATCCGGCGAATCAACCACTCAAGATCAAAAATCCTGTATCATTCGCGGCAATGTGCCGAGTTCGCGAGGACTGCCGGCTCCCGCACTTCGATTTCGGGCAACGGATGTTCATCCGTTCCGACCGCCGATCTGCCGCAATGTCCTGTTCGCCAAACACTCGCGATTTCGCTAAAATCGAGTCTATTCAGCGATTCGCACCTTGCGAAGTTTTTCAATTATGCCGTTTGCAAAAATAGACGACGCCGTCGCCGACATCCGGGCGGGCAAGATGATCATCATCGTCGATGACGAAGATCGCGAAAACGAGGGCGATCTCGTCTGCGCGGCCGAACTCGTGACCCCGGAGATCATCAACTTTATGGCGGTTCACGGCCGCGGGTTGATCTGTCTTCCTTTGACCGAAGAACGCTGCGACTTTCTCCAGCTCGCGCCCCAGACCGCTGAGAACACTTCAGGGTTCGGAACCGCGTTTACGGTTTCGATCGAAGCGAAGGAAGGAGTGACGACGGGGATTTCCGCAGCCGACCGCGCGCGGACGATCCTGACCGCGGTCGATCCGACGTCAACCGCCGCTGATCTTGCGCGGCCGGGACACGTCTTTCCGCTTCGCGCGCGCCGCGGCGGAGTTCTCGTGCGTGTCGGCCAAACCGAAGCGAGCGTCGATGTCGCGCGCATCGCCGGGCTCAACCCGTCGGCCGTGATCTGCGAGATAATGAATGACGACGGTACAATGGCGCGCCTCCCCGAACTCGAACGGTTTGCCGCCAAATTCGACCTGAAAGTAATCTCGGTCGCCGATCTCGTCCGTTATCGAATTCAGAAAGAGACGCTTGTCCGAAAGGTGATCGAAAGTGACCTGCCGACAAGTTACGGACTCTTTCGCGCGTCGATCTACGAAAACGTCGTCAACGGCGAAACACACCTCGCGCTCGCAATGGGCGACATTTCGAAGACAACCGATCCGGTTTTAGTTCGCGTCCAAACCGAGAACATTACTTTTGCAATGTTCGGATCGCGCCTCGGCGAAGCGGCCGAAGCGATCAACGCTGCACTCAAAAACATCGCCGCCGCCGGCACCGGCGTGATATTGTATCTCCGCCAGAACGAACACAACCTCGACCTGATCCATCAGCTTAAGACGTATGCGCTGATGCAGGAACGGGCGATCGATCTTCAGACGGCACGGCGCGAATCCGGTTACGGAAACGTTCGGGATTACGGCATCGGCGCACAGATCTTGAAGGATCTGGGCCTGAGCCGCATTCGGCTTCTAACGAATCACCCCCCGCGGATCAACGCCATCGAAGGTTTCGACCTTGAGATCGTCGAAACGGTTTCTTTTGGATAGGCATTTCAGATGTCCGAGGACGAACAGGTAAAAAAAGAACTGACCAAGCGCCGCAGATTTTTCTCGCGCCGGTCACTTTTGCGCCTTCTCGCCGTCGTCGTCGTCTCGCTCGCCGTGTTCTTCATCGTTCTCGCGATCCTTTATAAGACCGGAGCGACCGACGGGTATATCCGAGGTGAATTCGCCGCAAAAATGGATCGAATGGGAATCGGCTTCGACGCCGGCTCGTTTCACGTTTCGGCATCGCCGCTCGAACTCGAACTTAAAGACGCGGTCTTCACGAACAAATCGACCGGCGAAAAACTCTTCGCCATCCGCGACGGACGCATTGCCCTGACGGTCAAGAACCTCTACGACATCAGTCTCAACCGCGACATCAACGTCGATTCGACCGACCTCAAAGGCGCCGAGATCTGGATCGATTTCGACGAGAACGGACGTTCGAACTTCTCCGGTGTTCGGGTCGTCGAAGAACAGAACCGGCTTAATTTCATTTACACTTCGACAAGGCTTTCGCTCAAGGATTCAGTCGCGCATTTCGGCGATAAATCGCGCACGATCAGCGGCGACGCGAAGAATCTGTCAATCTCGCTCGAACCCGAAAATGCGGTTGCGAGCGATGTCGAAATGCGCTACAAATTTGACGTTTCGTCGTCCGAATCGAACTTCACCTACGATTCGCACAAACTCGAACCGGTCGATATTCGCGCTCAGGGAATCGTTTCGGCAAAGGGCGCGGACATCACCGGATTAAGGATAAAGACGCCGGTCGGCGAGTCGGTATTGAAAGGTCAAGTCACCGACTGGGCCACGCTGAAGTATGATCTCGAAATCGAATCGACCGTCGATCTGACCCAAACCTCGGCGACGTTCGAATTTCCGACTCCGGTCAAGGGAATCGGCAATTTCAAGGGAAGGGTCACGGGCGAAGGCGAGAACTACAAGGTTGAAGGCGAGGTTTTCAGCGAATCGCTCGCCGCGTCCAACATTTACTTGAAGGGGCTGAGCGTCAACGCGATCGTCAGCGGCAAGGACTCGGTTTACGAGGCGAACGGCAAAGCGATCGCACAGATGTTGACATTTGAGGATTTCAAGATCGACGCGCCGATGCTTTCGGGAATGATCCGCGGAACCGGAACGGACTTTCGGTGGCTCGGCGAACTGAACGCCGCCGCCGCCAAAACTCCGATCGGCACGCTCGGCGCGCTGTTCATTTCCGACGCGGTCGCCGAATACAAAGAAGAACAACTTAAAGCGAATCTCGGCAAGATCCGCTTCGACAGTTTCAAATTTGAGGATGTCGATATCCGCGACGTTCGATCCGGAAATGTCACGGTCGTTTCAAAGAACGGCGTCACCGACGTCAGTGTCCCGCAGGCGACAGCCGCTCGGGTCAAGACCAATGACATCGATCTCGACCGCGTGACGGCAAAGAACGTTCGCGTCAAGGATCGTCCGCAGGACGTTGTGATCGACGCCGAGAACGCGCGCGCCGAATCAGGCGCGACCAAAGACTCGAAGCTCAAGAACATCACCGCGGGTTCGATCAAGGTCAAACACCGCAACGGCGTGACCGACGTCATCGCCAAAAACGCGTCGGCCGAAAGGGTCGAGGCGAACGGCGCCCGCATTTCGGATGTTGTCGCCGGCGATCTCACCGTCCGCGAAACGCGCGATCTGATGACGGTCTATTCCGACAAGCTTCGCGTCGCGAAGATCGAGACCGACGCGGCCGTTCTCGGCAGCTTGAACATCGCGGGCGTCCGTCTGTCGATCCGCGAAGGCGTCATCGAGGGAACTACGGGCGACATCGACGCCGGCGACGTCAAACTCGCTAAATCGAAAGAACTTCCGGACGGCGGGACACTTCAGAATGTGAAGATCGTCAAACCGGTCTTCGTTCTCGAACCGTCGGGCCGCTATCGCGCGACGGCCGATATGAGTCTCGGCGGCGGCGTTGTCGGAAGCGTCAATCTCGGCGCCGCGCGCGCGTCGGTCAACGCCTCGAGCGACCAGTTTGAGCTGACGAATCTGAAGGCGGATGTGATGAACGGTAGACTCGATGGCAGCGCGATCATCGCTTACGACTCGCGCCGCCGTTCGAGCGTTCGCGGAAACTTCACCGAACTTGACCTGTCAAAACTTCTGGCGCTTCAAGGCGGACGCATCGTTCCGCTCGAAGGGAGCACGACCGGCGCGGTCGATCTCAGCTTCGACGGCACGGATTTCAAAACCGCCGACGGCAGGATCAACGCCGACATCACCGCCAACGCTGGAACCTCGAACGAAGGATTCGTTCCGGTCAGCGGACGGGTTGAGACGACGGCGACCCGCGGCGTTTTCCGTCTCGACGTGGCGCGCCTGCAAACGGAAAAAACCGAGTTCAGCGCAAACGGCGACCTCGACATCAACGGCAGTTCTTCGAATCTGCATCTGGCGCTCGCCTCGACCGACGCGAAGGAGATCGAGAGGATCTTTCGCGTCCTCGATCTGGCGCCCGATTTTGAAAAGACGATCGATGAATATAAGGCCGAAGCCGCCGGAAATCTGACGTTTGACGGAACACTCACCGGCAGCATTTCCGAACCAAACATCAACGGCCGCGCGATGCTTGACTCGATCTCGCTTCGCGGACGCGTCCTCGGCTCTCTCTCAACAACGCTCGCAGTCAATGCCGTCGAAACCCGTTTGACGGACGGTCTGCTCCGCGAGTCCGACGGCGGAAAGCTCGAATTTTCGGCTGAGATACCAACTGCCGGCAAGAACAACATCGCGGTCCGCGCAAAACTTGACAAGGTCGATACGGGGAATATCCTCGCGGCCTTTCCGATCGATCTGCCGGAGACTTTCCGGGGCTTGCAGGCGGATACCTCAGGCGATCTGGATCTGCGCGGACTGCCCGACGAAATGCTCGGCGAGGCGAATCTTTCGGCCGAAGGCGGTTCCCTCGGCGGCCAGACGTTCGACAAGTTGAACACGCGGCTGACGTTTGCGGGAACGCTCGTCAAGCTCGAACGGTTCAACGCCGCATTCGGTGACGGAAGTTTGAACGCCGCCGGAACCTACCGCACGGACTCGACGGCGTTTGACTTCACGGTTGACGGCAAAAGCATCGAATTCGCGCGGGTCAGCCCGTTCATTCCGGGAAACAAGAGTCTTCCGGAAATTGTCGGGATAGTCTCACTGAATGGCCGCACGACCGGCAACGCGAATGACTCGACGACGTACGACGTCAACTTCAACGGTTCCGGCACGAATGTCGCGATCAACGGCAACGCGCTCGGCGAGGTCGCGTTCAGCGGAAGAACCGAAAACCGGGTTCTGAACGCGAATCTGACCGCGAAATTTGAGGGACAGGAACAGGTGATCGCCGCGGTCCTAAACTTCGCCGATCCGAATCTTCCGCTTCGCGCCGAAACTAATTTCAACAATTCCGAACTCGCGCCGTTCATCTCACTCGTGCGTCAGCCTTCCCCGAATCTTACCTTGACGGGCCGGGCGACGGGAACGGTCGTGGTCGAGGGCAACGTCTCGAAGGTTTTGAACGGTGAAAGAACGTTTACGGCCGACGATCTGAAGGGGGTCGCGAACTTCAGCCAGTTCGATCTGCAGATCAATCAAACACCTCTTAATTCGATCGAGCCGATCGCCATCCGGTTCAATTCGCGCGAAGTGGTGGTCAACAACGCGAAATTCGCGGGCGGCGGTTCGAACGTCGTGGTCAGCGGCACGAAAGCGCTCCGCGATGACGGCATCAACAACTTTTCGGTCGACGGGCGGGTCAACCTGAGCATCTTGAACATCGCTTCGAAGAACGCTTTCTTCGCCGGTCTCTCGGACGTCAGCATTCGGCTCACCGGCCCGAATCTGACGGCGCGTCTGAACGGCACCGCCGACCTCCAAAGCGCTTCGGCGGCGGTGTTTGTCGGATCGGAGCGAATCACTTTCGAGCGCATCAAAGGGCGTGCGATTTTTACC
The DNA here is from genome assembly GCA_016715115.1 of Acidobacteriota bacterium. Taxonomy (NCBI): domain Bacteria; kingdom Pseudomonadati; phylum Acidobacteriota; species Acidobacteriota bacterium. Next base: position 829,516 of record JADKBM010000004.1, read on the forward strand.
TCGAATCAGGTGCAGGTCAACGAACTCAACGGATTCCTGGGCGGCGGAAAGTTTACCGCGTCGGGCGGCGCGTTTCTCGGCGACAAACTCAACCTCGAAGCGTTTCGGCTTGCGCTCCGCGGCTTTGACGTGACATTGCCGCTGCCGAAGAATTTCTCGACGACCGGCGATGCCGAGATCGAGGTCAACGGCCGGCGGATCGGCGATCAGCTTTCAAGCATCATTTCGGGACGCATCAATGCGAAACGCAGTTTGTATTCCCGCGACATCGACCTCGCGGATGTCATCGGCGGCCGCCGCGAAGGCTCGATCTCGCAGACTGACGGAAGTTCAAGCCTTGGAGATGTTCGACTCGATCTGATCATCGAAGGGCGCGATGCGCTTGTCGTCCGCAACAACCTTGCCGATCTGACGGCTTCGCTGGCGCTGCGCGTAACGGGCGATCTGGATTATCCGCAGGTCGCCGGCCGGATCACCGCGGGAGCCGGAATGCTGTTCTATCGCAACGACCGTTACGAGATCCGCCGCAGCGAACTTGTCTTTCCGCCGAACACGGACGGTATCGACCCGATCATCAACCTGCAGGCGGAAACCGAGATCAACGGGTATCAGATCTTTTTGAATCTGGACGGCAAGTTGACGGACGCCGAGAACCTGACGGCAACGGTGCGTTCGAATCCGGCGTTGCCACAGCCGGACGTGATCTCGCTGATCACGACCGGCAGTCTTTCGAACACGGAGACCGGAATTCCGACGCTCGCGCAGACCGGGATCAAGACGGCGGCCGAGATTTTGACCGATGAGATCATCAACAAGCCGGTCACGCGCGCGACCGACAAACTGTTCGGACTAAACAAGTTTCAGCTCGACCCGATCCTCTCGGGACAGCGCCTCAACCCGACCGCGCGACTCACGGTCGGCCGCCAGATCAACCGCAATCTGCTCGTAACTTACTCGACGAACCTGTCGGAGGATCAGAATCAGGTCCTCGCGCTTGAATATCGTGTCTCGAACCGACTCTCGTTCGTCGCCCAATATGAGCAACGCTCGCTGAGCAACGTCACGCGCAACAAGGACAGCTTCAGTTTTGAGATCAGATTTAGAAAGAGATTCTAAGGATTTGGGAATTGCGATTTGCGATTTGCGATTTGCGATTTGCGATTTGCGATTTGGGAAGAAGTCCGCGGATCACTGAAACCGCAAACCGGTCAAATTCGCAAATCCCACATCCCAAATCCCACATCCCAAATCCCAAATCCCAAATCCCAAATCCCACATCCCACATCCCACATCCCACATAAATCCCAAATCCCACATCCCACATCCCACATCCCACATCCCAAATCCCACATCCCACATCCCACATCCCAAATCCCACATCCCACATCCCACATCCCAAATCCCAAATCCGCGCCGCTTGATACGACAGGCTTATACATACATCAGTCGAATCGGATCTTGTGTAAGCTTTTTGAATAAGGCAATGAAGCTTATAATTCGATCGGGATCACGTTCTTCAATTTCAAGAAATCTCGATGTTGTCTGCAACCGCAAGCACAGTTTCAACGGTTCACGAACGGGCGGTCGACGAATCCTTCGCCCCACCGTGCGTGTCTCCTGAAGAATTGTCAGGGGCGGTGCGACACGGGTTCCCCGTCGGACCGTTCGTCGTCGTTGCGTTGATCTTCTTCGTATTTCTCGGATCCGGGACCGTGAACGCGGAGGAAACGCTCATCCGCGTCAATCAGGTCGGTTTTCGTTCGGAAGATCCGAAGAGCGCCCTGATGATCTCGAAAAGCGAGTGGGGCGGTGAGTTTCTTGTCGTCGACGCCTTGACCGAATCCCCTGTTTTCGTCGGCACGATCCGAGGCGACAGCAAGCCGAATTGGGGAAGCCCGTTTCCGTTCACCTACATCCTTGATTTTTCAGACCTCAGAGCAGAAGGGCGGTTCTATCTGAAGTTCGAGCGGGCGACGAGCGAGTCGCCGCGGTTCACGATCGGCGACGACGCGGCCGTACAAGAGGACCTGCTGTTTTTTATGCGGCAACAGCGGTGCGGGTACAATCCGTTCCTCGATATGGTCTGCCATCAACGCGATGGTCGAACCTTTTATGCGCCGATCCCAGACGGATCGTTTGTCGATGCGAGCGGCGGTTGGCACGACGCCGGCGACCAGCTCAAATATCTGATCACGGCTTCGAACGCGACCGCTCGGATGCTGCTCGCTTACGAACTCGAAAGGGCGAAATTCGCCGACCGGGTCGACGATTACGGCCGGCCGCGCCCGAACGGTATCGCGGACGTGCTCGATGAAGCGAAATGGGGCCTTGATTGGATCGAGAAACTGCACCCGAAGCCCGATTGGCTGTTCCATCAGGTCGCCGATGACCGCGATCACAGGGGTTTCAAGCTTCCAGACCAGGACAACGCCGATTACGGCTGGGGAAAGAACAGTTATCGCCCCGTCTATTTTGCGGACGGAAAACCGCAGGGGCTGCGCGACTTCAAGAGCCGATCGACCGGCGTCGCGAACATCGCCGGGCGATCGGCCGCGGCGTTCGCGATGGCATCAAGGATCTGGCGCGCCGACCTGAAAGATCCGTCGAAAGCCGACGTTTATCTCAAACACGCGATCGATCTTTACGCGCTCGGGAAGGCGAAAGAAGGCTTCCAGCAGGGCAACTCGTACGGCGCGCCGTACCGTTACAACGAGGACACGTGGGCCGACGATATGGAATGGGCCGCGGCCGAACTGTTCAAGGCGACACGCAGGAAAGAGTACCTCGACGACGCGAAACGCTACGCGAAGAGGATCGGCGCGACATCCTGGATGGGCCGCGACACGGCCGAGCATTACCAGCTCTATCCGTTTATGAACGTCGGGCATTTCGCGCTGTACCCGCTTGTCGACTTCCGGACAAAGCGCGAGCTGGCGGGTTACTACCGTGAGAATCTCGAAGCGGTATCGAAACGCGCGTCGGGCAATTCCTATGGCATCGGCGTCCCGTTCATTTGGTGTTCGAACAACCTCGTCGTCAATCTTGTGACGCAGGCGATGCTGTACGAACAGATGACCGGCGACCGGCGTTTCCGTGAAATAGCCATCGCTCACCGTGACTGGTTGTTCGGACGCAATCCGTGGGGCACGTCGATGTTCGAAGGCATCCCGGCCGGCGGCGAATTCCCCGAGGACACGCATCTCCCGACCGTCCAGATCTTGAAGAAACAGGCGACCGGCGGCCTCGTGGACGGCCCGATCCAGGCTTCGACCTACAATGGCTTGATCGGGATCAGGCTTAACCAACCTGACGAGTTCGCGGCAGTACAGCCGAAAGAGATCGTCTATCACGACGATGTCGGGGATTATTCGACGAACGAGCCGACGATGGACGGCACGGCCGACGCGATTCTGATGACGGCGGCGTGGAGCGGAACCGAAAAGAGCGATCCGCGCTTCAGGTATGATCAGGGCGCGATCGTCCGCGGCGACGCGACAAAGAAACAACTCGCACTCGTCTTCACGGGGGACGAGTTCGCGGACGGCGCGGATAAGATCGCCGCCACCTTGTTGAAGAACAAGGTCAAGGCGTCGTTCTTCTTCACCGGCCGGTTCTACCGCTCGTTCGGCTCGGTCATCGAAAGGCTGAAACGCGACGGTCATTACCTCGGCGCGCACTCCGACGGGCATCTCCTTTATGCCGACTGGAACGACCGCTCGAAAACGCTGATCTCGCGGCAAGATCTTGAACTCGATCTGGCGCGCAACTATGCCGAGATGAAGCGATTCGGGTTCGGGCGCGACGACGCGCCGTATTTTCTCCCGCCGTTCGAATGGTACAACCGCAAGGTCGCTGAATGGACTTCGGAACTTGGCCTGAAGCTGATCAATTTCACGCCCGGGACGGGTTCGAACGCCGACTACACGACGCCGTCGATGAAGAACTACCAGTCGAGCGATGCGATCGAACGCAAGATCCTCGATTATGAATCAAAGAACGGCCTCAACGGATTCATCCTTCTGATTCACATCGGAACCGATCCCGAGCGGACCGACAAGTTCTATGATCGGCTGGACGCCTTGATTGGAATACTGCGATCGAAAGGCTACCGGATGGTCGGAATCGAGACCCTTCTGCGCTAGCTGATCGTTAACGACCGATCCGATGTTCCTGACAATGTCGCGGTATCGGGGATCGTTCCGAACAGGATCGAAAACGGTATCGGCAATCAGGAATGCCACCATAAACGCCCGGTTCTTCACCGCTTTTTGAAGGTGCTCAAGCGAACCTTCGGTGTCGCCGAGGCGGAGTCTGTTGATGGCGTAACCATAATCTGAACTAGCGTCGGTAGCGTTATGTTCAAGAAGCCAACTCAGATAAGCGTCGATCCCGCCGTTCACGAACGCGCTGCGACCCGTTTGAAAGTACGCGTCGGCCTCGGCCGAGCGTTGCCCGTTCGATTCCGGAAATCGAAACTGGATCACATCCGCCAGAAGAGATTCCTCGACCGCCTCGTCGAATCGGCCTTGCTTCAGATAGATCTCGACAGGGTGCTTGACGTTAACGGGAATCTGGCAGAAGTTGATTTCGTCGGATCACAATAGGGCAGCATCTTCTGATAGGGGGAAGAGGTGGAGCTTTCGAAGGCGGAACTCCGAACTACATATCGTGGCGGTTGGTGAGCGCCTTGTCCATCGTCACTTCGTCGACGAATTCGAGGTCGCTGCCGACCGGCATGCCCATCGCGATTCGCGTGACGCGGACGCCGAGCGGCTTCAGCAGACGCGCGATGTAGTTGGCCGTCGCTTCGCCTTCGGTCGTCGGATTGGTGGCGACGATCACTTCGGCTACCTCGACGCCGTCGTTGTTGGCCGGCATCAATCGCGGGAGCAGATTCGCAAGCATCAGTTCGTCGGGGCCGACGCCGCGGATCGGCGAAAGCGCACCGTGGAGAATGTGATAAAGGCCTTTGAACGAACGCGTCTTTTCGATCGCCACGAGGTTGTACGGTTCCTCGACGATGCAGATCATCGATCGGTCGCGGCTCGGTGAAGTGCAGTAAAGACAGGGATTGACGTCCGTCATATTGTTGCAGACGTCGCAGAAGACGATGCGTTCCTTGACTTCGTGAAGGGCGTCGACAAAACGCTCGACCTCGTCTTTCGGGCGCCGCAAGATGAAAAACGCCAACCGTTGGGCATTCTTATGGCCGATGCCGGGCAGGCGTTTGAATTCGTCGATCAATTTCGCGACGGGCTCAGAATAATCAAGCATTTGGGAATTGGGATATGGGATTTCGGATTTTGTGACTTCGGCAACCGCCTGAATCCGCAATCCGAAATCCCCAATCCGAAATCAGAACCCCAGTCCCGGCGGCAACATTCCACCGATCTGGCCTTTTAGTTTTTCTTCGACCTTGCGACGCGCTTCGCCGAGCGCGGCCATCGTCAGATCCTGGATCATCTCGACATCGCCGTCCTTGACGAGGTCGGGAGAGATAACGAGCTCGATGATTTCGAAATCGCCGCGCATCTTGACCGCCACGGCACCGCCGCCGGCCGATGCGTCGACGATCGTCGTCTTCATCTGTTTGCCCATTTCTTCCTGCATCTTCTGGGCCTGTTTCATCATTGAATTGAGATCCATTCCACCGGGAAATTTCATAAATCGCTGTTCCTCTTGAAAAAATATGATGGCAATTAAGCCCGAACAGTATATCACCGAGGATTGAAGATTCAAGATTCCAAAAGGGACTAAAAGAATTCCGGATTCCAAGAATTCCAGATTCCAGGAATTTCGGATTCCAGGAATTTCGGATTCCAGGAATTTCGGATTCCAGGCAAGAATTCCAGATTCCAGGCAAGAATTCCAGATTCCAGAAGGCTCTTTGATCTGGTGGAATCCTTTGGAATCCTATGGAATCCTTTGGAATCCTATGGAATCCTATGGAATCTTTGGAATCCCATGGAATCTTTGGAATCCCATGGAATCTTCGGAATCCTATGGAATCTTTGGAATCCTATGGAATCTTTGGAATCCTTTGGAATCCTTTGGAATCTTTGGAATCCCATGGAATCTTTGGAATCCTATGGAATCCTTTGGAATCCCATGGAATCTTTGGAATCCGATGGAATCCTTTGGAATCCTATGGAATCTTTGGAATCCTATGGAATCTTTGGAATCCTTTGGAATCCTTTGGAATCCTATGGAATCTTTGGAATCCTATGGAATCTTTGGAATCCTATGGAATCTTTGGAATCTGATGGAATCTTTGGAATCTGATGGAATTTCTAGAATCTTATGGAATCGCTGAAATCTTTGGAATTTGCTGGAATCTGTTGGAATGTTTGGAATCTCCGCAATCCCGAAATCGGTGCGACATGATAAGATACTGTTTCACGGATGAAAAAGTACGTCTTAAAACGCGACCGAGACTCACTTCCCGAACGGCTCACGCGGTACCGCGAAGAGCTTAACGAGGAGCAGTTTCGCGTGGTGACCGCAAAACCGGGCGCGGCGCTCGTCGTCGCCGGCGCCGGTACGGGCAAGACGCGGACGATCACGTATCGCGTCGCGCACCTCATCGAGCAGGGCGTTTCGCCCCACCGGATCATGCTCGCGACATTTACGAACCGGGCGGCGCGCGAAATGCTCCGTCGCGTCGAACAGCTTACGGGATCGCAGAACGTCCATAAAATTTGGGGCGGAACGTTTCATCGGATCGCGAATCTGATCCTGCGGCGTCACGCGGTTTCGATCGGCTACGCGAACAATTATTCGATCCTCGACGCCGAAGACGCGAAAGATCTTATCAATGTCGCGATCGACGAAACGCGCGTCGATACGAAATCAAAACGATTTCCGAAGGCCGAAGTCATCCAGGACATCATCTCATTCGCAAACAATACAGATCAGCCGATCGCCGATGTCATCATCCGCAAATATCCGAACTTTGAGCCGCTGACCGGACAGATCAAGCTCATCGACATCCATTATCAGGACCGAAAACGGCAGCGAAACGTGATGGATTACGACGATCTGCTGCTCAACTGGAAACGCCTCTTGCTCGAACGGCCCGAGATCGCCGAGGTTTACGCCGAACAGTTTCAGCACATACTCGTCGACGAATATCAGGACACGAACAAACTGCAGGCGGAGATCATCGATCTGATGGCCGTCAAGCACCGCAACGTGATGGTCGTCGGCGACGACGCGCAGAGCATATTCGCCTGGCGCGGGGCGGAGTTTACAAACATCTACGAATTCCCCGAGCGTTACCCCGAAGCAACGGGCTACAAACTCGAAACGAATTACCGCTCGACGCCGGAGATCCTCGGGCTCGCGAACACCTCGATCGCCCACAATCGCCGACAGTTTCCGAAAATGCTCAAGGCGGTCAAAAAATCGCGCGGATTTGCGCCGGCGCTGATCCCATGTTCTGACGTCGAACAGCAATCGGCGTTTATTGCTTCGAGAATTCTCGAACTCCGCGACGAAGGAACGTCGCTCGAAGACGTCGCGGTGCTTTACCGCTCGCATTATCACTGCCTGGAATTGCAGCTGGAGCTGACGCGCCGCAACATTCCGTACCGCGTCCAGTCCGGCGTCCGGTTTTTCGAACAGGCGCATATCAAGGACGTCATCTCGTATTTGAAGATCATCGTCAATCCGCGCGACGAGTTGGCCTGGAAGCGAATCCTGAAAATGATCCCGGGAGTCGGACCGGCAACGGCGAACAAGATATTTGGGAATTTGGGATTTGGGAATTCGGATCTGGGATTTGAACCGGTCCCGGGGTCGGCCGCAATCGCAAATCGCAAATCGCAAATCGCAAATCTAAAATCCCTCGCTCCGCCGAAGCTTCGCGATAAGCCGCAGTGGAAAGATTTCGTGAGGCTCATCGAGAAGCTCGTCTCGGACGAAAATCGTGAACGGCCTGCGAAGCAGATCGAGATGGTTCTGAATTCCGGATACGAGCAGTATTTGCAGGAGACATTCGAGAACGCCGAAATGCGCGCCGAGGACATCCGGCAACTCGCGCTTTATGCTTCGCGGTACGAGACGACCGAGGCGTTCCTTTCCGAACTGGCGCTGCTGTCGACCGAAAGGTTCAAGGAACCGACGCCGATCGGCGCCGAGGACGTTATCGAGGGCGGCGATCCGGACGAACTTCTGACGCTGTCGTCGATCCATCAGGCGAAAGGCGCGGAGTGGAAGGTCGTTTTTATGATCTGGACCGCCGAGGGTAAATTCCCTTCGCCGCGGTCCTTGCGCGAGATCGACAGCGAGGAAGAGGAACGCCGTCTCTGGTACGTCGCCCTGACGCGGGCGAAGGAAGAACTTTATCTGACGTATCCGCTGATGGTCGTCGATTACAACCGCCAGACGGTGCTCCAGAAACCCTCGCGGTTCATCCACGAATGCCCGCCCGCGATGTTCGAGATCTGGTCGCTCGAAGAAGAATCGCTTTCGTTTGACGCCCCCGTTGAAATTGCGGACAACGGACCGGAATTGCTGAATTGAGGTTAGCAAACCCGCCCGCAAATCCGATCGGGTTTCGGAGATGAATCTGCCGAGATTGCCGTCGTACCAGCGGGCGCGGTAGTAGTGTAATCCGGTGAAATCATCATCCTCGCGGCCGGTGAATTTGTATCTCCTCGCGAGATTGCCGGTCACCCAATTTGCGATTTGCGATTGCCGATTTGCGATTTCGGGCGCAGCGATCCACATTCTGAAATCGCCAATCCGAAATGCGTTGGGACCGTTGATGTATTTCGTCAGCGTTCCGGAATTGTCGGACTCGCGGACGTGCCTGAAAGGCTCGCAGACAATAGCGTCGGGAGAATCCCGACGAAATCATCTAACGGTTCGCCGTCCCTGAAGGCGATGCAGGACTGCAGTTTCCACTCCTGCGTCCCTTTCAGGGACACAAGATCATTTCCCGAATTCGAGTCGTCGGGATGCTCCCGACCCTATTGCCTTTGTCCCTTTCAGGGACGCATGCCGACCTGGTCGAAATTATAGGTTTCGGCCGGTTCCATCGGACTCGTCATTCCGGTCAGCCGGTCGACGAAGTCGTATTCGAACTCCCGGAACCTGCCCGGTTCCGTAATCTGCCCGATCCGGCTTGCGTTGTCATATTCGTACTGTCTGTCAAAGAGCGTCGCCGTCTGGCTCGTGTCCTTAAGCCGCTTCAGCCGGCTCATATTGTCGAACGTGTAAGTTGTGGTGACGCCGTTCGGAAAAGTCCTTGCTACGGGACGGTTGGCGGCATCGAACGTAAACCCGGTCTGGAACAAGGATACGGTACTCACTGTCGATTCGCGGCGATCGATTGCCCTTAAGGCGACCGCTTATAACAAAACGGGCCTGAGGTTAATCGGCGAACTTTCGAGGAATCGCCGGCTCAAATTGCGCGAGACAGAAATCCGGCAACCGCCAAGAACGGCGAACGTCAGTTCTCTTCGTAAATCTGTTCGATGATCGTCGCGTACCGTTCGTTGACGACGCGGCGCTTTATCTTGAGCGTCGGAGTCAGTTCACCGCCTTCGACCGTGAGTTCTTTGTGCAGCAGCGCGATGCGTTTCACCCTTTCGTAGTTTGAGAGTTCCTGCGTGTATTCGTTCACTTCGCGTTCGAAAAACTGAATCACGCGCTCGTGCGCGCAGACCTCGTCGGGCTTGTCGAGATCAAGGCCATGTTCCTTTGCAAAGCTCGCAAGTTGATCAAAACTCGGCACGATGAGCGCGGCCGGAAACTTTCGTTCGTTTCCGACGAGTACGACCTGACTGACGAAACGCGAGCCTTTGATCATCTGCTCGATCGGCGACGGCGCGATGTACTTCCCGCCCGAGGTCTTGAAAAGTTCCTTCTTGCGGTCGGTGATCCGCAGAAAACCATCGTCGTCGAATTGTCCGATGTCGCCGGTTTTGAACCAGCCGTCTTCGGTGAAAACATCGCGCGTCGCGTCCGGTTTGTTGTAATAGCCGAGCATCACATTCGGACCGAACGTCTCGATCTCTCCGTCCTCAGCGATGCGAACCTGCACGTTTCGGATCGGTTTTCCGACGGTTCCGAGTTTGACGTTGGCCGGATTGGAGGATGTGATCACGGGAGAAGTTTCTGTCAGTCCGTAACCCTGCATTATCGCCACGCCGGCGCCGTTGAAGATCAAATAGATAGTGTCCGAGAGCGCCGCGCCGCCGGTGATGCAGAATCGCAGCCTTCCGCCAAAAAACTCGCGGAGCTTCGAAAAGACTATTTTGTCGGCGATCGAGTATTTCAACCAGAGCGCAGTCGAGATCGATTCGCCTTTCTCACGACAGAGCGCGTACTCCTTGCCGACGTCGATCGCCCAGTCGAAGATCTTCTCCTTGATCGGGCTCGCCTGCGCGGCCTTCAATTTGGCCTTTGCGTAGACTTTCTCGAACAATCGCGGAACGCCGACGAACATCGTCGGACGAACTTCGAGAAGGTTGTCAGCGACCTTCTCGAGCGATTCGGCAAAATGGACCGCCATTCCGTTGAAAATGTAAAGATACATTCCCGTCCGCTCAAAAACGTGCGACAGCGGCAACACGGAAAGCGGCACGTCTTTGTCGGTGAAGTTGTACTTTTCGCCGGCGTCGATCACGTTCGAAACGAGATTCGAATGCGTGAGCATCACGCCTTTCGGCTCACCGGTGGTTCCGGAAGTGTAGATCAGCGTGGCGATGTCGTCGGCGGTGACCTTCGACATAAGTTCGCCGATGAGTTCGGGGTTTTCGTCGTGGAGTTTTTCGCCGAGCGATTCGAGTTCCGCGAGCGGCATCAAGTTTTCGCCGTCAATTCCGTCGGCGTTGAAGAAGACGATCTTCTCGATCGAGGGACAATCCTGAAAGATGTCACGCAGACGCTCGTAGGCGTCCTTGTTTTCGACAAAAAAGACCTTTGCACCCGAATCCTTGACGATGTAGGCGACGGCGTTTGGAGCAAGCGTCGTGTAAATCGGAACATCGATCACGCCGCTCAACTGGCAACCGGCGTCGGCGATCGTCCAGTCGGGCGAGTTTGCCGCAAGGATAGCCGCCTTGTCGTCTTTTCTGAGACCGAGAGAATATAGTCCGAGCGCGATGCGGTCGGCGCGGGCGATCATTTCGTCGGACGATATCTTGCGCCATTCGCCATCGTGTTTGGAGTTCAGCGCATCGGCGCGGTTATGCGTTTTCGCCGCATTGCGAAACAGTTCGCCGAGAGTTTTCGGTTCGTTCGGGTAAAGCGGGATGCGGACGATTGGTTCGACTTTGCTCATTTTTGCAGAACACCTCCGAAGAACACTTTCAACACCTCGTCGGCCATCGGCGCGAGCGGATAGGATTTATTCGAGAGAATCCAGTTCGTGACCATCTCGTCGAGCGCGCCGTAGAGCATCTTGGCGACGATGATCGGCTTCAAATCCTTGCGGAAAACGCCTTCTTTCTGACCTTCGGCGATCGTCGCGCGGATGATGTCCAGGTATTCGGCGAATCCGGCTGCCGAGAATTCCTGCATATGCTTCGTCGAGCCGCGAAGTTCGACCTGGAAAACGATCGCGAGGTCGCGGTCGGCACCCAGCCGTTCAAGATGCAGATGCGCGATGCGGCGCAGTTTTTCCTCAGCGCCATCGAGTTCGGCCAGTTCCTTTCTGCCTTCGGCGATAAAATCACTCATCGCGCGATCAAAGAACGACCGCAGAATATCGTCCTTGCTCTTGAAATAAAGATAGACGGTGCCGTCGGCGACGCCCGCCTCCTTGGCAATATCGGCAACCTTCGAATTGAAATAGCCTTTGCCCGCGAAAACCTTGATGGCCGCGCGAAGGATCGCTTCGCGTTTGTCGCTGACGAATGGTTTTGGTGTTGAACGAGACATACGATTTTGGATTTCTGATTTGGGAATTCGGATTTAGTTCCGCCAAATGCTTGTCCGAATTCCGATTTCTAAATCGGGATCGCGGATATTTCGGATCTATTCTTTCGCCAAACCAATATGAATGAATCGTCATTCATTTGCACGTTAAACTTACCGAAAAGTCGCGGTTAAATCAACAAGAAAATCGGCGATTACACAATTCTTACAGGACCGACGCAAGACCGGGATGGTCGCCTGCGTGCGATGGCGAAAATCTCGTCGCGATATGTTAGATTCGATTTTGGAATTTATGACGAAAAAGGTTTATAACTTCAGCGCCGGGCCGGCGATCATTCCGCGGGAAGTTCTCGAGATCGCGCAGCGCGAACTGATCTCGTTTGAAGGCATCGGAATGAGCGTGATGGAGATCAGCCATCGCTCGAAGACGTTCGCGGGCGTGCTCCATCGCGCCGAATCGGGAATCAGAAACCTTCTTGACGTGCCCGACAATTACCGCATTTTGTTTCTGCAAGGCGGTGCGTCTTTGCAGTTTTCGATGATCCCGATGAACTTTCTCAAAGGATCGGCCGATTACATCGTGACCGGCGCGTGGGGGAAGAAGGCGGTCAAAGAGGCGCGCAAGTGCGGGAATGTGAACGTCATCTGCACGACGGAACCGACGGGCTTTCGTTCGGTCCCGTCGCCCGAAGAACTCAGCTTTTCGCCCGGCGCGGACTATGTTCATTACTGTTCGAACGAAACGATCGACGGCGTCGAATTCAAGTATGACCTCGACGCCGGCGGCATTCCGGTTGTTTGCGACGCGTCGTCGAATATCCTCTCGAAGCCGATCGATATAGAGAAATACGCGATTGTTTACGCCGGCGCGCAGAAGAACATCGGTCCCTCGGGCGTGACATTGGTGATCATCCGCGACGATCTCCTCGAACGCGTCCCGGAAAATCAGCATTCGATGCTCGATTACCGCGCGCTGGCGGCGAACGATTCAATGCTCAACACGCCGAACACCTGGGGAATCTACTTGATCAGTTTGGTTTGCGACTGGCTTGAACGCCGCGGCGGCGTTGCCGGAATCGAGCGGTTGAACGAGGAGAAGGCTCGAATTTTGTATGACGCGATCGATTCGAGCGACGGGTTTTACAGCGGCCACGCCGAACGCGCGGCGCGCTCAGTGATGAACGTCACGTTTCGATTGCCGTCCGAAGAACTCGAATCTCGCTTCGTCGCCGAAGCGACCGCCGCCGGTTTCGCCGGCATCAAAGGCCACCGTTCCGTCGGCGGCATCCGCGCCTCGATCTACAATGCCTTCCCGAAAGAAGGCGTTGAAAGATTCGTCGAATTTATGCGGAACTTCGAGCGGACTCCCGGTTGATCATTCGACAAAATAGATCACCAGGATCGCAACAAATCCCGTGGTGCCAATCGTCAGCCAAAGCAGACTAACGACGGTGGGAAGACGCCCCTCGGTCATCGTGGATCTTGCTTTCGCGGACTCGCTAATGCAGAATGGCACGTCATTTGAATGAAATGTCACCTCATTCAAACGATAGAATGCCTCGTAGGTATTCTCGAAGGTTGTCACACCGGGCAATCGTGCCTCGATTGATTTCAATTGAAGGCGTCGAAATCGAATGTACTCGCTATTGCGTATCTGAACTTTGTGCCAGACCCTTGAGACCGCGATTCCAAAAATCGAAAAGACAATTGCGGTCGCACCGAGATAATGAGTTGGCGCTTTTAGCGCCGTTAACGCGGCCAAGACCGTAAGTAGCAGTGTGTTTACATTGAGAAAAGTGGTGTTTCGATGTTGACGCAAAATGTCATCGTGCTGCCAAAGGGTTAGATTTGCCTGATATTCGGCGATCAACAACGAAGTATCAGCCGCAACTTCAAGGACTGGTGGTTCAGATGCATTCTTCACTTTTCGTGGCATATTCTCCCTCGCCCCAATTAGAAACTGATGGCAATCGACGGAATTCGAAGGTCACTCCAAAATGGGAAAGCGGCGCCCGAACATAAGATCTGACGCACTCAATCCCCAATTCTCAAATCAAGACGCCTGATTCGCGTAATAAATCTCTTCATACGGCTGGAGCACGACCCATCCCTGGCCTTGGAACGCAAGCTGGAACGATTCGCCGGAACCGCGCCCGAAAAAGGTCTTGAGCGAGATGTCGGTCTTGATCGTCGGCTGCAGATTGCCCGACCACGCGACGGTCGCGTTCGGGTCGGTGAAAACCGGATACTCGGGCGTGACGACGAGCGTGATCGGATCGAAATGCGTCGTGATCGCGACCATTCCCGTGCCGCCGAGCTGCATATTGAACAAACCGCCCGCAGCCATTCCGGCAACGCGGCGCATCATTTTGATGTCCCATTGAATGGCGTCTTCGAACGCAAGAATGTTGTTGCCGTTGACGTAGAACATCTCGTTCTGAAGATTCAGGATGCGCACCTTCTTTCCGCTTTCGGCGAAATAAACGCGGCCTTGCCCTTCGGCCTTCATCATCGGCGTCGATTCGCCCGAGACGGCCTTTTTCAGAAATTTTCCGATCCCGCCTTCGAGCACGCCTTCGCGTTCGAATTTGACGTTCCCCATATAGCCGATCATCGAGCCGAGCTTCGCCCAGACGCGACCGTTGAGATTAACCTCAAGAAGATAAGGATTTTCGAGTTCGAAAAACTCGCGTTTGCTTTCCTGCTGCGCCGTTTGCTGCAGAAAACTCTGCATCGTGTATTTTGACATTCTCTTTTTACTCCGTTTTGTTTTTCTATAATAACGCCGGGTCAGTCTCTCATCTCAAGCTTTCGACCCAAGCGGTCGAAGTGAAAGCTTCAAGCGACCAGCATCAAACAATCAATCAATTCAGCTACCTCGCCGTGACCCACCGTTCGAAGATCGATGGCGACGTTTCCATCAACTATTCTCGTGATGACCGGCGGATCTGACAAGCGCAACCGTTCCTCAAATCTCGCCGCCGAAAGCCGCGAATGTTCGAGCGCGATGAGAGCCGTTTCGGGTTGCACGGCCGGGGCCGAGCCGCCGCCGATAACCGAATGGCCGGGAATTACAGTCGCTTTCATTATGGTTGACGCGTTCAGGCGCGCAGCGAAGTCGGCGGCCCGCGCTTCAAGATCTTCCTTCCTCGACGAAAGCATTCGCAATACCGGAATTTCGTCGAGCGGTTCGCGACGGTACGCTTCGAGCGTCGCTTCGAGCGCGGCGTAGGCAAGTTTGTCCACGCGGAGTGCTCGATACAACGGATGCTTTCGGATGCGCTCGATGACATCGCTGCGGCCGACGATCAACCCGGATTGAACCCCGCCGAGCAATTTGTCGCCGCTGAAGGTAACAACGTCCGCACCTGCGGCGATCGAGACGGGGATCACCGGTTCGTCACGCAGACCAAATTCGCCGAGATCGAACAATGCCCCTGATCCGGCGTCTTCGAATAGAACCAATCCGTTGCGATGCGCGAGTTCGGCGAGTTCTGAAAGCTCGGGCGCGGCGGTGAATCCGACGATCCGGTAGTTTGACGGGTGAACCTTGAGGATCAAACGCGTTCCGTCATTGATCGCGCGTTCGTAATCGGCGAGCTTCGTGCGGTTGGTCGTGCCGACTTCCCTGAGAACTGCGCCGGATTCGGTCAGAACGTCCGGAACGCGAAAGTCGCCGCCGATCTCGACGAGTTCGCCGCGCGAGATGACGACCTCGCCGCCGCAGGCCAGTACGCGCAGGACAAGAAACGCGGCGGCGGCGCAGTTGTTGACGATCAAGGCGGATTCAGCCCCGGTCAGTTCGGCCAGCAGGCACTCGGCACGCGCGCCGCGTTTTCCGCGCCGGCCGGTTTCCAGGCTGTATTCGAGATTGCAGTAACCTGACGCATTTGAAATCGCTTGCCGGGCGGCCTCAGACAACGGCGCGCGGCCGAGGTTCGTGTGAATGACGACGCCGGACGCGTTGATGACACGCTTCGATCCGGTTCCAAGTTCTTTTCGCCAAAAGGTTTCAAGACGTCGCTCAGATTCTTCCAGGAGCGATTCGCGGCTCGCACCCGAGAAAGCGCCGTCGCGGAGGTCACGCCTAACCGAGTCCGTCACGGCACGCGCCAGCACAGTCAGATGTTTGGCACCCGTTGAACGCAAAATCGAGTTCGCGGTTTCGGTGCGGAGAACTGAGTCGACCGGCGGAACCATCGCCAGTCTTTCCTGTTCGGTTTCCATTCAGCCATTCTAGCCGATGAGGCGGTTGAGCGGAAGAGCTTTAACGGCTTCGGACGAACTGCGCCTTTCGGTTTCGGCCACCCGTAATCAAAGCCCTACGCTTTTTCAGCGAAGCGGGCGAGAAAAGTTAGGAACAACCTGCCGTTTAGCAGTTTTTATTAGAAGGCGGTTCATCCGCGGACTTCATTCCCTACCAATCAACAAAATGGCGATCCTAGGAAACAAACTCAGCCGGCAGACGGCGACGAAACAGGAAGACTCGGCGTTGCTCGATCAACAACTCGCGCGACTCGAAGAAGATATCCGCAAACTCAAGATCGATTTTGACATCTTCTTCAACGGCTCGACCAAACGTCCGCCGCTCGAGGCCCGCGGCCGCGTCGAGGCGAATCTCAAGCGGATCAGCGACAACCGCAATCTGACATACGCGCAACGTTATTTTTTCAACACGCTGATGTCGCGCTTTACCTCTTATCGTGAACTTTGGCGGCGGATCCTCAAGAAACGAGGCGAGGAGATCTGAATTCGAGCCGCAAAAAAGCGGCCCCAAAAGCCGCTTTCCTCGTCGATGTAAAAACCGTCGAAAAATGATCTAACGTCAAACTTTCATTACGTTTTCTGCCTGCGGCCCTTTCGGTCCGTTCGTAACTTCAAACTCGACTTCCTGCCCTTGCGCCAAGGTCTTATAGCCGTCGCCGGAAATCGCGCTGTAATGCACGAAAATATCCTGTTCGCCGGGTTTTTCAATAAAACCATAGCCCTTTGCGTTGTTAAACCACTTAACTTTTCCGATCGTTTTTGACATATCCATCAATTCCTCCTGCAAACTTCAGTGAATTCAGTTTTTTTGAATCTCTCGATTCGCTTCCTATCAATTCTTGGCCGCAAGCGTTTCATTAATAAACACAGGCAATTGAACAAAAATCCGCGTTTCTCAAGGGCAAACTACCTTGATGAATCTGGATTCACAGAAATGTTTCGAAAAACCATTTCCAAATTAGTCGAAAACCTTAAAATGCAAGATTTTTGGGGATTAATTATGTGTTGTTTTTTGATAGAACGTCCGAGAATTTAACCAAAATCGGATTTAATGTCAAGACACTTCATAAGCATTCTGGAAATTTGTTACAAAATCATAACAAAATTGACATAACGGGCTTTGTGGACGATTATTGGACTGATTTTGCGGGCGGTTTTTGGCGGACGTTTGGCGCCATCGACGGAAGGTGTTCTTACCACCCGCTGCCATTTGACCTATGACTGAATACGGAAAAAATCCCGCGCTCTCATACAACAAATACCTGAAGGTTCCGGAACTGATCGACTTGCAAGAGACGCTCTCGGAACCGACCAGCCACGACGAATTGCTGTTCATCATTATTCATCAGACCTACGAGCTCTGGTTCAAACAGATTCTCCACGAAGTCGATGCGACGCTCGGATGGCTTGGCGAAGGGCGTATGTTCCGCGCAAATCACTCGCTCAAAGCCGTGACGTCGATCGAGAAGATAATGGTCTCGCAGATCCATATTCTCGAATCGATGGCGCAGATCGGATTTCTCGAGTTTCGCGATCGACTCAATCCGGCAAGCGGATTTCAGTCTATGCAATTTCGGGAATTGGAGTTTTCTTCGGGCGCGAAGGACGAGAAAATCCTGAAGTTCTTTGAATTTGACGAGTTCGCCCACAAACGGCTCGAGAAGCGCTACAACACGCCGTCGCTCGCGGATGCATTCTGGGAACTACTGAAACGCAACGGTTTCGCGGTCTCGACGGACGACGATCGAGTCGCGTCGATCGTTCAGATATTGAGAAAACCCGAAACCTATCCGGACCTTTTCAATATGCAGGACCTGTTGATCGATCACGACGAGAATATCGCACTGTGGCGCTATCATCACGTGCTGATGGTCGAGAGAATGCTGGGAATGAAACGCGGCACCGGCGGTTCCGAAGGCGCGGGCTATTTGCGGACGACGCTCTCGAAGAAGTTTTTCCCCGAGATATGGGAGGCGCGAACGCACCTCGAATTGTAGACGAAGATCAGTGAGTGATCCGTTCGATGTCGGCGCCGATAGACTGCAGTTTCTTGACGATCGTTTCATAGCCGCGGTCGATGTGATAAACGCGGTCAATGACCGTTTCGCTATCGGCCGCGAGTCCGGCGAGGACGAGTGACGCCGACGCGCGCAGGTCCGACGCCAAAACCGGCGCTCCCGATAGCTGAGTCTTGCCGTGAACCGTCGCCGTATTCCCCGAGATCTCGATTCGCGCGCCCATTCTGATGAGCTCCGACGCGTGCATAAAGCGATTTTCGAAAATCGTTTCCTTGATAACGGAAGTGCCTTCGGCCTGCGTCATCAAGGCCATATACTGTGCCTGCATATCGGTCGGAAAGAGCGGATGCGGCTCAGTGGTAACGCCTTTTGAGGTGAGTCCCGCGGGACCGACCTTGACGTGCAGCGTGCTTTGGTTGAGTTCTTCGATGACGACTCCGGCATCTCGAAGTTTGTCGATCACGGCCGTTAAATGATCCGGACGACAGTTTTTGATCTCGATCTCGCCGCCGCTTATCGCCGCGGCAACAATGAATGTTCCGGCTTCAATTCGGTCCGGAATGATCGTGTGCTCGGCGCCTCCGAGATGTTCGACGCCTTCGATCTCGATCGTCGGCGTTCCCGCGCCTTTGATCCGCGCGCCCATTTTGTTGAGAAGTTCCGCGAGATCGTCGATCTCCGGTTCGCACGCGGCGTTCTTGATAACGGTCTTGCCGCGCGCCAGGCTCGCGGCCATCATTACGTTCTCGGTCCCGGTGACGGTGACCTTTTCAAAATCGACTGCGGCTCCGATCAAGCGTCCGCCTTCGGGCGCACGCGCGACTACGTTTCCGGCCTCGAGCGAGACGATCGCCCCGAGAACTTCAAAAGCCTTCAGGTGGAGATCGATCGGACGCGTGCCGATCGCACAACCGCCCGGCAGGGAAACCTTTGCCTTGCCGAACCGCGCCAGTAAAGGTCCGAGCGCAAGAACGCTGGCACGCATCGTTTTGACGAGTTCGTACGGCGCTTCGAAGGTTTCGATGTTCCGTGCCGTGACCTTATGGGTCCGGAGTTCGGGCGTCAAAGCGGTCGCCCCGAGGTCTTCAAGCAGACGGCGCTGCGTGATCAGGTCCTTAACATAAGGCACGTTATGCAGAATCACTGTCTCCGCCGTCAATAGCGTCGCCGCCAAACAAGGCAGCGCCGAATTCTTCGCGCCGCTGATCTCGATCTTTCCGTGAAGCGGTTTCCCGCCGCGAATCAAAAATTTATCCATAAAAGTGATTTAACGAATTTTTATAGAAGCAAGTAGCAAATCTTATCACTGGATGGCGGAAAAATGGAAAAGAGGCGAGGTGAAAAAAGCAGAAAGGTGGAGTTTGCACGCGAATTCCCGATACCGGAGCTCTGAAAAACCTGCTTGACCGCGGTTTCGACACGGTTTCCAGAAGTCAGCCCAATTCGGAAGAAGGCGGTTTCGGAGTAGTTGAAAGCGGATGATTGATAGTTGATAGTGCCCAATTGAACACAGATCGGATTTCAAATCCTCGATATCCCGTCTATCTGTGTTAATCCGCGAAAGAAGGACGATCCAATTCCTTCGGCCGGGTCTTTCAAAGCTCCCGATAATTGAGTCCCCAGAATCTGCCAAAGATTCATTCTCCACAGCTTTCGCTTCACTCAGCGGTTGAGAAGCCGTTTCGCCGCGAATCGCGGACAACTTTTCACCCTTCCACTTTTCCATTTTTCCGCTTTGCTGAGGCAAAATACTCGTATGATCGACAAAGTAGCAATTATCTCAGGCAGCACCGCAGGAATCGGATTGGCGATCGCCAAATCGCTCGCGAGAGCAGGCGCAAGCGTCGTCATCAACGGACGCACGGCCGAACGCTTGAAGTCAGCCGAGGCCGAGATCGAATCCTTCGGCGGAAAGGTTCTCGGAATTCAGGCCGATGCCCGCGAGGAAATGGAAATAGGCCGCATCGTCAAGGAATCCGTCGAGTACTTCGGCCGTGTCGATATTCTCGTCAACAACGCCGCGACCGTCGGCGTCGGCTATTCGGTCGAGAATATGCCGGTCGAGGTTTGGGACGATGTGATCTACACCAATCTCCGCGCCGTGTTTCTGTTCTGCAAGGCGGCGATCCCGTTCATCAAGGAGAGCAACGGCGGCCGGATCATCAATATCGGCGGACTTTCGGGCAAGAACCCGCTACCGTTCGCCGCGGCCGATTCGAGCGCGAAAGCGGCCATCCTCGCGCTCACGCGGGTGCTCGCGGCCGAGCTCGGATTCTTTAACGTGACGGTCAATACCGTGATACCGGGATTCCAGCCCGACACCGAAACCGGCGCCGCGTTCAACGAAAAGCTCGCCGAAGCGTTTATGATCACACCGGAAGAATCGATCTCGGCAACTCGTTCGCGGACACTCCTCAAGCGTTTCGAAACGCTTGAGGAGATCGCCGAAACGGTTCGATTTCTTTGTTCCGACGCCGGCGGCGCTATCACCGGTCAGAACCTGAACGTCAATTGCGGACTCGCAACGCATTAGTTTTATGAGCAAGAAACACGAGTTTTCAAACGGTGAAGTAACCGTCATCTGGCAGCCTGACATCTGCACGCATTCGGGCAATTGCGTCCGAAGTCTTGGTCAGGTTTTCAAACCTGGCGACCGACCGTGGGTCAAGACCGACGGCGCCTCGACGAATGAAATTGTCGAGGCCGTAGGCAAATGTCCGTCCGGCGCCCTGACGACGCGGATGAACAACCAATGATCACCGCCATCGTCGCCATCGCCAGGAACTTCGCCATCGGCCGGGACGGTAAGTTGCCGTGGCACTATTCGGCTGATCTCAAGTTCTTCAAGCGCACGACGTCGGGACACACCGTCGTGATGGGATTCAATACGTGGAAGTCGATCGGCAAACCGCTGCCGAATCGGCTGAACATCGTCCTCAGTCGAACGCGCACGACCGAACCGCAGCCGGGATTGAAACTCGTTCGCAGCGTTGACGAAGTTATCGCACTGGCAGACGCCGATGATCTTTTCCTGATCGGCGGCGCGCAGGTTTATCGTGAGTTCGCGGACGTTATCGATCGATGGATGGTAACCGAGATCCCGGAAACCGTTGAGAACGCCGACGCATTTATGCCAAAGGACTTTCTCGACGGATTTGCCTTGGTGGATTCTGAAGATCTCGGCGATGGCCTGACGGTTAAGGTTTATGAACGACGCCAAAACGATGTATGATACTCCGCAAAAATCATTGAGGTAAGAAAGTTATGATGGGTGGACGCACGTGGGACGAATGGATCGAGGAATATGCCGAAGGGCATCAGCATCCGATGAACCGTCTGACGCATACGATCGGAATCCCGATGATCGCCATTTCGATCATCCTGATCCCGATCTGTTTCTTCGTCGCCGGAATGTGGCGTTTTTCACTGGGACTTTTCGTGATCGGCTGGGTTCTGCAGTTTATCGGCCACGCTTTCGAAGGGAAACCGCCGGAGTTTTTCAAGGACTACCGATTTCTGTTCGTCGGCCTGCGTTGGTGGTTCAAGAAAGTGCTCGGATGAAGATTGGACTTCCGCCTTCAGGCGGCCTTCGGTGGCATCGGTCTTCCGAATAATGAAGTCGATGCCGCCTGAAGGCGGAACTCCTAACGCGGAACTCCAAACTTAGAACTTCTCGTATTCGAACGGATAGTAGTCGAGGTGATCGACCAATCCGCCAACTTTGTAAATCACGCTCGCGTCGATCTTGAGATTGTATTTCCCTTTGCTCAGTTTGAATTCGTCATACGGAATGAACAGTTCGAGTTCGTCATAAAAGGTCTCGTCGAATCCGGGCTTCAACTCCTTGAAAACGGCAACGTCGCCGGCGGAGCTGGCAAACTTGGTATTCGAGGTCTTGAGCGGCGTACCATCCTCTTTCTGGAAATAGAGCGCAAGGTAAAGATCGCTTCCTTTCAAATCGTAAACCGTGAACGTCGTGAATATGCGCATTCCGGTTCGGCCGCCTTCCTTGACGTTGAAGTCAGCGCGAATTTTCCCGATCGTCGCACGCGGCTCACCGTCGGATTTGGTCGATTTTGAAGCGTCGGGTTTCGGCGTTTCGGATCCGGATTTCTTTGGAGTCGAAACAGTCGATGATGACGTCGGCGTCGGTGAGCTCTTGACGACGGTATCCTCCGACTTCATAAGGTTATAGGCGACAATCCCGGCAACAGCCAGGAAAACGAGAAGGATCAGCGCGAAAATGCCGCCGACGGCGATGTAGATCTTCTTGCTGCTCTTCGGTTTCGCGGGCGGAACCATCGAAAATGTCGGTTGAGACTGCTGTTGAAAGCCCGGAGCGCCGAAGTTCGTCGGGCCGCCAAACGGATTCGTCGGAGGACCGCCCATATCGGGCTGGGAACCGCCGCTGATGTTGAAAACTATCGGGGCATCCGGAAGCGGTTTTCCGCATTCGAGACAAAACCTCATATCATCGGCATTTCCGTGGCCGCAAGCCTGGCAAGTTTTCATAGCAGTCGGGGTTCCTCCTAAAGACGTTTTTCGCCCATAATCATAACTCAAAGCCGATCTTTATGAAAGGATTCGCTTCTTTGCGGCAGTTTGTTCACAATTCGATTTCGATTAAACTGATGTCACGGAAGAAAGCTCGATGAATTCTTACACTCTGGCAATGGATATCGGCACGTCGAGCGTTCGCGCGGCGCTCTATGATGCGAATGCCGACGCCGTACCCGAGACCTTTGTGAAGAACGAACGGCGTTTATCCGAAACGGACGATGGCGGTGCGGAACTCGACGCGACCGAAGCGCTCTCACAGGTCGAAACGGCGATCGATGAAGTATTGGCGAAGTCCGCCGATCGCCGTATCGAATTGGCCGCGGCTTCATCGTTCTGGCACAGCCTTGTTGGAATTGACCGCGATGGCAATCCGACGACGAAAGTCTTTGCCTGGGCGGAGAACCGACCGTCAAAGTATGTCGCCGAGCTTCGCAAGACATTCGTTGAAAGCGCGATCCACAACCGAACCGGCGCTCATTTTCATTCGAGCTTTTGGCCCGCGAAACTGCTCTGGCTGCAGCGCGAACAACCCGAGGCCTTTGCGCGAACCACACACTGGATCTCGTTCAGCGATCTGGTTCTGCTGAGATTCTGCGGCAAATTGCGGACGAGCGTTTCAATGGCGTCGGCGACCGGAATCTTCGACCAGCGCCGTTGTTGCTGGGACGATGAAATAATCAATTTCCTCGGCTTGAACGTCGAAAACTTTTCGACAATCGTCGCATCCGACCTGGAAACCTTCGGACTTTCGGAAGATTACGCCAAACGCTGGCCTCGGCTTGCGAACACGCGATGGTTGCCGGCGATCGGCGACGGCGCGGCAAACAATATCGGCGCCAGCTGCGTGAGCCGTGATAAAGCGGCGTTGATGATCGGAACGTCGGGCGCGATGCGTGTCGCGTACGAGGGTGAAGTGCCGGAAACAATACCGGACGGACTCTGGTGTTACCGGATCGACCGCCGGCGCGTCATCATCGGCGGCGCTCTCTCGGACGGCGGCGGACTTTACCGTTGGCTCAAGGACAACTTACGGCTGAACGGAACAGACGACGACATCGAGTCGGAGATCGCGACTCGCGCGCCGGCGGCACACGGTCTGACGTTCCTGCCGTTTCTTTTCGGCGAGCGCAGCACCGGTTATCACGAAAACGCGCGCGGAGCGGTGATCGGACTACGTGCTGCGACCGATTCGATCGATATCGTTCGCGCTGGGCTCGAATCGGTCGCGTATCGATTCGCTGATATCCTCGATCGGCTGAATCAGGTCGTCGAGATCCGCGAGATCGTTGCCTCGGGCGGCGCGTTGCGCGAATCGCCGGTCTGGACCCAGATCATCGCCGATGTTCTCGGCCGCGATCTTTTTCTGCCGGATACACGCGAAGCGTCGTCTCGCGGCGCGGTATTGTTTGCGTCGGAAATTTTCGGCGTCAACTCATCGAAATCGACGGCACTTCCGCTCGGCTCGCATTATCGCTGCAATATCCGCAATCGTTCGACTTATGAAGAAGCGAGAAATCGCCACCGGAGTCTTTACGAACGCATATCGGCATAAATTTTTCGCGCGATGCGACCTCCCGAAATGACGAATTCCAATTTCGGGATTATCATCTTATTTATCCTATTGATCGTTTCAATTTCGCCGTTTCGCGTTCATCGCAATCCGGACGAAAAATACAAAGCCATCTCGAAGAATTCCTATGACCACTGCGCCGATGACACAACAATCGATCGAACAACTTTCAATCAACACCATTCGCACGCTTTCGCTCGATGCGATCCAGAAGGCGAATTCCGGCCATCCGGGCTTGCCGCTCGGCGCCGCGCCGATGGCTTATGTGCTGTGGACGAAATTCCTCTGGCACAACCCGAAAAATCCGAAGTGGTTCAACCGTGACCGGTTCATTCTTTCCGGCGGACACGGATCGATGCTGATCTACAGCCTGCTGCATTTGACCGGCTACGATTCCGTTTCGCTCGACGATATCAAGAACTTCCGTCAATTCGGTTCCCCGACGCCGGGCCATCCCGAAAACCATCTGACGGCAGGAGTTGAAGTCACGACCGGACCGCTTGGCCAGGGATTCGCAAACGGTGTCGGGATGGCGATCGCGTCGGCGCATCTCGCTGCGACCTACAACCGCGACGAGTTTCCGGTGGTCGACAACTACATTTACGCGATCTGCTCGGACGGTGACCTGATGGAAGGGATCTCGTACGAAGCGGCCTCGGTCGCCGGCCATCTCGGACTCGGAAACCTGATCTATCTTTACGACGACAACGAGATCACGATCGAAGGCTCGACCGATCTCGCGTTTACCGAGGACGTCACCAAACGATTCGAATCCTGCGGCTGGCACGTCGTGGTCGTCGAAGACGGCAACGATCTGGCGGCGATCGAGTCGGCGATCCTCGAAGCTCAGGAAGTCAACGACAAACCCTCGCTGATCCGGGTCAAGACTGTCATCGGATTCGGAATGCCGCGTCAGGGCACGAACAAAGCGCATTCCGATGCGCCGGGCGAGGAAGCCGTCCGCGAGACCAAACGAAATCTCGGTTGGGACGAGAACGCGCAGTTCTACGTCCCCGACGAGGTTTACGAACATTTCCGCGGGGCGATCGCCGCCGGTGCCGAGCTTGAAGCGGAATGGAACGAACGCGTCGCGGCCTACTCGGAAAGATATCCCGATGACGCGCGGTCGTTCGGTTTGATCGCGGCCGGCGAACTTCCGCCAGATTGGGAATCGGCTTTGCCGGCGTTCGGGAATGTTGAGGCCAAGGCGACGCGCGCCTACTCCGGCGAAGTCATCAACGCGATCGCCGACAAGTTGCCGGCGCTGATCGGCGGTTCGGCCGACCTCGCTCCGTCGAACAACACGAGCATCAAGAATTCGACAGGATTGCAGGCCGGAAATTATCAGGGCCGCATAGTTCATTTCGGAATTCGCGAACATGCGATGGGCTCGCTGATGAATGGCATCGCACTCTACGGCGGACTGATTCCGTACGGCGGAACGTTTATGACTTTCTCCGACTATATGCGGCCCGCGATCCGCCTCGCAGCGCTTTCAAACGCGCAGTGCATTTATGTCTTCACGCACGATTCGATCGGCCTTGGCGAAGACGGTCCGACGCACCAGTCGGTCGAACATCTCGCGGCGCTCCGCGCGATCCCGAATCTCGCCGTCATTCGTCCCGCGGACGCGCACGAAACGCGCGAAGCCTGGCGAATCGCGATCAATCGCCGGCACGCGCCGACGGCGTTCGCGTTCTCGCGCCAGAAGGTAGCGGTTATCGATCGCACGAGATTCGCGTCAGCCGAAGCGACGTCAAAGGGAGCATACGTCCTTGCCGAAGCGTCAAACGGATCGCCGAAACTGATCATCATCGCCACCGGTTCAGAAGTCGGCTTGGCTCTCGAAGCGCGCGAACGGCTCGAAGCCGACGGAATCGCGACGCGCGTCGTTTCGATGCCCTGCTGGGAGTTCTTTGACGAGCAATCGGTCGATTATCGCGAATCGGTTCTTCCAAGATCGATCACCGCGCGACTCGCGATCGAAGCCGGTGTTTCGATGGGTTGGTCGAAATATGCCGGAGAGACGCTGACCGTCGACAAATTCGGCGCATCGGCGCCGGCCGAGGTCGTTTTCCGCGAATACGGATTTACGGTCGAGAACGCTGTCGCGATGGCGAAACGGCTGGTTTGATCTTGGTTCTTCAAGGTTCGCGGTTTTCGGCTAAAATCTAACGGCAATGACTGATCGAAAGCGCGTTCTCGTCATCGAAAATCAGAAACTCGTGCGGTTGGGAATCGCATCGGTCTTGAATGACGAGTTTGAGGTCGTCGGCGAAGCCGAAACAGGCGCGCACGGATTCGAGCTTTTCCGCGAACTTCGTCCGGACGTGACGATCCTCGGTCTGCGTCTTACGGATTCCTGCGCGATCGATTTTCTCGACGACTTTTTTCTTGAAGAGCAACGCGCGAGGATCATTATTTTGGCTGATCATGCGGGCGATTCGGAAATCAGCCGGGCGCTGAAAAAGGGCGCGTTGGGCTACATCTGCAAAGACGTTTCGCCGGAAGCTTTGATAAAAGCATTGCACTCGGTCGCGAGCGGAAAAAAGTTCATCCCGACCGAGATCGCGGCGGTTCTGAGCGAGCACGCCGGCAGCGACGAACTGACGAAGGCCGAAACACGGACGCTGCAGATGATCGTCGGCGGTATGAGCAACAAAGAGATCGCGTTCGCGCTCGACGTTTCGGAAAATACGGTCAAAACGCATATCAAGAACATCTTTCAGAAACTCGGCGTTTCCGACCGGACTTCGGCCGCGACGACCGCGATCAAACGCGGGTTGGTTCGTATCGACGTCTAAGAGTCACGCGTAAGAGTTACGCGTTTACGCGTGATCCGACGCGGGAACCTGTGCGCGGAATTTTAGAAAGTCCACGTTGTGTCACGCCTGAAGGCGTAACTCGTACCAATCCTGAAGGCGTAACTCGTACCAATTATGAACAGAAGAGAACTATTGAAGGCGGCTGTCGTGCTGCCGTTTCTGGCGCCGGCGGCTCTCGCCGGAAAATCAAGATCGAAATTGATCAAACCGAAACGGATTGCCGGCGGCGACACAATCGGCGTCGTTGCTCCGTCAAGCGGTCTGAGCAAGGAAGATTTCGACAAAGCCATCGGGAATCTCGAGTCGATGGGATTCAGGACGAAGATCGGCAAATCGGCCCGCGCGCGAAACGGATTTCTCGCCGGAACAGACAAAGAACGGCTCGATGATCTGCACGCCGCCTTTGCAGACAAAGACGTAAAAGCTGTCTGGTGCCTCCGCGGCGGTTACGGTGCCGGGCGGATTCTGCCGCAGATCGATTTCAAGTTGATCGCCGCCAATCCGAAGATCCTGATCGGATACTCCGACATCACTGCGCTTCATCTCGCGATCTCGCAGAACACCGGACTCGTCACGTTTCACGGCCCGGTCGCGACATCAGCGCCGGTCGATTACACCAAAAACAACACGCTCAATGTTTTGATGAATCCGACGGCGACTTACAGGATCGAACTTTCGGAATACAATCGTACGCAGGCTTCCAATCTGTTCAAAACGGAAGTCATCACGGCCGGAAAGGCCCGCGGGCGACTGACCGGCGGCAACCTTTCGCTCGTCAGCGCGCTTGCCGGAACGCCATACGGATTGCGCGACACGAAGGGAAAACTCCTGTTCCTTGAAGACGTCGGCGAGCAACCGTACCGGATCGACCGAATGCTGACACAGCTTCGTCAGTCGATCGATATGAAGCAACTTTCGGGCATCGCGCTCGGCGTTTTCGAAGACTGCAACCCGAAAGCTCCAGACACGCAATCGCTGATCGATGTTTTGCGCGACCGACTCGGCGATCTCGGGATTCCGGTGATCTACGGATTGTCGTTCGGCCATATCCGCGAACAATTCACGCTGCCGATGGGGATCGAAGCCGAGATGGACACCGCGACGGCGACCGTAACGTTCCTGGAACCGGCGGTTAGTTGATTTGCGAATTTCGCTTTGCGATTTGCGATTGGAGCGCAACCGTCCCGGTTGCAATGAGCGCTTCGCGCGAACCGACTCGACGATGTCCGATCAATCGCAAATCGCGAATCGAAATTCGCAAATGAGACTCACCCGAAAGTATGAGATTTCTCTCGCCGTGATTGATGATTACAGCACGGCTTTTTTCTTGTAACCTTGATTTATCGATCAAGGAGGAAGAAATGATCAAAATCAGACGAAGCAAAGAACGCGGTCACGCCAATTACGGCTGGCTCGACACATTTCATACGTTTTCATTCAACACCTATTACGACCCCGAATTTATGGGATTTCGCAGCCTGCGGGTCATCAACGAGGATTACATCGAACCGGCGCAAGGGTTTCCAACGCACGGGCACCGCGATATGGAGATTCTGACATACGTCATCCGCGGCGAGCTTTCGCATAAGGACTCAATGGGCAACGGGACGACGATCTTGCCTGACGAGGTCCAGCGGATGACCGCCGGAACGGGCGTGATGCACAGCGAATTCAGTTCGCCGACCGATCAGACGCATCTTTTGCAGATCTGGATCCTGCCCGAAGCCAAAGATCTTACGCCCGGCTACGAGCAGACCGCATTCCCACGCGACGATAAGCGCGGCAAACTCAAACTCGTCGCCTCGCGCGGCGGTTCCGATGGCTCGGTGACGATCAACCAGGACGTCTCTCTGTATTCATCGGTCTTGGCGAAGGGCGAATCGATTGTTTTTGAACCGGCGCAAGATCGCCACGTTTGGATTCAATTGATCTCCGGGAATCTGTCGGTCAACGGCGAGTATCTCGAGCCCGGCGACGGCGCTGCGATCAGCCAGGAAACGCGTCTCGATATCGCGGCGGCCGCGGATGAGTCGGAGTTTCTGCTTTTTGATCTGAACTAATTGAGAGGATCAAAAGAGATTAATTGAGACTTGAAAGTTGATAATTGACGGCCCTGTCAATTATCAACTTTTCATTTTCAATTATTTCCTTCGAATTTCGCCTGGTTCCATAACGCGTCAAGTTCGGCGAGGTCGGATTCATCAAACGTCCGGCCCGCCGATTTTAGTTCGTCTTCGATAAATTTGAACCGCTTGCGAAACTTCCGGTTCGTCTTTTTCAATGCCGTCTCAGCGTCGATGTCGAGTTTGCGGGCGAGGTTGACGGCCACGAAAAGCAGGTCGCCGATCTCTTCTTCGATATTCTCCCCGCTCGCGATCGCTTCGCGCAGTTCGGCGGTTTCCTCGTCGAGTTTGTCGAATATCTGCTCGACGTTTTCCCAATCGAACTTAACTTTCGCGGCCTTCTTCGTGATCTTCTGACCTTCAAGCAGCGCCGGAAAATGAACCGGAACGTCGTCGAGAATCGATTCAACCGGCTTTTCGATCTTTCCCGACGCGGCGCGTTCATCCCTTTTCAGTTCGTCCCAATTATTGAGAACGTCGTCCGCCGTTTTCAACTCCTTTTCGCCAAAAACGTGCGGATGCCGGAGTATTAGTTTCTGCGTCACGCTTTTGACGACGTCATCCACGGTAAAGTCCCCGCGTTCCGCACCGATCGCCGAATGAAAAACGACCTGCAAGAGAATATCTCCCAGTTCTTCGGTAAGATTGTGCGTCGCGCCGGTCGCGTCGGCTTCCTGAATCGCGTCGAACGTTTCGTAGCATTCCTCGATCAGATACTGTGCGAGGCTCGCGTAAGTTTGCTCGCGATCCCACGGACAACCGCCCGGCGCGCGCAGGCGAGCCATTACACTTACAAGTTCGTCGAATGATTTGGACATCTTTTGTTTAACGGAAAATTGTAAATCGCCATTGATCGAACATCGACGATCTGCGGTTAACAATGAACAAGCAACAATTTTGAATTCTTTTTCCGCGAAATGCTAATATCAAACTGTAAAAAGGTCAGTCACAATGAGCGAAACAGAAGAAGAACAACACGTTGTCAAGGTCAAGGACCGACGCAGATTCAACATCGACGGAAGTATTCGGGAAGGATTTGAGAGAGAGCCTGAACCGATTCGCGAAGAGCCGAAGGCGATCGAACCCGTGGATACCACTTCACCGGAGCCCGAGCAAATCGAATCGGCCGGGATTTCTGAAAGTGAAGAGATCCCCGGCGCGGAGGATCCGGCAAGTTTCGTTAATTTCCTTTCGACGCTCGCGACGAACGCCGCCGCCGCGCTTGGCGCGATGCCGCACCCGGCGACCGGTCAGCGTCAACTCGACCTCGATTCGGGAAAATACTGGCTCGACGTCCTCGGGATGCTCCGCGACAAGACCAAGGGAAATCTTCACCCGCAAGAAGCGCGATTGCTGGACGGACTTCTCGCCGACCTTCGGATGCAATATGTGAAACTCGTCCGCGCGACGGAAGAACGCCTGAAACAGCAAGCCGCGAAGAAATTCTCAGCGAGCGATATTCTTGGGAAGAAATGAGATTAGTTAACTGTTGATGGTTGATTGTTGCCGTAATGCGTGTGGAGACAATTAACGATTAGCAATCAACAATTAACAATGAAGCTTACCTTCCTGGGAACTGGAACCTCAACGGGCGTGCCGACCATCGGGTGCGAATGTGAAACCTGCCTGTCGGAAGATCTGCGCGACAAGCGTCTGCGTGTCTCGATCTTGATCGAGCATTCCGGGCAGCAGATTCTTGTCGATACGTCGATCGATTTTCGTCAGCAGGCTTTGCGCGCCAAGATCAAGCGTCTCGACGCGGTCTTTATCACCCATTGTCACGTCGATCACGTCTTCGGACTCGACGACATCAGGCCTTTCAATTTCCGCCACGGCGCGATGGGCGTTTATGCCAACGAGATCGCGTGGAAAGACCTGAAACGCATTTTCAAGTATATCTTCGAACCGACGCATTTCGGCGGCGGACTGCCGCAACTGATTCCGCACACGGTTGTTCATAATTCAACTTTTTCGTTCGGCAAAGATCTTGAAGTAACGCCGCTGGAGGTAATCCACGGGAAACTTCCGGTAATCGCGTATCGCTTCAACGATTTCGCCTATGCAACAGATCTCAAAACGATCCCGTCGGACTCGTTGGAAGCGCTGCGCGATCTCGACGTACTTGTTCTTGACTGCGTCAGGTTCAAGCCGCACTCGACGCATCTTTGTCTGGAGGAAGCGCTCGCATACATCGAGGACTTGAAACCGAAGCGCGCATTTTTGACGCATTTGAATCACGACGTCCTGCACGCGCGGGATGCGCGGTTGTTGCCTGACAACGTCGAGTTTGCGTACGATGAGTTGGTTATTGAATAGTTCGGAGCAACGCTTTCAGGCGGCCAGGATCGAAGATCATTCAAGTATGAAAGTCTTTCACGGAACCGACAATGCAGGAATTTTGCGCGGGACGGTGCTGACGCTCGGCGTTTTCGACGGACTGCATCTCGGACACCAGCGGATAATGCAGACGGTCGTCGAACGCGCCGTTGCGACGGGAACCGTTCCGACGGTCATCACGTTCGATCCCCATCCGCGCGCCGTGCTTCACCCGAAGAACGCGCCGCCGCTTCTTCAAACGCTCGACCAACGGCTCGCAAATTTCGAATTTCTGGGGGTAAAACAGGCGATCGTCATTCGTTTCGACGAACGTTTTGCGTCAATCGACGCCGAAAATTTCCTCGCCGACGTCGCGCACGAACGGCTGCAGGCGCGCGAGATCTATCTCGGAGCGGGCTTCGCGTTCGGGAAGAACCGGGGCGGCAACATCGGTCTGCTGCGCGAAATGAGCGAGAAACTCGGATTCGTCGCGGATGAGGTCGAAGAGGTTCAACTTCGGGGAACTCGCATATCTTCGTCGAAGATCCGCGAACTCCTTGCCGACGGCCAGGTCAGTATCGCGCGCAGCATGCTCGGCCGGCCGTACGGCGTCGAAGGCCAGATCATCCACGGTCTGAAGCGCGGTCGGACGATCGGATTTCCGACCGCGAACCTCAAACCCGTCAACCGCGTGATCCCGAAATTCGGAGTTTATGCGACGGCGACCTTGATCGACGGGGTTTGGCGGCGGAGCATCACGAACGTCGGCGTCCGGCCGACGTTCGATGACGAGACGATGCCTTCCATCGAAACATTCGTCTTCGATTTCGACGGCGATCTTTACGGCGACGTCCTGCGCGTCCGGTTCCTCCATCGCATCCGCGACGAACGCAGATTCAACGGCATCGACGAACTCAAGGCGCAAATTCAAAAAGACTCCAACCGCGCGCTCGGCTATTTTGGCCGGAAAGGCGTAATGAATCAGTTAGAGCTAACATAGTTGTTTTGGAACGAACGACACTGCAAAAAGAACGCGCTTTTCCAAGCGTAGCTTCGCGTATTGTCGCGGCTCCGCAAAATGCAGGCCGAACTTTTTTGCAAAGCGATTCGTTTTTTGTGATTCTAAGAGAAGTTTTGCAAGGGGTTTAGATGGAAGAAGAAACAGGGTTGGCAACAAGAGAATCAACAATCTTACCGATCGTTGAGAACGGCAAGGGTTCGCATGCGCTCGTTCCGACAAAGGTTTTGCCGATTTCAAAGCTCGTCTCGAACGAGAATCTGATTGCCGAAGAGCGGTTTCTGATCGAAAAGGAAACCGAGGTCGAGCGCAGTTATCAGGGCTGGCGCGGATACCGGCGTCTTTTCCAAGTCTCGAAGACGCTCGGCAAACTTGGGCTCTATCTCTATCTCGATCAATACGAAGTGCATCGCGCACAACATCTGAAGAATGCGGAAGCCCGGCTTGAGACGGCACGGCGCCTGACGCGGATGGCATTTTATGGTGAAAAGCTTCATAATCTGCGGCTCTGGTTCTTCCACTGGTCAATGCTGCTTCTCCGGCGCTTCATCATCGGATCCGAGAAGAGCAAGGAGCTGAATCAGGAAAGACAGGCGGTTTGGCTGAAGGAAGAACTGATCGAACTCGGTCCGACGTTCATCAAGATCGGTCAATCGATGGGAACGCGGCCGGATCTTTTGCCGCTGCCTTTCGTTAAGGCGCTCGGCGAACTGCAGGACTCGGTCCCGCCGTTTCCGAACGAGATCGCGTTCGCGCGGATAGAAAAGGAACTCGAGAAGAAGATCAACGAGGTTTACGAGGAGTTCGACATCGAACCCGTCGCGGCGGCGAGCCTCGGCCAGGTTTATCGCGCGAAACTCTATTCCGGCGAAGAAGTTGCCGTTAAGGTACAACGTCCGAATCTGGCCGGGATCATCCGCGGCGACATCGAGATCTTGCGGACCGTTACCAAATTTGCGGAGCGATTTCCGGCGCTGAACGAAAACGCCGACTGGGCCGGTATGCTCCGCGAATTCGACGAGACCATCCACGAAGAGATGGATTACGCCGCCGAGGGCCGCAATGCAGAACGTTTTCGCGAGAGTTTCAAGGATTGGACAAACGTCCACGTGCCGAAGATCTATTGGACTGCAACAACTGCCAAAGTTCTGACAATGGAGTTCATCCACGGGACGAAGGTCACCGCGCTGGAAGACCTTAAGTCGCGCAACGTGGCGCCAGAGAAGGTCAATCGGTTGTTGATCCGAACCTATTTGAAACAGCTCCTGGAAGACGGGTTTTTCCACGCCGATCCGCATCCTGGCAATTTGCTCGTGATGCCCGACGGGCGGCTTGCGTTTTTCGACTTCGGAATGGTCGGACGAATAACGCCGAAGCTCCAGGCGAAAATGATCGACGCGTTCTTCCACGTCGTCAGTAAAGATCCCGCGGGAATTGCTCAGGATCTGATCGACCTTGACTTTCTGAAGCCCGGGGCCAATCCGGAGATCGTCCGGCCCGTTGTTGAAAAGATGTTCCGGTTCCATTTGAATCTGAAGCTCAAGGACGTCAATTTCAAGGAATTGACCTACGATCTCGCCGACGTGATGTACGATTATCCGTTTCGTCTGCCTTCGAACTTCACATACATAATGCGCGCGCTGATGACGCTTGAAGGCATCGGAATCGTGACGGATCCGGAGTTCAATTTCTTCGAAACGGCGAAGCCGTACGCGAAGGAATTTATGCTCAAACGCGAAGGACGCGATCTGCGGAAAATGATTGTCGACAAACTGCTCGGACGTGACGATGAAGGCGGTAAGATCGACTTTGACCGGACTTGGAAACTCGCCAAGATGGCGTTCAAAACGGTCTTCAACACAGGAAAATAGGTCCAGTGAAAAGTTATCGAAAGGAACTTTGGTTCGACATACCGACGCGTCGGGCGTTTCTCAACATCACGCCCGACGTTCGTCGCTGCCTGCGGGAAAGTGGAATCTCGGAAGGACTCGTTCTCGTCAATGCGATGCATATCACGGCCTCCGTCTTCATTAACGACGATGAACGCGGACTGCATCACGATTACGAGATCTGGCTCGAGAAACTGGCGCCCCACGAACCGGTCCGCGGCTATCGCCACAACGATACCGGCGAGGACAACGCCGACGCGCATATGAAGCGGCAGGTAATGGGACGCGAAGTGGTCGTCGCGGTCACCGAGGGCGACCTCGATTTCGGGCCGTGGGAACAGATCTTTTACGGAGAATTCGACGGCCGCCGCCGCAAGCGCGTGCTGGTCAAGATCATCGGAGAATGAAAGCGAGCGTCAGGAGAATAGGTCGCGATTTTGAGATCGGCGAACTCGGACACGAGTCTTGGGATAGGGCGGACGAAATTTGCGTCGAGACGTATTGGTCAGGCGAAAAAGCGCCCGCGGGACGGCATTTTTCGGCGCGGCTTTTATGGTCGGACACTTCGCTTTACGTCCGGTTCGAAGCGAATCAGGCGGAACCTTTGGTCACCGCTGAGATCCCGAACCTGAGGTCGAAAACGATCGGACTTTGGGACCGCGACGTTTGCGAGATCTTCGTCGCGCCGAACAAGGAGGACGCGAGCCGTTATTTTGAATTCGAGGTCGCGCCGAACGGCGAGTGGATCGATCTCGCGGTTCATCAACTTACGGACCGCCGCGAAACCGATTGGGAGTTCTTCTCAGGAATGGCTTCCGCCGGGAGAATTGACTCGAACCGCGTTCTTATGGCGCTCAAGATTCCCTGGACGGCTTTCGAAAGAATGCCAAAAGCCGGTGACGTTTGGCGCGGAAATCTTTTTCGATGCGTTGGAACGGTTCCGGGACGAGGCTACCTTGCTTGGTCGCCGACGCTCACGACGACCCCGAATTTTCATATTCCTGAGAAATTCGGTGAGTTTCAATTCGAGGACTAGCGGTCGCAAGAAACCAGGATGTTCTCGTTCGAGATGAATACCGGCGCGCTAATATGGGCGCCGCGGCGAGTCTTTCGTTCCATCTTTCGGCGGTACATTTCCTCATCAGCTGCCTTTACCGCCGATTCAAGTTCCGACATATCAACGAAGGCTTTGAATCCGTACGAAATACGAACGGTCAGCGGTCGGTCGACGCCGTCGAGCGTGATGTCGGTCAACATCCTGTCGATGCGACTGATTCTCGAGAGAGCGTCGCTTTCGGTGATCCCAAGCATCACGACGAAGAATTCGTCGCCGCCCCAGCGGTAAATCAGGTCTTCGGCGCGAATGATGTCGCGCAGGACGCGCACCACGTTGCGAATCACTGTATCGCCGATGGTGTGCCCGAGTTGATCATTGATCGGCTTCAGATCGTCGATATCAAAGAAACCCACACAGCCGGAAACCCTATCGGCATTGCGGGTCTCGAGGAAACCATAAAACGCGTGGCGGTTAAATGCCGTGGTCAACGGATCGATATGCGCAGTTTGCTTCAGCTTTTCGTGCGCTTCTTCAAGTTGAACGTTGACCGTCTTGATTTCTTTCAGGACTTGTTCGAGAAGCACGATCACCATTCCGAAGCCTAACAGAATCTCAAGCACGAGGTCGATTATCGGTTCGAACGCAAGGTAGTTTTCTTCGGGCAGAATTCCGGGGTACATCATCAGCAGGCTAAAGACAGCCGCGTAATGAAAAAAGTCGATTGCAAGCAGCGCCAGCGCGACGCTCATCACACGCCAACCGAAAGTCCTGATCAGCGATGTCCGCAAAACGAAATATGCGCACGCGAAAAAGACCCCGAGGACGAATGCGTGAATGTTGAAGACGTAATTGAAGTCGATGATCCCGACCGACAAGACCATTGCGAGCATCGCGAAGGGAATCAATAACAAAAGCGATCGACGCTCGAACTCGTATTCACCGGTCAGACTGCGACAACCCAGTATCAGCATCAATCCGAAAACGTACTCGAAAAAGAAATACACTGAGAAAAGCAGCTTCGAAGGAAAAATGAATGCGAGGCTCAGGCTAAACAACGCGACCGAAAGGCTGGACCAAGCAACGAGCCACAGTGTCGAAGCGGTAGTCTTCAGAGACCTCCGCAAAAACAGCGAAAGCGCGGTGATCAGAAAGATTCCGGTGAATTGAATTACTAAGCCGATCTTTGATTCCATAACTACGGAGAGTGGAGACCTGACGAGGAATATGGCGATCCGTCAAATCCATTTTCTCACATCGTTCGATTGTGAGTCTATGAATTATTTCAGCAGGTTTTTGAGCTCGTCGGCAGTCGGCAATGCAGTTCTGGCACCGACGGCGCGGCATTTGAGGGCAGCCACGGCATTGGCCATCCGCGCCGATTCTTCAATGGTTTGGTCGCGAAGCAACCCATAAAGAAGGCCGACGCGAAATGAGTCACCGGCACCCGTTGTATCCTTGCAGCCGCCGGGAACGGCAAAGCCGTCGGTTCGAATGAAATGACCGTCGCAGAACAAGAGAGAACCCGATTCGCCAAGAGTCATACCGGTGACTTGGCAACCGAATCTGTTGTTAAACTCCCGCAGCGCCGTTTCACGATCAGTGATTCCGAGGAATCGTTCCGGAAACTCTGCCGAAGTGATCAAAACGTCAACGAGCGGCAACACATCTTCGATGCCGTCGAAAACGTTGTCGATATCAATCGAAACGACGGCACCGGAACTCTTGGCCTGACGCGCCATCGCGTGGCACGCGTGCGCATCGTGGGGAGTGAAATGAAGAATGCGGCAGTCAGCCGCCGCCTCAAGCGGCGCTTCTTGAGCCGAATACGCGAGTGCGCCGTCACGTTTCCAGATCACCGTTCGTTCGCCGTTGCGCACATCGATGACGATGAATGCGATTTGCGTGCGCGCTCCATCGATTTGTTCGGCATACGTAAGATCCACGCCTTCGGACCGAAGCGAGTCCATTCCGAACACGCCTTCCGGATCCGTCCCGAATCTTCCGGCGTATGCGGTCTTCGCACCGAGTCGCTGCAGGCCGGCCATCGTCGTCGCGATTTCACCGCCGGCCGCTTGTATGTAATCTTCAAGTTCGACTTTTGAGTTGAAAATCGGATACTCCGGAACACGAATCAGAAAATCGACGGCGTTGGTTCCGAATCCGACAACGTCAAAATTTCGCGAATCATTGAGTTTGAAAGGAAAGCGCATTTTTTGTCGGACGGAGTTGAATTCTGAACGGATCAAGGAATAATATCTAATAATTATCGCCTGAAAACAAATTGGGAACCGCTTAAATTCTGACTCAAGAATCTTGCCAAATGGTCCGCATTCGGATTAGATTGGAATGCGCGGAATGTTTTTTCAGACGCTGCCCTCAAGACTTTCGCAAATTCGATTAGTGGAGATTTTCTAACGATGCCGACTGCAATTTGCCCTGAATGTGATGAAGAAGTTTACGTCGATGCCGACTCCGAGCAAGGCGACGTTGTCAGTTGCGACGAATGCGGGGCCGACCTCGAGGTCGTCGGACTCGATCCGGTCGAACTTGATCTTCACGAAACAGCGAAAACCGACGATTACGATGATTACGAGAGCGGCTCGTACGAATATGACGAAGATCGCTATTGACGAATCGCGTCCGACTTGCGGTCCTTGGCGATTCGTTGGAAGCGCGTCCGATTCTGTTTGATCTGAAATCCGTTCACTGCCTCAACTCGTATCTCGTGAGCCTCTCGACCTTTCGTTTCAGACTCCGGATAAAACGCCAGAACGTACGATGAGGTCACCTCGACGGCCAGGCTTTCAAATAGCTTGTCGAAATTATCGTCGTTTACATAGAACGATCTCCCTCCGGTCTTTTCGATCAATCCGCTTGTTTCAATAAGCGTCGGCAGTGGTTTCTTGTTGCCCTGCAATCGCGAATACGACGGCACGATGACCGAATAGACCGTGGTTTCGGCTTCATTCGCGCGCTCGATCACGGTCGAAGGCGAGACTGTATCGCCGACCGGGAAGCCATCGGTCACAAGAATCACCGCACGCTTCGGAAATCTGTTCTTCATCATCTTCGGAGATCTTTTGGCGAGAAGCCTCACGGCGGCGTCCGTTGCATCGTAGGCGTGGGTCGAAAGGCCGTCATCGGAACGGATCAGCTTCTCGTACGCGCGTTCGAGCTTCTCCGGTTTGTTCGTAAATTCTTGAATCGTTTCAACATCCATTCCGAACTTTATGAGCGCGAAATATGAATCGCGATCAGCGAGGCGCTTGACGAACCGGCGCAAGGCATCGCGCAGCAGCAAAAGTTCGGCGGGCGTCATACTGCCGGATACGTCGAGCGCGAAGACCACGGCGAGCGGACGGTTGAAGTTCTCGCGGCGAACCGGTTCAAAAAATGAGATATCCCTTCGTTCACCGTCTTCGAAGAGTCTGAAATCGCTTGCGCCAAGTCCTCGGACCGGTTTGCCGTCGCGATCGCTGACGGTTATTTCGACGGCGGTAAGTTCCGTTGCGACACGGATGGTCTCATCCGGCGGCTGAGCGCGAGCAGGTATCGTTGCGAGAATGACCATCAACGCGAAAAAACAAGAAGCCGCCAAAACCAACCGCGGACCTTTATTTGTTGACTTCCCGGTCTCAAAAAACATATTGCCTAAGGAACAGTATTTATTCTAAAATTAAGACTTAGGGAATTCCCAGTTCCCTTGATTCAGAATCGGGCGGTTGTCCCGAGAACAGTTTATCGTAAATTGCCCCGAGTTTTGTCAATTATTCAGAACGGTTGTTCCGACTCATCAATTTCACCCTGTGAATTACACGTCAAGATTTGATTGAACGCAAATTTTGCGTGCGAACAGCTGATTTGAGGTCAACGGAAAATGAACTTTTAGAAATCGATCGTGACAGATAAAGATCTAAAGTCCCAAAGGCAAAATTCGGAAATGCAGATACGCGGCGGATTAAGAACGATGGAGAAGCCAACCGAAAGCAAAGTCGAAGCAAATTTGCCAACCAAGTCTCTTTGGGGGTTAATGCTTCTCGCGTCTCTTGCAGCGTGCGGTTTCGCGCTTTACGGTTTGTTCAACTTTCCGACCCAGCAACTCGCAGTTCTTGGCGTTGCCCTGGCGATCACTGCGCTGACAAGCCAGTTTCGATTGACCGTACCGGGCACTTCAATTCAGATTTCGACCAAAGAACTGGCCGTCTTTCTCGGGACGATCTGGCTTGGTGTTCCCGGCGCCGTGCTCTTGTCCGTCTCGACTTCGTTAGCCCATATCGGTTTTTCCAGTAAGTCGCGATTTGACCGATCGTTCAGCGTCTTCAACGACGTTACGGCCGGCTTCCTTTCCGCAATTGCATTCTATTTCACACTCAGCAACTTTGCCGGTTTTATCCCAAATTATGTCGCGGATCAACCGCTCGAACCGCTCTGGCTCGGCGCCGGATTGGGAGTTTCCGCGACAGTTCACTATCTCGCAACCAGGACTCTCAACAGTCTGTTCGCGTTTTTGAAACTAAAAGAAGTCGTTTACGAATCATTGCGTACGCAGTTCCTTCGAACGATCGTACCGTATCTGATCAACCTCGCGAACGTCCTTTTGTTTCATTTCTTGTTCACATTCTTCGGACTCGCGTTCGGTTGGGTCGTCCTCGCCGTCGCGGCTCTTACACATCTTGCCAATCGCATTCACAATGATCGGCTTGAGCAGAAGGTGAAGGAAATTCGCGAAGCGAGCCGCATCCACCTCGCAACGGTCGAAGCGCTCGCAACGGCGATCGATGCGCGTGATCAGGTCGGCCGAGGACACGTCCGGCGGACTCAGATATATGCCGTCGGCATCGGCGAAATGCTCGGATTGCCTGAGGACGAGATTCGGGCGCTCAGAACCGGCGCGCTTCTCCACGATATTGGTAAACTGGCGGTTCCCGATCACATCCTGAACAAGCCGGGCCGACTGACTCCGGCCGAAATGGAAAAGATCAAGATTCACGCGGCGGTCGGCGCTTCGATCCTCGAATCCATCGGATTCAGCGATCCCGTCATTCCAACGATCAAATACCACCACGAGAGTTGGGACGGAACGGGATATCCTGAAGGTCTGAAGGCAAAGAAGATTCCGCTGACGGCCCGGATCCTGTCGGTCGCCGACGCCTATGACACGCTTCGCGGCGCCCGTCCGTACAGAGCCGCAGTTTCACGCGAAGAGGCGCGCAGATTCCTGGTCAACGGCGCCGGTTCGCAGTTCGATCCGACGATCGTCGATATTTTTTGCCGAAATCTCAGCCAGTTTGAAGGTAAGATCGAGAACGAGAATCTGGCCTACGAATTTGACTCTGCATCTGAAGAAGCGTCCTTCAAGACCGCGGCGGAAAACCAGAGTTACATCGAGCAGATCAAGCGCGCAAACCGCGAGGTTTTCACGCTTTACGAACTCGCGCGGACGTTCAGTTCGTCGCTTTCGATCGAGAACATATATGCGTTGTTCGCGGCCAAGATCCGCGAACTCGTCCCGTTCGACACGTGCGTTATCTACCAGCACAACGAATTGACGGACGAAGCGCAGGCGGTTTACACCGAGGGCCTCAATGACGCCGAGCTCAAGCATATTTATGTACGATCAGGCGAAGGCGGAACGGGTTTCGCGCTCAAGAAACGTCAGGCTGTGTCTTCCAAAGTTCCGAGTCTCGACTTTTCCTTCAGTCAAGTGAGCCTCAGTTACGAGTATTCGGCGATGGCGTCGCTCCCTCTGATCGCGAAAGAAAAACTGCTCGGCGCCATTTCGATCTATTCGTGCGGCATCGCGGAGTATGAAGACGAGCATCTTCGTTTGCTCGAGACAGTTTCGAGAATTGCCTCGGATGCGATCTTCAAGTCAATCAATCACGCGGAAACCGAATCGCGCGCGTTGACCGATCCGATGACCGGATTGCCGAACGCCCGCAGTTTGCAGATTCAATTTGAAAAGGAGTCGGCACGGTCCGACCGAAATGACGGCAAGTTTCAGGTGCTGATGCTTGATCTGGACGGATTCAAGGACGTTAATGACACCTTCGGCCACAAGATCGGCGACAAGCTGCTCAAAGAAGTCTCGAAAGTAATGCGCGGCCAGATGCGCGACTACGACTTTCTCGCCCGTTATGCGGGTGACGAGTTTGTCGGAATCATTCCGGAAACCGACAACCGCTCGATTCAGGAATTGTGTCAACGGATCGAAAAAGCCGTCGCGAACTTTCTCTTGCCGATCGGCGACGGGCGATTTGCAAAGGTGGGCATAAGTGTCGGCGCCGCATCCTATCCGGCGTCCGGAAAGATGCTCGATCAGCTACTGATCGCAGCCGACAAGGCAATGTATGAGGTCAAGACCCGCCGCAAACGCCTGAAACTTGAGGCCGGCAAAGCAAAGCTCCCGGAAATAGATGCCGCACCGGCGTCGAAGCCACAGCCGCCGGCGATCGCAGTCAAACCGGTTGTTGAAACAGTGGAACTGCAACCCCATGATCTCGTTGTCGAGAGTCAGGACGAGAACTTCCTTGTCGAGCTCGACGAAAGCCACATCATTTCTTCGGCGATAAACTAACGGAAAAAGGGAGCAGGTAAAGAGAAAACGTCGGGGTTTCCGATCGATCGGCCCGTTCTCCCCTTTAGAACGCTTGCGAGAACCTGAAATGAATCTGCTCTTGGCGCAAGCGATAGATCCCATCCGGGCCGATCGGTTGCGGAATTCGAAATTGCGGCGGATTGAGCAAGTATCCGAAATCCACCCCGAACTCACCGCCTACCGGAGTTTTAAGACGCAACCCGAGACCGACCGTATGCGACCAGAGCGCCCGCAGATTCTGTCGGAACGTATCTCCGGCCGGAACATCGGGCGGATTGAAGATATCGCCGATCCTTCGGAAAACGTTCCCGCCGTCGTAAAACGGAACGGCGCGGATGGACTTGGTCAACGGAATCCGCGCTTCGAGGTTTACGATCGCCAGCGCGTTGCCTCCGAACGGCACGGTAAAGGGATTGAGCGCAATGATCTGGCCGCTTTGATCACGGAAAGTGCCTTGCGGAGCGATCACTACCCGCGGTCCGGCCGATTCGAAGTCAAACCCGCGGATGGACGTTGAACCTCCGGCAAAGAATCGTTCGCTGATCGGCAGAATCCCGTCAAGATCCGGGAACTGCGTCGAATTGAACCGGCTGCGCTTTGAAAAAACGTTCGCGAGCCCGATAACCGCGCGTCCGGCGAATGTCGTGTTCTTCAGCGCCGGAACGGTGTAGAAGCGATAATACGACGCCTGAAACTTCTGAAATCCGATGTTGGCGCCGAGAAACGGCAGGCTCAGATTGTATTCGGCGGTAATATACTCGCCTTTCGTCGGATCGCCGGGATTGTAGCGACAGGGATCGCCGGCCTCGCCTTTCGAGATTATCTCCAAAACGGAATACCGAAAATTGCAGTTTTCCCGCGTGTCGCGGACGTAGGTCGCACCGAATCCCGAGATTCGAATCTTCGCGTCCGGAAGCAGAAGGTCCTTGATCAGAAGACTTTCGATGTTGAATAGCCGGACGTCCTCGAATCGATAGCGGAGGAAGATGAGGCTCCGTTCTTTGTAATTGATCGTCCGACTCGTCTCGGCAAAGAGCGTCAGGCGATTGATCGTCGGGTCTCCGGTATTGTTCCCGAATTGATCGATCGGATTTCCGTTGGCGTCGATCCGCTGAACGACGCCGAAGGTTCCCTTATCGAAGGCCGACCGAAAGAACCTCGTGACCGTCGAATCACGTTGGTATTGAGCCGTAAAGGTCAACGGCGAAAAGCGCCGGACGCCGTCTGCCGATCTTCCATCGCTGATGAATCGCGGATTGACGTAATCGACTTGAAAGATCTGCTGAAGACGACTGATACGAGCCCGCGCTCCACCCTGCTGAAGCTTGCCGAAAAGATTGAAATGGCGAATGTCGAACGAACCGAACGGTCCGGCATCGGTCGAAAAACCGCCGCCGTACGTGATCAATCGCGGCGGCTGTTCTTCGACGTTGATGACGATATCGATCAAACGGTTTCCGTCCGTGCCCTCACCCGCCGGCTCAGTCTTGATCTCGACACGCTTGAACGCATCGCTGGCGTACAGATTCTGCTCGCTCGCGAAGATGTCGGCCGCCCGCAAGACGTTTCCAACCCGTAGATTCAAGGCCTTCAGGATCGCGTTGCGCGCGGTTCGTTCGTTTCCGCTGATCCGGATACGATTGATGATCACGCGCTTGCCCTCGTTCTCAAC
This sequence comes from Acidobacteriota bacterium, assembly GCA_016715115.1. Taxonomy (NCBI): domain Bacteria; kingdom Pseudomonadati; phylum Acidobacteriota; species Acidobacteriota bacterium. Next base: position 873,314 of record JADKBM010000004.1, read on the forward strand.
GCGGTAAATGACCTTGATTCGATCCTCGGTTTCATCCGACGATTTTTCTTCCACCTCAAAAATGATCCCGGCTTCGTAAAAACCCTCGTTTGAATAAAACTCGACGAGTTTCTTGACGCCGTTCCGGATCCGCGCGCGCGAGTAATTCTGACCGATCAGGTTCGGTAGTTTGGATTTCAGAACCGATTCCGAAAACGCTGAATTGCCGATCAATTGAACCTCGTCGATTCGCGTCGGACGGCCTTCGTTGACGACGAAAGTAATGATCAGATCTTCGCCATTGGGCGAAACACCTTGCTTCACGGTCACGGTCGAAGAGCGAAATCCGAGTTCACGCATCAGCGACTGGATGGTTTCACGATCTTCGCTGAGCAATTCGGAACTCGTGTATCCGCGACCGTAACCCAGGTACGGAACAATTCCGAGCACCGTCGCTTGCTGCGATTCGAGAACCGTTTTGACCTCCGCCGCGGGCAAGAGTTTCGTCCCTTCGATGCGGATGTCGACGAGTTTGAATTGACGATTTAGATCGGCGAGGTACTTCACGTCGACGGTTTTGGCATCGAGTTCCGCTCCCGCCAAAGCCGAACACAGCGTCTCGGTCCCATTGACGATATAACTTGCTTCCGTTTCGGTGAATGCCGGCGTGACGGAGCAAACCGGAGTGACGTCGGCGAAGAAGAACCCCTGTTCTTGAAAGTAGTTCTCGAGGCGCCGTTCGCCTTCGACTATCGCCGAATAATCAAGTGTTCCCTCGCGCAGGATCGGAAGGAGTTTCGTTCGCGTGCCATTGCCGACCTTCTCCTTGTCAGATTCGATCTCGACCCGAACAACGGCGCCGACCTTGCCGCTTAGTGAGACCGCGACCGAATTGTTGTCGGGATCGAAAACAACGCGCGGTTCGATCAGGTCCGGCGCGAAATGTTCCTGTTCGCGAAGGGCGCTCTCGACACGTTGAACATCTTCGTTGAGTTTGGCTTTCGAGAATGGCGCTCCGGTTTTGAGATTAAGTTTGGTCAGCACATTCTTCGCATCAAAACCGGTTACCGCGATCTTGAATTCGCTGACCCGTGCTTGGACGTTCGGCGATACGTCAAACCGAACCGCAACCTGCGTCTCGCCGGTCAGCGGTGTTTGCGAATAAGTAACCTCGGAATTGTAGTAGCCGCGGTCACGCAGGTATTCGAGGATCGCGTTGGCGTTCGACTGAAGAACCTGTTCGGTCACCGCCTGGCCCGGGGTGAGGAGATTGAGCTTGAAAAGAAGCTCGTCTTCGGTGATCGGTTCGCCGGTGAACTTTCCGATCTTCACGACCAAACGCTCAGCGCGCGTCTTGCGTTTGATCACGAAACGCAACCTGACCGAAGCTTCCCCGATCGGTTCCGCTTCGACCGAAACCGAAGCGACACGTCCGGTGTCGTAGATTCTCTGAATCGCCTCCCGGACCCTGACCGCTGAAAATGCTTCGCCAAGCGCTCCGCGCGCAATCAGCCTGAACTGCTCGGCCGCCGACAGATCGCGGTCGTTCCCCTCGAACGTGACATCGACCGGGTCGACTATCTTTTTCCCTTCAAACTGATTTTGGGCGTTGGCGACGGCACTTAAGAGAATGAACATTGCGATCGCCGAACAAAGGCGAAGCAACTTTTCACGAACTCCAAATTTTCCCGCTCCCAGTGACGTCATCTGTTACCGATTCGTTGCCGCAACCCAAAAATCACGTTGAATGCCGGCTATGGCGGCCGGACGAGTCTTTGACTTTGGAGAGCCCCTACAGTCTAGCAAAAACCAATTGCAAAAAGAACTTACGCCCTTCCGACTGGCGTTCGAATAAATTTCGCCCGCGTTGCAACCAAATCAAAATGTGGATGCATCAAGGTAGTTGTAACTCGTCAGACGACGGCGCGGGTGCTGAACACGCCGAAATAATTCAAACAACTGGTTTTACGACCTTCATTTTTGCATAGCGCAAAGACGTTTCTACGTTTGCGTTCAGGAGAAGTTATGTCAGAAAAAAACTTGGCCGACTCGATCTGTGTGAGGAACGAGCGCAGCCGCGCGCGATTCGCGGCGGGCGTTCTGGGCGCATCGCTGACGCTCTCGACGTTGGCGTTCGCGCAGGGAACACCGGCCCTGACCGGCCGAAACAACGACCGACTGTCGGCGGCAAAGACACCTGAAAATCGGCCTGTTGCGGCGGCCAAGTCGCAACTCGTTTCGGGCACCGTGACCGATATTCACGGCGCGGCAATTCCCAATGCTCAGGTGACCCTAACCGGCGTGTCGAATGGAGCGAGACTCCGAACCCAATGCAACGAAGAAGGCGAGTATGGGTTTTCGAATGTCGATCCCGGAAGTTACAGGTTGGAGGTTGCGGCGGCGGCGTTCAAGGAACGTTCGATTGATATTGACGTTCGGGAAGATAGCTCGAGCTCCGCGAATATTGAATTGGAGGTGCCCGAGGTATTCGTGACGATGGGCATCGTCGCCTACGCCGAATACTCGGGCCCGCTCTTTCGCGCCGTTTCAGACAATAATTCCGACCTCGTCAAGCAATTGATCGGCACCGGAGAGAACGTCAATTCCAAGGACGATGGTTACGGCGAAATAACGCCGCTGTTTCTGGCGGTGGAAAACGGCAATGCTGGGATCGTCGAGATCTTGCTCGAATTCGGCGCCAACGTGAATGCACGGGATGAGGCGGGTCAGACGCCTTTGATGCGCATCGACGATGACGCCGATGTCGAGGTCGTGCGAACCCTGATCAAATACGGCGCGAAGGTCGACCTGACCGACCGTCAGGGAAACAACGCCCTGATACTCGCGGCGCGAAACGCCGACCCCGAGGTGCTGAAGATCCTGATCTTGGAAACGGACGATATCGATGCCCGGAACTCGCGCGGGCGGACCGCCCTGATGGAGGCCGCGGACGAGGACAATGTTGAGAGTGTCAAAGCCCTGCTCATCGCCGGCGCAAACGTGAATTTAAAGGACAAGGAAGGCGAGACCGCTTGGGATCTGACGACAAATCCGCAGATCGAAAGGCTTCTCGAGCGTTACGGCGCGATTGTCAATTAACTTGGCGCGGCGTCGCGCAGAACGAGTTCGGCGGCCATTCGTCCCGAGATCAGCACCAGCGGCATTCCGCCGCCGGGATGAGTTGTGCCGCCGGCGAAATACAATCCTTCGACTTCGCGCGACTTGTTTCGCGGCCTGAGAAACGCCGAAAAGATGCCGTTCGACGAGACGCCGTAGATCGATCCGCGGTTCGCGCGGTATCGGATCCGAAAGTCGTCCGGCGTGATCGATTCCTCGACGACGACCGAGCGGTTGAGTCCTTCAAGTCCGAATTGTTCCAATTTCGAAATTATAAGATCGCGATACTGCGGCCCCTCGCGCGACCAATCGGTCCGCTCGCTCGTATACGGCGCGTTGACCAGTATGAAGAGATTCTCGCAGCCCTCGGGCGCCTGCGTCACATCCGTACGCGACGTCGCACAGACGTAGATCGTCGGGTCTTTTGACGGACGCAACTCGTCGAACATCGATCTGAACTCGGCACGGTAATCGTCGGAGAAGAAGATGTTGTGATGCGCCAACTGCGGGAACTTGACGTTCGTTCCGAGAAGCAGAACGAATCCGCTGCAGGACGGCTCGATGCGGTCGAGTTTCTTCAACGGATAGTCGCGGCTCGAAACGAGATTCCGGTACGTATCGATCGCATCCGAGTTCGCGACAATGAAATCCGCCTCGAGAGTCTCGCCGTTGACGAGATCGACGCCTTTCGTTTTGCCGTCTTCAACGACGATCTTTTCGACTTCCGAATTCAGTTTGATCTCAACGCCCATCTCGGCGGCCAGTTTCGTTATCGCCGTCGGTATCCCGTAGATTCCGCCCGTCGGATACCACGCGCCGAGACCGAATTCGACATATGGGATCAACGAAAAAGTGGCCGGCACCTTGTATGGCGAGGAACCGTTATAGGTGGCGAAACGATCGAACAACTGCCGCATCTTTGCTGATTTGAAGTAGCGTCCGACGTGCGAGTCGAGCGAACGCAGTGCCGATATCTTCCACAGATCGCCGAGATTCGAACGAGTGAACATCTCCGACATATCGCTCAGATTATGCTTGAGAAAAGTCCGCTCGGCGACCTCGTACTTGTCGCGTGAATCGGCAAGAAAGTCGCGAAAGCCGGCCGCATCGCGGGGTTCGACCACGGCGATCCGTCGTTCAGTCTCTTCCGCGTCGCCGGAAGCGTCGAAGCGTGTTCCGTCGGACCAGAAGTAACGACAGATCGGGTCAAGCCTTTCAAAAATCAGATAATCGTCGAGCGAGCGTCCGCAGAACTCGAACAACTCTTCAAAAACGTGCTTCATCGTCACGAGCGATGCGCCGGTGTCAAAATGAAAGCCGTTTGATTCGAAGTAATTGACCTTTCCGCCCGGAGTCCCGTTCTTTTCGACGACGGTCACGCAAAACCCGGACTTTGCCAAGCGGCAAGCCGCCGAAAGTCCGCCCAAACCGGCGCCGATGACCACGATTTTTTTCATCGCATCTATCTTAAACTCAACCGGTCGATTCCGGAATTCGGGTTCTGAATCAATGGTTTTGACAAACCGAGGCGATTGCAATAATCTCTTTAATGAAAACGACTTTCATAGTCAGTCTAATTAGGAGAGTTATGAAAACGAAAAAGAAGTGCTGTAAAAAGTATAAGAAGGGCAAGGCCTGCAAGAAATGTCCTTTTTACTGCAGTAAATAGGCTCACCGCTCCTTGTTTCGCAAGCTCCCCGCGCGCTTTTCACCGGGCGCGTTCGTGTTAGAATAAGGTTTCCGTCTGGGTTCTTCGGTGCAAAGCGTGAGCAGTCTCCGCACGCACGAATGACGTTCGGAGCTTGACTATGACAAACGAAACACACGATCCGAATCTTCAAAGCTGGATCGAGTCGGCAAACCGGCCCGATTCTGATTTTCCTCTTCAAAATCTCCCGGTCTGCAAGTATTACAAAGGAAATGACCTGCAGATCGGAATTGCGATCGGCGACTTCATCCTCGACTTCGAGCCGTTTTACAACAGCTTTCTCGCGGACGGATTTGAAAAGGTCGATCTCGAACTCGCGGCGAGTCCGAAAGTTCGCGCTGGCCTTATCGGCGCGCTTTCCGTGGACGCGAAAGAGTCGGGCCGAAACCTGATCCGCGATCATTTTCTGACGCCGATCGTGACCGCGAAATTCGCTTTGCCGTTTGAGATCCGCGACTATACCGATTTTTATTGCTCGATATTCCACGCCACCAACGTCGGCGCGATGTTTCGTCCCGACAATCCGCTGCTTCCGAATTACAAATACATCCCGATCGGATACCACGGCCGGGCGTCCTCGATCATCGTTTCAGGCGCCGATGTCAAACGCCCGAAGGGTCAGAATCGGGCCGACGCCGACGCGCCGCCGATCTTCGTGCCGTGCCGCAACCTCGATTACGAGATGGAAGTCGGATTTTTCGTCGGCAAGGGCAACGATCTCGGAACATCGATACCGATCGAAAATGCCGAAGATCATATTTTCGGACTTTGCCTCGTCAATGACTGGTCCGCGCGTGATATTCAGGCGTGGGAGTATCAGCCGCTTGGGCCGTTTCTCGCAAAGAACTTCGCGACGACCTTGTCGCCGTTCATCGTGACAAAAGAAGCTCTTGAACCGTTTCGCGTTCCGGCGTTCGAGCGCGACGCGAACGATCCGCAGCCGCTTGATTATCTAAACGGCGAAGCAAACAATAGCCGCGGCGGTTTTGATATCAATCTCGAGGTCTTCATCCAAACGGAAAAAATGCGTTCCGAATTGATCGAACCATTCAGACTTTCGCGGTCGAATATGAAAGATCTTTATTGGACGATCGCGCAGATGCTGACGCACCACGCGTCGAACGGCTGCAATCTCCAAACCGGCGACCTGATGGCGACCGGCACGGTTTCCGGACGCGGGAAGGACGAACGAGGGTGTTTGCTCGAACTGACCTGGCGCGGAACGGAGCCGATTGAGTTGCCGTCCGGAGAAACCCGACGGTTTCTCGAAGATGGCGACGATGTGATAATGAGAGGTTTCTGCGAGCGGGAAGGCTTCAGGCGAATCGGATTCGGCGAATGCCGCGGTCGCGTCTTGCCGTCAGACTAACTGGACGATCAGGGGATTCTTGATTTATGACTTTGCGAGCCGGATTTCTTCTGCTGCTTTTAACGCTTGGTGCGATCGCCCAGGCAAATGCGATCATAGGATCCGTCAAGGACCCGAACGGCGCAGCCGTCGCCGGCGCAAACGTGTCGATCAAATGTCAAAACGGCACAAAGCGCACAGCCGTGACAAATCCGGCGGGCGAATTCAGCTTCGACGTCGGCGGCCAGGACTGTTTGTTGAGAGTGATCCAAGCCGGATTCGCGCCGTACGAACAGGAACTCGGACCGGGCCAAACGCTCGAGATCGTTCTTCAGGTCGATGAAACGCGGGTGACCGTCACCGCCGAAACCGGACGTGCCGAAAGTCGTGAAAACGTGCCGCAGGCCGTCACTCTGATCGGTTCCGATCGAATGAACCAAAAGTCTCCGGTGGTGCTGGCGCAGCTCGCGGACGAAGAAGTCGGAGTTTCATTTCAGCGAACAAGCCCGACGATCGGCGCGATCGCGGTTCGTGGACTGACCGGCAAGAACGTCTCGGTGTACATCGACGGTGTTCGTTTCACCAATTCAGCACAGCGCGGCGGTATCAGCACGTTTTTCAATCTCAACGACGCGTCGAATTTTCAGTCGGTCGAGATTCTTCGCGGCGCCAATTCGGCACAGTATGGCTCAGATTCGTTGGGCGGAACAGTAAATCTGGTTAGTCGCGCGCCCGCGTTCAAATCCGACAAAAACGAACTGCACGGCGACTTGATGACGGGTTACACAAGCGCCGACCGCAGTTATTTCGGATCGTTGAATCTAAGCTTCGGAACGAACAAACTCGGCGGGAGCGTCAATCTGATCGGTCGGCGTGTCGGCACGCTTCGAACGTCGGACGGTATCGATTCGCACGCGGCGGTGACGCGATTTCTCGGCCTGCCTTCGAGCATTCTCGGTGACCGATTGCCCGATACCGAGTTTTCGCAATACGGCGGCTCGCTCAGGCTCAACTACGCGCCGCGGCCGGATTCGACCTTCATCGTCAAGTACCAGCGCGGCCAACAGGACGACGGCAAACGCTACGACCAACTTCTCGGCGGCGACGGAAACCTCATCGCGGACTTGAAGAATCTGATGCAGGATTTCGCCTACATCCGATTCGTGAAACAGGATTTCGGCTTTTTCGATTCGGCATCGTTCACGCTTTCATACAATAGTCAGCGCGAAGAACGGATCAATCAGGGTGGACAGGGAAACCCGGCTGCGACGATTACCAATCAATACGAACGCACAACCGCGACCGGATTCAGTTTTTTCCTCGAAAAAGAACTGCCGAAGCGGAATTCATTTCTTTTCGGCGGGGATTACTATTTCGAAAAGATCAACTCGCCCGCGTTTACCTTCAACCCTGTAAACTCGACATTTTTCCTTTCACGTCCGCGGGTGCCCGATGAAGGCCGTTTCATCAGCGGCGGCTTGTTCATTCAGGATGCGTGGGATGCGATCCCGAATAGACTCCGACTGAGCGGCGCGGTTCGCTACAACGTCGGCTCGTACCGCGCGCGTGCCGCGGATAGCCCGATCGTCAACGGCTTTCGCCTGTGGAACGACGACTCGCTCCGCGTCGCCGATTTCTCGGGCCGCATCGGAATGGTCGCGAAACTCGCAAAGGGATTCAATCTTGCGTTCAACTATACGCGTGGTTTTCGCTACCCGAGTATGACCGATCTCGGGACGCTCGGACTGACGGGCGACGGCTTCGAGGTCGATTACACCTCCGCGATCGATCTCGGCGGAACGATCGGGTCGGACGCGAGCGCCAATGCGATTTCGACCGGACTCCCCGTTTCGCGTCAGCGCTCGGAATATTCGAACACGTTCGACGTCGGTCTGCGTTACTCCAACAAACGTTTCGACACCGACTTTACGGTGTTCTATCTGCAACTGAAAGACACGATCACCAAACAAGCGCTGATTCTTCCGCAAGGCTCGGTCGGCCGGTTTCTAGGCGATCAGGCAATCACCAGCCAGCGCCCGAACGGGACCGTCTTCGTCTCGCTTTCGACGGCACCGGTTCTTGTCCGCAGCAACTTTACGTCGGCCCGGCTATACGGATTTGAATACGAGGTCGAAACGAAGATCACGGAAAAACTTGAATTTCGCGGAAATTACACTTTCATCCACGCCGCAGACGAAGTCACCGGCCTTCCGCCGAACATCGAAGGCGGAACGCCGCCGCCGCAAGGTGTTGTCAGTTTGCGGTACGAACCGAAAACGAATATGTGGTTCGAGTTCTACTCGAATTTGGCGCAGAAACAAGATCGTTTCTCCACGCTCGACCTCGGCGACCGCCGCACCGGCGCGACGCGGACGCGCGCCCAGATCCAGAACTTTTTCCGCCGCGGCGCCTGCGTCAGGGGATTGACGAACAACCCCGACGGGCGCTGCGGAACCGGCGACGAAACGACTTTGCTCGCGACGGGTGAAACGATTCTTCAGGTTCAGAACCGCATTCTCGGCGTCGGCGTCGATTCCGCGCCGTTGTTCACCTATTTGCCGTCGTTCGCGCTTTTCAATTTGCGCGGCGGATTCAAGATCAACGAAAAATCGCAGATCAACTGGAGTTTCGAGAATATGTTCGACCAGTTCAACCGAAAACCGAGTTGGGGAATCGACGGCGCGGGCCGCAGTTTCAAGGTTCAATATCGATACAAGTTCTAACGGCGACGATCGATTGTCGTTTTTCGGTTATTCATAATCAGTTGTTGCCGGTTATTCCGGAATAGCTGATGGCTGATAATTGAAAGTTTTGTTTTGCCTAAGAGATTCGGACGAATGAATAAATACTCCAACCAAGCCCGCGGAGCGCTTTCCGAATACGAGGAGTATTTCGCCGGAATGGACGCTTCGATGCGGCAGAAGATCGCGCTCACAACCGCGCATTTTCCGGCGTACGGCAAGATCGCCGATATGGGTTCCGGTTCGGGGAGCGGGACATTCGATCTCGCCCGGTTGTATCGCGAACTCGAGCTTGTTGGCGTCGATATCAATCCGGTGACGGTCAATTACTCGAAGGACCACTATCGTGCTGAGAATCTCGAATTCGTCGTCGGCGATATCGCCGATCGGGTTTTCGAAACCGAGTCGCTGGACGGAATTCTCGATTCGTCCGTACTTCATCACGTCACGAGTTTCAACGATTTCAATGTTTCCGAGATCGACAGGACGCTCCGCAATCAGGTCGCGCAGCTAAAGACCGGCGGAGTTCTGATCATACGCGATTTCGTCGTACCCGATGAAGCTGAATCGACGGTGTTTCTGGATCTCCCGACGAGCGACGGCGCTGAAACCGGCGCTATCCCGGAACTCTCGTCGGCGGCATTGTTTGACGTTTTCGCCCGCGATTTTCGATGCAGCCTGAACCGCGATTCCGGAGTTCCCTTCGCGCGTTTGGCATCCCCGCGCGCTGGGTTCGCTCGATTTGAAACAACACTCCGTTATGCGGCCGAATTCGTTTTGCGAAAGGACTATCGCGATCATTGGGCACCGGAACTGCTCGAAGAGTACACGTACTTTTCGCACGATGACTTTGAGCGCGCGTTTCGCTCGGAGAGCTTGCGGATCGTCGTTTCGATGCCGCTCTGGAATCCGTGGATCGTCGAAAACCGGTTCGTCGGCAAGTTCTTTCTGGCGGATCGTTCAGTTGGCGCATTGACGTTTCCGCCGACCAATTTTCTTATCGTCGGCGAAAAGGTAAGACCCGGAGAAGGCGTCAAACTCGCCGAAACCCGGAAATCCGGCAATGCGCCGCGATTTTTGAATCTGAAGTTTTACCGGCATCGGACGAGCGGCCAGATTTTCGAGCTCGCCGAACGCCCGAATCAGACGATCGATCTTCTTCCGTGGTTCGAGAGCGAATCGGGTCAACTTTTCGTGCTTGCGAAAAAGGACTTTCCGCGGCCGATCGTCAATGCGATCGGCGACGTTCCGAATTTGAATCGCGCGCGATTTTCGGGTTACATCACCGAACCGATCAGTGCCCTTTCAGATTCGGGATCGGGGATTGACGAACTTCACGAGATAATTCCAGAAGTCTTGCACGAAAGAGCGGGGCTTGCATCAACGCAAATCGTCTCGATCAGCGAACCCAATTTCTATTTCACTTCGCCTGGCGGAATCGATGAACGGGTCGAGAGCCACCTCGTGCAGATAAGCGGTTGGAACAACGAGCCGCACGCGATCGACAACTATACGAAATTCAAGAGCGCCGGTTCGGTTCGCGAGCTCGATGCGCTCCAGGTCCTGCGCGCATCGCACGTCGGCGGTATGTTCGACGCCCGGCTCGAGATCAACATTTATCGTCTCTTGCGTCAGCTCGGACATTCGCCGGGAGCGTGGATCGGCGGTGCGCTGGGGCCGTCGAACCAAGTGTTCAGCGGGAGGATCGAACCGGATCTCACAATCGGACACGATATGGTATTTGAGGCGGTCGATGTTCAGGCGCCGGACTTCCTTGAACATCATCGCGGCGATTTTGGAGAGTTCGACTCGCGCGCGAACGAACTCGCGCGAGATGAACTGGAATTCATAGTTCCGAAACGATTCAGCAAGAATACCGTCGCGGCGATTCCCTTTATCAAGAGCGATGCGTCGATTATTGTCGGAATCGAGATCCGTGACCTTCCGGCACCGCAAAATTTCACTGGAAACTCGCGTCTCGCCTGCGTTCCGGCCTGGCGGCTGCCGCGATCGATCAAGCATAAATTCGATCTTGAACCGTTCGTCCGCGAGAGGTTTCCAATGGATTTTCGGGTTCCGGCAAAACGTGTTTGGGAACTCGGAGGCGCATACTTTACAAGCGCCGGGATCACTCCCGAGATCGTTTATCCGATGGCGGTCGAGATCGACGCGGACGAACTCGGCACATCCGATTTGAAATTCATACCGCTGGCTGATCTCATCGAACGAGAATCCGAGATCCGCGACGCTCATCTGCTTGTTGCTCTCAACCGCCTCGCCCACGCGCTCGGCGTTGGATGATTTCAGGGATTCCAGGATTCCAGAGATTGCAGGGATTCCAGGGATTCCAGGATTCCAGGGATTCCAGGGATTCCAGGATTCCAGGGATTCCAGAATTCCAGGATTCCAGGATTCCAGGATTCCAGGATTCCAGAGATTCCAGGATTCCAGAGATTCCAGAGATTTCAGGGATTCCAGGGATTCCATTGGTGCCAGAGCTGCCTCTGAACAGATGTAATTTTGGAATCATGGAATCCTTGGAATCATGGAATCCTTGGAATCTCTGGAATCATAGAATCCTTGGAATCATAGAATCCATGGAATCATTGAATCCTTGGAATCATGGAATCCTTGGAATCATGGAATCCTTGGAATCATGGAATCCTTGGAATCATGGAATCCTTGGAATCCTTGGAATCTCTGGAATCATAGAATCCTTGGAATCATAGAATCCATGGAATCATGGAATCCTTGGAATCATAGAATCCATGGAATCATTGAATCCTTGGAATCATGGAATCCTTGGAATCATGGAATCCTTGGAATCATGGAATCCTTGGAATCCTTGGAATCATGGAATCCTTGGAATCCTTGGAATCTCTGGAATCCCTGGAATCCCTGGAATCCTTGGAATCCCTGGAATCCCTGGAATCCCTGGAATCCTTGGAATCCTGGAATCCCTGGAATATCTGGAATCCTGGAATCCCCAAATCAATCGCAAATTGCACTTCGCAAATCGCAAATTCCAGCTCGTTCGTGGCAAAATAGAGTCCGAATGGATTTGGTTCTCGACAAGTTTCACGAAGAATGCGGCATATTCGGCATATTCGGGCATCCGGAAGCGTCGACGCTGACGCAGCTTGGACTTTTCGCACTGCAGCATCGCGGCCAGGAAGCGTGCGGGATCGTGTCGAGCGACGGCGAAGACCTTCATCAGTTTCGTTCAGTCGGATTGGTCGCCGACGTCTTGACCGAAGACGTATTGAAGAAACTCAATGGAAACAGCGCGATCGGTCACACGCGCTACTCGACCTCGGGCCGCAACACGATCAAGGAAGTTCAGCCGTTTTCGGTCACCTGCCAACACGGACAGCTGGCGGTTTGCCACAATGGGAATCTGCCGTTCGCGAACGAAAAGCGAAAGGAACTTGAACGCGGCGGTGCGATCTTCTCTTCGACTTCTGACACCGAGACGATCCTGCATTCGGTCGCGCGGACCACTGCCGACACCGCGATCGACGCCATTCGTGAAGTTTTGCGTGAAACCGAGGGCGCCTTTTCGCTCTTGTTTTTGACGCCCGATTCGCTCGTTGCAGTCCGCGATCCGCGCGGGTTTCGACCGCTCGTCCTCGGGAAATTGAAAGATGCGTGGTGCGTCGCGTCGGAATCCTGTGCGTTCGATTTGATGGACGCCGAAATGGTTCGCGAGATCGGCGCCGGCGAAATGCTGGTCATCAATAAGAACGGACTTGATTCGTCGTTTCCGTTTGAACCGAAAAACGCGTCCGTTTGCTCCTTCGAGCACGTTTACTTTTCGCGCCCCGATTCGATTATATTCGGCCGATCGGTGAATCAGTCGAGGCATTTGATGGGACGACGGCTTGCCGTCGAAAATCCGGTCGAGGCCGACATCGTCGTGCCGGTTCCGGACTCGGGAGTCGCCGCGGCGATCGGTTATTCCGCCGAATCGGGGATCAGTTTCCGCCAGGCGATTATTAGAAATCATTACATCGGGCGGACCTTTATCGAGCCGTCGCAGAGCATCCGATCATTTGGCGTTCGCCTCAAACTCAATCCGATCAAAGATCTGATCAGCGGCCGCCGCGTTGTGTTGGTTGACGATTCGATCGTCCGCGGAACGACCTCGAAGAAGATCGTCCAGATGGTCCGCGAGGCAGGAGCGAAAGAGGTTCATCTTCGTATATCTTGTCCACCGACGATCTCGCCCTGCTACTATGGCGTCGATACGCCAAGCAAGGCGGAGTTGATCGCGGCGCGGATGTCGGTCGAGGAAGTTTGCCGGCACGTCGAGGCGGATTCGCTCGCATATCTTTCGCTTGAGGGAATGCAGGAGGCGATCGGGATCGACTCGGCATCGACCTGTACCGCGTGCTGGACGGGAAAGTATCCGACGCTGGTTGCCAACGCGGCGGCCAATAGCGCTAAATAGAATTTCGAGTTTTGCCGACCGGGCGGAACCGATCAATACAAGGAGGAAATCAATGAGGAAATTTTATCTGATTCTCGTCGTCGCGGTGTTCGCGTTTGGGGCATTGGCCGGATGCGAAAAAGCCGCCGGGCCTAAGGTCGAAAAGGCAACGCCGGCGCCGGCCGCAGCGACGCCGAAGTCCGAAGATCCGGCAGACAACGCTCCGCGAATGACGCTGGCCGAAGCAAAGAAGGAATTCGACGCCGGGACAGCGACGTTCGTCGACACGCGCGCAGAAGTCCAGTTCAAGACGGAACGCGTCAAGGGCGCTGTCAATATGCCGATGGAAGCGTTCGAGATGCGCTACAAATCGATCCCGACGGACAAAAAGATCATCGCCTATTGTTCCTGACCGTCCGAACATACCAGCGCCAGTTTGGTTGCTGAACTCAAAAAGAAAGGAATCGGAAACGCATACGCACTTGTCGGCGGAACCCAAGCCTGGAAAACCGCCGGCTATCCGATGGAAGGCGACAAGAAGTAGTTTGACCACAAGAAAAATGAAAGACCGGACGAGTTGTTTCGTTCGGTCTTTTTCATTGGTAATGCAGAAACGCGGGTCGTTGCTCGGCCAATTGGGCCACTCCGTTTCCCACGGTTGGAATCGACTAACTAACCCAACAACGCGTCGCAGATTCTCCGGGCCGCTTTTCCGTCCCAGAGGGGCGGGATCCCGGGGGCTTTTTTGGATGAATTTTCGAGGATCTCGCACGCGGCGGCGCGGATCTTGTCGGGGTTCGTACCTACAAGGACGTTGGTTCCGAGCTCGATCGTGATCGGACGTTCGGTGTTCTCGCGGAGCGTCAGGCAGGGGATTCCGAGCGCCGTTGTTTCTTCCTGCAGACCGCCGGAATCGGTTAAAACGAGCCGTGCGCCCGAATAAAGATTCATAAAATCCAGATAACCGAGCGGATCGATCAATCGAACTCCGGAACCGGCGATCTTGTTTTCGAATCCGAATTTCTCGATGTTCGCGCGCGTCCGAGGGTGAACGGGAAAAACGACCGGAAGCCGTTTCGAAACATCTCGGAGCGCGTCAAGCAATCCGCCGAGGATTTCGGGCTCATCGACATTCGACGGACGGTGCAGCGTTGTCACCGCGTATTCGGTCAATCCCAGATTCTCGCGAATCTTCAATTGCTTGGCTTTTTCAAGATTGTAGTAGAGTGAGTCGATCATCACGTTGCCGACGAACCTGATCTTGTCGGCGCTGACGCCTTCTTGTCTTAGATTTTCGTCCGCGTCCTGCGAGGTTGTGAGCAGCAGATCGGAGATCGAATCCGTCAGAATGCGGTTGATCTCTTCCGGCATCGATCGGTCGCGCGAACGGAGTCCGGCCTCGACGTGTGCGATCTTGACGCCGAGTTTCGCGCAGACCAACGCACAGGCGATGGTCGAATTGACATCGCCGACGACCAGCACCCAATCGGGTTTTTCTTTGAGAACGACCGGCTCGAACGCCATCATTATCCGCGCCGTCTGAACCGCATGCGACGCCGAGCCGACCTCGAGATGATGATCCGGCGCGGGAATTCCAAGATCGCGGAAGAACGAATCGGACATTGCCTCGTCATAATGCTGGCCGGTATGAACGATGAGCGGCTGAAACTCGTTGCTCCGCCGCTGCATCTCGCGCTGGATCGGCGCGATCTTCATAAAATTCGGCCGGGCACCGACAATGTTGAGGATCTTACTCATAACGCGTTTGGAAATTTCCGATTTGTGATTTCGGATTTCGGATTTCGTCGTTCAAGTCGAATCCGAAATCCGAAATCACAAATCCCAAATCAAAGACGGATCACCTTCGCGCTGCTGCCATTTCTGATGTCTTCGCTGAGCGCGTTTCGCGTGTCGACGATGACCTTCGACAGGCGGCAGACACGGGTGTAATCGACTTCGGAATGCTCGGTGCAGATGACGACGCAGTCGGCCGATTCGAGAAGTTCGTCCGTCAGATCCAGATTGTAGAGCGGATCGCCGACGCCGATGTGATACGAGTGATCGAACGTTACCTCCGGGACGAAGGCGTCGTGGTAGACGACGTCCGCGCCGCGCGAGCGAAGCAGATCGATGACCGAAAGCGCCGGCGACTCGCGCATATCGTCGATGTCCTTTTTATACGCGACGCCGAGGATCAGAATCTTCGAGCCCTTGACCGATTTCTGATGATCGTTGAGCGCATCGCGCACGAGCCCCGCGACGTATCGCGGCATTCCCGAGTTGATCTGTTCGGCAAGCGTGATGAACTGCGAATCGAATCCGTGCTGGCGCGCCTTCCAACTCAGGTAATGCGGGTCGAGCGGAATGCAGTTATGGACAAAAAGCCCGTAACTTGTCGCGAAAGTGTGGTTCCCTTCAACTTCGATCGAAAAGACCTCGGTTGGTTTGATGTTCTTGATGATTTCGACAGATTTGACAGGAACGGTCATCAAATCGCCGATCACTTTGAAAGTCTTGCTCTTTGTCGAGCGCAAACTGTTCGAAAAATAGGTTTGGAGTTTCGAGCCTTTTTCTCCAAGCCAGTCCGCCATTCGCGCAATCTGATCCCGACCCTTCATTTGTAGATGGGGTTTCACACGTTTGAAAGTTGGAGTGAATCCTTGTTCCTGCAACAAGAAGACAACCTGTTGGAATAGTTTCTCACTGCTTGAAAAATAACCTATTTCAGCGCTTGTGTTCTTGTGATTGTAGATGCGACCATTTCGTTCATACCTATTCATCCCGGAGCTTACGTAGACATCGCCGTCGCCGCGCAGCAATCCTTTCAATAGTTCGGTTTTGTGCGTTTCAGGGAGATCAAGCAGCGCGTCGGGAATCTGCATTTCCGTCGATCGTCTTCCGCATTGCAAGACTTCAACCAAAAACCACCCAAACAACGCGGACGCGACGCGAATGTGTGTAACCTGATGGATTCTTGAGTCGTGAACCGAACTTTTTACGCCAAGCTCACGGTTCAGAATCTGACGAACGTCGTCGATGAATTCGGTCTCAAGACGATGGAAACTGAACCTTATCCGTTCGTTTCCTTTCTCTTTCGTCGCACACCCTTCGGCGAGATAATAGCCGATCAAGCGACAAAGATCTGAAGTTAGTTCAACAACCGCCGGAAAAGAACTTGAGGACGGGCCACGTCCAATCCTCAACGTTACGTCGCTTCGGTCAATTCCAAGTTCCGATTCTGCCTGTCGGAAATCCGCCAGACTGAGATAGTTGACTTTCGACAATTCCCAGAGTTTCTCCGAACTGAGATGCTTTCGAAGTTTTTCACGATACTGGACCAAATTGGTGTCGCTAAGAACGACTCGAACTTTGTTGGCAAGATTTTCGGGAATCAGCTTGATCACATCAATCAACACGCGTTTGCAATTCGCGGTTTGTATCTGACGATTCTGTAACGGCAAGCGATCGTTTGGCTTCAAGTCCTTCGCAAAGACCTGAACGAGCTTTCCGTCTGCGTTGACAACAAGCATCGGATGTAAATCGGTGACTGTCAGCTTGCGGTTATCGCTCGTTGTAACCTTAACTAATTCTGCGTCCGTGTCGCGTTTGAACAAGTACTGAACCGGCTTCCATTCAGGCTTGTTTGTTTCCATATTGACCGACAGAGCCTCAAGACCTGGTTTGTAAATCACATCGCTTCCGTGGACATCAAATCTCCTCACTCGATTCTTGGAGGATTCACTCTTGAAGAGCTCTTGCAGGTTCTCGATCCTTCTCCCGTTTTCGTCACGAACAATAACCGTCTCTTTTCCCGAGAGGCAATGACCTCCAATGCCCGGCCCCGGATAAAAGGCCATAAAGCCGAAGGGTTTTGTCGCCGCCGCGCGGACGACTTCCCAGGTGTCGATGTTGAGCGCGTTGCAGACCTTTGCCATCTCGTTGGCCATTCCGATGTTGATCGCGCGGAATGTGTTTTCCCACAGTTTCGCGGCCTCGGCAACGCGCGCCGAACTGACCGGATGTACCTTTTCGACGATCTGCGAATAGAGCAGCGTCGAGACTTCCGTTGAATCCTTTCCGACTCCGCCGACGACCTTGGTGATGTTGTGCGTTTGAAACTGCGGATTGCCGGGATCGACGCGTTCGGGCGAAAATGCGAGTAGAAAATCCTCGTCGAGTTTGAGCCCGGCTTCTTCGATCATCGGCTGCAGGACTTCATCGGTCGTGCCGGGGTACGTCGTCGATTCGAGAATCACTAGTTGGCCGCGGCGGGCGTATTTCTTGATCTCTTCGCCGGCCGCAAGAATGTAGGACATATCCGGGTCTTTCGTCTTGCGGAGCGGCGTCGGGACGCAAATGATGATCACGTCGCAGGCCTTGAGTTGGCTGAAATCCGTCGTCGCGCCGAACTTGCCGGCGGCGATCGCCTTTTCGACGTCCGTCGAAGGCACGTCAACGATGTGCGAGACGCCACCGTTAAGCGAATCGACCTTTTTTCCGTCAACTTCGAATCCGGTTGTCGAAAATCCTTTCAGCGCAAATTCGATTATCAGCGGAAGTCCGACATAACCAAGTCCGATGACGCCGATCCGCGCGCGCTTCTCGGCGATGAGATTGTTAAGTTCGTCTTTTATCATTTCTCTAATTAATAAGATGTTATTTATGTTTTGGCCGGAAACTGCCTGGCTTCGAGGCGGGGCATCAACATCTTAATCTAAGTTATGGAGTTTTGTTAGTCAACAATCTATTCAAGTAAAAAATGTTTGTGCTACAATTGCATTGTTAAAAATGACCAACGAGTCATTTCTTCTTTCTTGATTAAACTCACAATTCCAACCAGACTCCTGAATATGGATCTCGAAATCAATTCAAGCAATCCGGCAGTCCGGGCAATAATCGAAGGAAGGGCACCGAAGCCCGCCATCGTTGCGGCGGCGCGCGGAGCTTTGCCGATCGGGCAAAACGATTTGCTTGAGATACTTGTTTTCTTGTCTCGCAATCCGGAGGCCGAGTTGGCGCAAACGGCGCACGAGACTTTGATGTCGCAGTCGCCGGAGACGCTTCAACAGGTTTTCGAATCAACCGAGGTCGCTCCGCGAGTTCTTGATTTCTATGCGAATGTCGAGAATCTTCGGCCGGAGGCGTACGAAGCAATCCTCGTCAATCACCGGACTCCGGATGGCGCGATCACAAAATTCGCACGCGCAACGAAGAGCGGCGATCTGCTGGAACTTATTTCGGTCAATCAACAACTTCTGATCCGCGCCCCCGGAATCATCGATGCGATCATTGGCAACCCTTACCGGACCGCCGAGGCCGAACGCCGCGCGGCCGAGACGAAACGCGAGTTCTTTGAAAAGGAACGCGGCGTCCATCAGATCGCAAGCGAATTGCGCGCGCAGGGCAAGGAAGCGGCCGCGGAGTTTATTGAGGGCGCGGAGTTTGCGAAGTCCGGCGATCCGGACGATAAGGCGTTTCAAGATGCACTGCTGCTTGCCGAACATATCGAGGCGTTCGATTCCGAGATCGATGACAGCTGGCTGTCGCTCGATCTGATCGAAGAACTCTACGAAGAAACCCACGAAGAGCGCGAAGCGATCGTCAACAAGATCCTCGGTGAACTCAGAGCCGAGGAGGATTCGGTATCCGGTGAACGGATCTCGATGATCAATCGTGTGATGCGAATGGGTATGAAGGATCGTATGCGCCTGGCGATGAAGGGCGACCGCGAAGCCCGCAATATTCTGATCCGCGATCCGAACCGGATCGTCGCGCAGGCGGTCATTCAAAACCCGAAACTGACCGAGCAGGAAGTCGAAAAGATCGCGACGATGCGAACGGTTCCCGAAGAAGTGTTGCGACTGATCGCGATCAACCGCAAATGGGCCCGCAATTATCAGATTATGATGAAACTCGCTCAGAACCCGCGGACGCCGCTCTCGAATTCGATCACGATCCTAACCCGTTTGCAGACCAAAGATCTGCTTGCGATGGCAAAGAACCGCAACATTTCCGACGCGATCCGCAAACAATCGCAGAGGCTCGCAAGCGCTCGCATTGGGAGATGATTGCATTTCAAGAATTCCAATTAGTCAAGAATACGTACTCAACTATTCCGAAAACGGTAATGCTCGGAATAGCTGAAAGTGGATAACTGATAGATGAAAGCTGCGATATCAACATCCGCTATGAACTCTCAACTATTCCGAGAACGGAAATTTCGGAATAGCTGAAAGTGGTTAACTGATAGATGAAAGTTGCGATAGCTGCGATATCAACCATCCGCTATCAATTCTCAACTATTCCGAAAACGGAAATTTCGGAATAGCTGAAAATTGATAGATAGATGAAAGCTGCAAACAAACCGCACTAGGCATCTGAAACCTTTCTGTTCAGACGGCATCCGGAAATCTCGGGATCCCAATCACAAATACTCTCCAATCCGTCCGGTCCGTACGAAACTTCCGGCCATATCCGTTAAAGTGTGACTTGCGGCGCCAAGCCAAACTCCGATGAATGCGGCTGCGATAGAATGGTCGCCGAAATTTGACCTTACCGATGTTCCGATCGACCGCCACGCATCGGCAAATTCTGCCATTCGCGGCAGATCTCCGCCGCGGTAGACCGCCAGAATGTATGCGGCGATAAATGTTATCACCGTTGCAGCGCCGGCAAAGTATACGACGCGAAAGAATGTTCCGAAGACCAGTCCGTGCGACCAACGCGAACGGTGCGGAAAGAACTTTTGATACGGAAGCCACAGAAAGCGAAACGTGCCCCAGCGAGAGTATTGCTGACTTAAGGTATCGAGATCTGGCCCGAACATGATCCCGCCGAAAAGAAATGCCGTCGCGACGACGGACGGCAGAACGTATTCGCGCGTGAACAAATACGCCACCGCGAAAACCGGCACGATAAAGAGGAACGTTACTGCGTCGTGAGTTTTCCCGCTTGGCATTTCGTTTCTTACCTGACGCCGAACTCCCAGATGCCGAATAGCGTTTTCTTATCGAGAGGATGGCCGGATTGTTTGAGCGCGAGAATGATCTGCGAACGGTGATGCGCTTCGTGCGATCCGAGATAAGTTACGAACGCCGTGGCGTGCGGTTTGAACCCTTTGATCCGACCGCCCGAGCGCGCGATCAATTCGCTGATCGCGGCACCGGAACTGTTGAGCGCGTCGTTCAGTTTCGCCTTATCCAACGCGTCCGTCTTCTCGACCTTGGCCACATTTTCCATCAGCTCGGGCATTGCGGACTTGAGCCACATCAGACGGACATTGTTGATATGCGCGAACTGCTCGCCGACGTTCCGACCTTTTGACGTCAGCGAATCAACGAGATTTTCTTCGGCGATCCGGTCCAAAAGATAGAGCACGATGCGGTTGTTGATCTCCCAGGTTTCGACAAGTTCGGTACTCATAATCGGGCGCAATTATAACATTCGAGACCAGTTTTGATAAGATTCTTGGCAATGGGTTCGTTTTGGCAAAAACTAAAGACCACGCTCGGAATGATCAAGTTCGAACATACGCTGTTCGCGCTGCCGTTCGCATTTCTGGGGGCGATCCTCGCGGCTGACGGCATTCCGGGGTGGCGGCAGATGCTTGGAATCACTCTCGCGATGGTCGGCGCACGCTCGGCTGCGATGACCTTCAATCGTTTGATCGACCGCAGATTCGACGCGGAGAACCCGCGAACATCTGGACGGGAATTGCCGAGCGGAAAACTGTCGGTCGGCTTCGCCTGGATGTTTCTCGCGGCTTCGGTCGTTCTCTTTGAACTGGCTGCATACTTTTTGAATTGGCTGACGCTCGTACTCTCTCCGATCGCTTTGCTGAGCGTGCTCGGTTATTCCTACGCCAAGCGATTCACAAGCTTTGCCCATCTGATTCTCGGCTGGGCGCTGGCGATCAGTCCGACGGCCGCGTGGATCGCGGTTCGCGGTTCGCTCGATTCCGAAGTTCCGATACTTCTTTCGATGGTCGTGATGATGTGGACGGCGGGTTTCGACGTGATGTACGCGTGTCAGGATTATGAGTTTGACCGCAAGGCGGGATTGCAATCGATCCCGGCGCGCTTCGGCATTCGGAACTCGCTTTGGATCGCGCGGATCTTTCACGTTCAGGCGTTTTTTGTTTTGCTGCTTTTCTACGCGGTCACCGAGCTTGGATGGCTCGCGCTCGCCGGCGTCGGTGGGGTCGGAACGCTTCTGATTTACCAGCACACGCTGGTCAAACCGACCGATTTGAGCCGGATGAACGCCGCATTTTTTACGACAAACGCATTCGTCAGCATAATTCTTCTCCTAACCTTCGGCGGCGCGGTTTTCCTTCGATGAGAAAAGTGGGGGAAACTTGGAACTGGGAAGTGAGAACTGAGAGCTGAGAGCTGAGAACGGAGAATTGGGAACTGAGAAGTGCGAACTGGGAACTGAGAGCTGAGAACGGAGAACTGGGAACGGAGAACTGGAAACTGGGAACTGAGAAGTGAGAACTGAGAATTGAGCACTATTACATCTCAGCTCTCAGTTCTCAGCTCTCAGTTCTCAGTTCTCAGTTCTCAGCTCTCAGCTCTCAGCTCTCAGCTCTCAGTTCTCAGCTCTCAGTTCTCACTTCTCAGTTCTCAGTTTCCAGTTCTCAGCTCTCAGCTCCCAGTTCTCACTTCTCAGTTCCCAGTTCTCACTTCTCACTTCTCAGTTCTCAGTTCTCACTTCTCAGCTCTCAGTTCTCACTTCTCAGCTCCCAATTCTCACTTCTCAGTTCCCAGTTCTCACTTCTCAGTTTCCAGTTCTCAGTTCTCAGCTCCCAGTTCTCAGTTCCCAGTTCTCACTTCTCAGTTCTCAGTTCCCAGTTCTCACTTCTCACTTCTCACTTCTCGGCCTTAACGACAATTCCGTCCTTCATCACGAACTGGACATTCTCCAGGATCGCGATACCCGCGAGCGGATTGCCGTTGACGGCGACGATGTCGGCGAATTTCCCGACCGCGATTGAACCGATCTGATCGCGCCAGCCGAGGAGTTCGGCGGAAACGATCGTCGCCGATTGAATCGCCTGCATCGGCGTCTGTCCCCATTCGACCTGCTTCGCGAACTGCTTCCCGTTCCAGCCGTGCGGGAATATCCCCGCATCGGTACCGTAAGCGATCTTCACGCCGGCGACAACGCATTTCCTGAAATTCTCGCGTTGCGTGCGTCCGACCAGTTTCTCTTTGTCGAGGATCTTCTGCGGATATCCGAGCCTGGCAAATTCGGCCATTATGTAATCGTCGTTGTAAATATCGGCCGAAAGATACGTCCCGCGCTCCTTCATCATCCGGATACCTTCGTCGTCGATGAACGAACCGTGCTCGATCGACGCGACGCCGGCCTTGATCGCCATCTTGATCGCTTCAGTCCCGTGGGCGTGCGCGCAAGTTTTGATGCCGTGCATCTTCGCTTCATCGACGATGGCATTCATCTCTTCTTGCGTGAATTGGGGTGCGCCGACGCTCGCCTCTTCGGTCAAAACCCCCGCGCTCGCGCCGAACTTGATGACGTCCGCGCCGTACTTGATCATATAACGAACCTTCTTGCGCACGCCGTCGACACCGTCGGCGATGCCCGACATTTCTTCGGGCATCCGGCTCCCGAGCCAAGGCGAGAATCCGACGAGGTCGCCGTGGCTTCCGGTCGAGCCGATGTAATAGTTCGCGACCTGCATTCGCGGACCGGGAATTTTCCCGGCATTGATCGCATTCTTCAGCGCCAACGCAACGAACCCTTCCGATCCAACGTCACGAACGGCGGTAAAGCCCGC
Organism: Acidobacteriota bacterium; assembly: GCA_016715115.1. Classification (NCBI taxonomy): domain Bacteria; kingdom Pseudomonadati; phylum Acidobacteriota; species Acidobacteriota bacterium. The sequence continues at coordinate 896,435 of JADKBM010000004.1, forward strand.
GTCGAGCGTTCGTTTCGCATAAATATGCGCGGTCACCGCTGCGTCAACGAACGACTGTCGAAACAGCGTGTCGTAGTAATTGCCTTCGGATTGACCTGTTTGATGGACGTGCGTGTCGATGAATCCGGGCATAACGGTCGAATTCGAAAGATCGATCACGGTCGCTCCGGCGGGAATCGCCAGGCTCGGTCCGACGGCTTTGATGATGTTGTTCTCGATCAGAATGACCTGATTTTCGAGCACGACGCCCTTTTCAGTATCGACAAGCTTGCCGGCCTTGATCGCCGTTATCTTCGTTGCTTGTGCGCTTGCGAACGCCGCAAACGACACGATCAACAGTCCGGCAAGTCCCAATGTTCTTTTTATGCTTTTCATTTTTTTTTACAATCGATCGGACTTAATCCGCAGATCCATATCCTAACGCCCGGATCGCACGACGTTTCCGTCCTTCATTACGAATCCGAGCTTTTCCAAAACCGTTATGTCCCGCAACGGATCGGTCGGCACGGCAACGATGTCGGCGAACTTTCCTGGCGCGATCGAACCGACCGCTCCCGACCATCCAAGCAGTTCGGCGGAACCCACCGTCGCCGCACGGATCGCTTCCATCGGCGTCAATCCCCATTCGACCATCTTCGAGAACTGCTTCGCGTTCCAACCGTGCGGATAAACTCCGGCGTCCGTACCATACGCGACTTTGACACCTGCTGCGACCGCCTTTCGGAAATTTTCGCGCTGTGTCCGCCCGACGAAGCGCTCCTTTTCGAGGATCTTGTCCGGATAGCCGAGTTTTCCAAATTCGGCGAGAATGTAATCGTCGTTATAGATGTCTGCGACCAGAACGGTTCCGCGTTCCTTCATCATCCGGATACCTTCATCATCGAGAAAGGAACCATGTTCGATCGAATCGACGCCCGCGCGGATCGCCATCTTTATGCTCTCGGCCCCGTGAGCGTGCGCTGCCACCTTGATGCCGTGAAGCCTTGCCTCGGCGACTATGGCGTTCATTTCTTCCTGCGAGAACTTCGGCGCACCAACCTGCGCTTCCTCCGACAAAACGCCGCCGCTCGCGCGGAACTTGATCACTTCGGCACCATACTTGATGAGGTATCGGACCTTTTTCCGAAGTCCTTCAGGGCCGTCGGCAACATTCGAGATCTCTTCCGGAAGACGCGAATCGAGCCACGGCGAGAATCCGCTCAAATCACGATGATTCGCTCCGGCCGCGCTGTTTCCGGTCGCCGCGATGTTGAAGGTCGCGATCTGCATCCGCGGCCCCGGGATCTTTCCGGAGTTGATCGCATTCTTCAGCGCAACGTCGATGAAGGCGTCGGCGCCGAGATTGCGCACGGACGTAAAACCGGCATCGAGCGTGGCCTTGGCGTTAAGATGGGCGGTAATTGCCGAATCGACAAATGACCGGCGAAAAAGATTGTCGTAGTAATTTCCGTCCGTCTCGCTCGTCAGATGAACGTGCGCGTCGATGAAGCCGGGCAGAACGTATGAATTCGAAAGATCGATGACGATTGCGCCCTCCGGAATCTTCAGGTTCGTTCCGACGGCCTTGATCAAGTTGTTTTCGATCAGGATCAACTGATTTTCAAGGACGACCGCTTTTTCGGTGTCAACCAATCTGCCGGCTTTGATGACGGTGATTCTCGGTGATTCGGCATTCACGGCCGAGGCGAAGAGCATCGTCGTGATGATGATCAGACTTCCTAGTTTTCGCATTTTACGAATCCTCGTTCCAGACTTTTTGCGGATTGCCAAAGGAGTTGTGTCTCAAATTAACCGCAGATTCCCGCAAGGTCAAGCAACGGACGTTACTTCGGATAAACATTCGCGGCGCGTTTTGATAAGATTTCACTTATTTGCTTTGGAACGTGCTTTGCATCTACCAAACAGAATTACCGACGAACACGGTTGGCGTGAAAACAATATGCAATTTTCTTTTGATACAAATCTGAACCGGATCGCTGAAAAAGTTGAAGCGGGCGATCGTTTGACATTCGATGAGGGAATCGAGCTTTACCGGACCGGCGACCTGAACGCGCTCGGGAAACTGGCCGATCACGTACGCCGCAAGCGGCATGGCCTGACGACTTATTTCAACGTCAACCGGCATTTCAATCACACCAATATCTGTGTCGCGGACTGCAAGTTCTGCAACTTTTACCGGCGCGCACGCGATACGGACGCATACACGCACTCGATCGAGGAAGGCGTCGAGATCGCCCGCAACGCCGTCGCGGAAGGCGCGACCGAACTGCATATCGTCGGCGGTCTGAACACGAAATTGCCGTTCGATTATTACACCGGCCTGTTTTCCGCTCTCAAGGAGAACTTTCCCAAGCTTCACGTCAAGGCGTTGACGATGGTCGAACTCGATTTTATGGCCCGGTTCTACAAGATGTCGGACGAGGATCTGATCGAACAGCTCAAGGCGGCCGGAATGGATTCGTGCCCCGGCGGCGGCGCCGAGATCTTTGCCGAACCGACGCGCTCGCGCATCTGCGACCATAAATGCGGCGGCGACCGTTGGCTCGAACTCGCCGGAAAATGCCACGCAGCCGGAGTCAAGACCAATGCGACGATCCTCTACGGTCATATCGAGACGATCGAGGATCGGATCGACCATCTCGTCCGGCTTCGCGAGCAGCAGGACATATCGGGCGGTTTCCAGTGCTTCATCCCGCTCGCTTTCTATCCGCCGGACAGCGCGCTGTCGTCGCTTCCCGGTCCCGACGGCGTCGATTCGCTGAAGACGATCGCCATCTCGCGCCTGATGCTCGACAATTTCGATCATGTGAAGGCGTACTGGGTGATGCTCGGCAAACACCTCGCGCAGGTCGCGCTTCATTTCGGCGCGAACGACCTCGACGGCACGATCACCGACGGCGGTGAACTGACCGAAGCCTACTCGATCGAGAACGGCGAGGTAAAGATGACGAAACAACAGTTGATCGCGCTGATCGAGAACGCCGGATTCGAGGCGGTTGAGAGAGATACGGTTTATAACCGGGTGGAGAAGATTGCCGCTTGAAAGTCAACGATGTAATAAAATTGATCGAAAAAGATGGATGGATCCTTGTCAGAAGGCGTGGGAGCCATCGCCATTTTCATCATCCGGTCAAACCGGGAAAAGAGAGTGTCGATATGCCGGTTGGCACATTAAACAGTGTTCTTAAACAAGCTGGGTTGAAGAGATAAGATTAGTTATGCGATATATGGTTGTCATCGAAGAAGGCGAGACGAGTTGGGGGGCTTACGTCCCCGACCTTCCAGGTTGTGTTGCCGTTGCTGAAAGTGAAGAAGAGGTAAAACATTTGATCCAAGAAGCAATCGAATTTCACCTGGAAGACCTATCGGTGACAGGAGCAAAAATTCCGCCGGCGATATCGAAAAGCGATTACGTCGAAGTTCGGCCGGTGTAAATCGGTGAGATGTCCCACTTTGTTCGTTGAGCGGCGGGTTTGCGTGTATTGCGATCATCCCGTGCCCGGCCAGTACCGCGGAAACCGGACTTGCGGGCGGATTCGGCGGGGGCTTCGACGTCAGGCTAAAGAAAAGATTTGCCCTTCACCTCTTCCAGATCGACTATAACCCGATCAAATTCAAAGCCGGGACTGACCATAATTACAGATTCAGCACCGGTCTGGTCTTCTAAAACTATTCAACAAACGTAGGTATTCCGAAGGGGATCTCTGTCTTCGGGTTATAGCCAGGCATTTCGCGTGGTTTTGTGATATCGGCACCGTCCTAAATGTCATAATTGAGGTTAAATATGACATCTAGTTTGTTATTGCGGCAGTACAATGTCATACTTACGCTTAAATATGACATAGATGTGTCATATTTAGAGGGAATAAATGCGTTCAAAGCAAAAATCAGATGAGATCCAGGCTCTTGCCCTCCAGCTCTTGGACAATGATTCACAAGTCAGTATTCGAGCGATAGCGGCTGCTCGCGGCAAGTCGAAAGATGACGTAACGGAACGCAGAGCTATTCGAAGGGCATTGGTTGCTTTGGAACGAAAGAACCTGATCGCGCCGAAAGGCGAAGGCAGGTCACGGGTGTATGTTCCAAAAGTAACACAAGAGACACCTGAAGCACCGACCGAGGCAAATCCTTATGCTGGGGCAGAGGACATCCTGTCTTCCGATTCGAAGCGGCTCCTAAAATACATTTCCAAACCGCTCACAGCACGAACTCCGGTCGGGTACGATCAGGAGTTTCTGCGAGCGTACGAGCCAAACAAGACCTTTTATCTCACAGCCGACCAGAGAAATAATCTGCAAAAGGTCGGACAGGTCGAGGCGGTCGTGCGTCCGGCAGGGACGTATGCCAAAAACATCTTGAACCGGCTTTTGATCGATCTGTCATGGAATTCAAGCCGGCTCGAGGGTAATACCTATTCGCTGCTCGAAACCAAACGGCTGATCGAGCTTGGAGAAACCGCCGATGGACGAGACCTCACCGAAGCTCAGATGATATTGAATCACAAGGCGGCGATCGAATATATCGTTGAATCGGCAGAAGAAGATCGGATAACTTTTCAAGAGATCTGTAGCGTCCATGCTTTATTGTCCGAAAATCTCTTGGGTGACGCATCCGCGTCGGGCCGTCTTAGAACAATCATTGTTGGCATTGCCGGAACGACATACCTTCCTCTCGAAAACGCTCACTTGATCCGTGAATGCCTTGATCTGTTCATTGAAAAAGTCAATGAAATAAACGATCCGTTCGAGCAATCCCTTTTTTCCATCGTGCATTTGTCTTATTTGCAGGCATTTGAAGATGTAAACAAAAGAACGGGGAGGCTCGTCGCGAATATTCCTTTGATAAGAAAGAATCTGAAACCGCTCTCGTTTACGGAGGTCCAACAATCGGCGTATGTCGCCGCATTGCTCGGAGTTTACGAACGGAACGATGTAAGTTTGATCCGCGATCTTTACGTTTGGGCTTACACGCGTTCGTCGCAAAAATATACCGCGATCCAGCAATCTATGGGTGAGCCGAATGTGTTAAAACTGAAATACAGATCCGCAATCAATGATATTGTGAGGTCTATCATTCTCGAACAAATTCCGGGACCACAACTCGTGCGGCGAATAAACGAATCGATTAACAACAAAATTCCTGAGGCTGACCGGGCCGCTCTTTTTAACCTCATAGAAACTGAGTTCCTCAACTTGCATGAAGGAAACATCGCACGATTCAAAGTATTGCCAAGCGAATTCCAAGCCTGGAAAGAACTTCAATAACCAAATAGTGGGCGACACAGCAGTCTTGATTTCAGCATCTATAAGACAAAACGATTAAGCTAACAATGAATTTTGAAAAACTGGTTCCAAATATATTTTATGTCGACATAGCCGATGGTTTGAAATTTTTTGTCGATTGTCTGGGATTTGCGGTCGGGCACGATGAAATAAAATCCCGCCGGCCATTTTGTGTTTTGGAAAAAGACGGCCTGCGGATCAATCTCTTTCAAAACGCGGAACTCGCCTTGGAGCATAATCCAGAGTTCAGGTTGGTGACCAAGAATATCGAAGAAGTTTACGACAAGGTTTCCAGATCTCATCGTGAATTTCTTCATCCAAACCTCAAGAAAATCACTCTTCGCCCCTGGGGAGCAAAAGAATTCGCGTTAACTGACGGGCAACTTGGCGTTGTTATTCAAGAGTGGTGAAATATGCAAACCAAGGACCAATCAGGGCATCCTATTCTGCAATGAAAAGTTATTTCTATTTGTTCCTCGTTCTTCTTTTTGGACTATCGACCGTCGCACGTGCGGATACATGGAGATTACCTACGGTCGAGAAGTATTGTTCTGCAAACAAAAAGTATTGCTTGAAGGTTGAACCTAAGAAACTCGAAAGTCAGTTATCGTATTTTCAAGATAAGGTTGACGAGAGAGTTAATGCTGGAGCGGTAAAGGGTATTCCGGATAACATCTGCAAAGGAACCTTCTTTGCGAAAGGAAAGAGGCTTTGGAACGTACGACTTGATAACGAAGTCGCACCGGTGAGCGCCCTTGTTTCCGACAACGGCGAGTACGTCATCACGTTCGATAACTGGCATGGTGTAGGTTACGGCGATAATGTTGTTGCGATTTACAACGGTAAATCCGGCACCCTCATCAAGAAACTTGGATTGACAGACTTTCTGACGGAAAGTGACATATACAATTTGCCCGCAAGCACGAGTTCGATCCATTGGCATGGCATCCACCAAATTGATTACACGAAGAGCGAACTCATTCTTAAGGTTGTCAAACCTGCTAAGGATGAGCAATTCTTCGATATTCGTGTAAATCTCCAAAACGGTGCGGTCTTGGATGAGGTGAAAGACAGAATTCCATCTCTCCATTTTCTCCTTTCATCAAAACAGGCTGAAGAGAAAGACCCAGTTTTTCCGGTCAAAGAAAACACAACGATTTGCACGTCAATGGACGGAGCTTCGCAGATCGCCACAGCGGAGCTAAACAAAAGGGTTGTTTCAAGCGAAATGCCCAATTATCCACCGGCTGCCAGAGCAGTAAGAGCGACAGGAGAATCCGTTTTTGAACTCGTCATTTCTCCCGAGGGCGAACTCGAGTGTGTAACTCCAATTTCCGGTCATCCCTTATTGAGAGCGGTTCTTACGAACGCAATAAAAAAGTGGAAGTTTGAGAAAAGTCAGGCTAGGTATGCTGGAAAGATCGTTATAGAAGGTAAGTCCGTCCTGATGCTCAACGGCAAAGTTGTTGAGGAATAATTACTCTTTTGACGAAAGAATTGTCACTGACCCATTAATTCCCTCACAAAACACATTCTTCACAAATCATCTTTCGACGGATTCACGAAACCGTTCGGTTGCACTTGACACCCGCAACCATTTGGTTGCATACTTGTGTCCGAAATCATGAAACGAGACGTTTTTCAAGCCATAGCCGACCCGACAAGACGCGCGATCATTGCGTTGATCGCGCTCCAGGCAATGACGCCGAACGCGATCGCCGAAAATTTTCACACGACCCGGCAAGCAGTTTCCAAGCATCTGCGGATTCTGACGGAATGTGAATTGGTACGGCAGCAACAAAAGGGGCGGGAGATCTTTTATTCGCTCGAGATCGAGAAGATGAAAGAGATCGACGAATGGCTGGAGCAATACAGAAAGATCTGGGAAACCCGTTTTGAACAGCTCGACGAGGTTCTCGAGGTAATGAAAAAGCAGAGAAATGAGGCATAAATATGGAATTTATTGTAAACAAAGAGACAAAGACCGTCGTGATCACGAAAGAATTTGAAGCCGAACGTGACCTCGTCTGGGACGCTTATACTAAACCTGAACTGCTCGACCAGTGGTGGGCGCCGAAGCCGTTTGCATCGAGAACGAAGGTTATGGAGTTCAGAGAGGGCGGTCGGCGATTCTACGCGATGGTCAGCCCCGAGGGGCATGAGCGTTGGTCAATTCAGAAATATACTTCCATAACGCCAAAATCCAATTTCAAGTTCTTTAACGCATTCTCGGACGAAAACGAAAACCCCGAATTGCCGGGTTCCGATTGGGACTTGAATTTCAGCGATCAAGGCGGATCGACAAAGGTCAGCATTTCGATCTACAACGAGTCACTGGAACGCCTGGAGAGAATGATCGAATTCGGCTTTGTTGAAGGAGCAAAGATGCAGTTGAAAAATCTGGAAGAACTGCTGGCGGAGTTGTCGCAGGCGCAGTGATGTCGGAATCGGCATCGCCTCAAATCAAAGCGGACGATAAACAATCAGTGGATAAAATGAATAAATCACGCGAAGAGATTCCGGTGTGGACTTGGTTTAATGGGCAATTCCTTTTTCAGTTTGACGAACAATTAAGGACGAATCCAAACCAATCAATTTCTGAGTTTTTCACTGACTTCCTGACAAACCAGAGAATTGAAGATTACAGTTTCTATCACACAAAAAACCAAGGGACAGTTATTTTATTGATGTATGGGCTGCTTGTGGTCCCAAGGGAAATTTGGGAAAGGAGTGGTACCAACTTCCGATTTTTGACCCGAAGCAAATTCTCAGTCGCGATACCGACGGACGGCAATCTTGATACCTTCGACTTTCTTCGTCTTCTTCGCAATTCGTTGTCCCATGCAAATTTTTCTATAGATGCTTCCCAGGCGAGGGTTACATTCTGGAATAACCGTCCCGACGGGACAAAGAATTTTGAGACAGAAATCGCTTGGGACGACTTAGGAGAATTTCTTGCCGAGGTTGGGCTGTACTATGTGAACGATCTGAAGAATGTCCCAAATGCAGACCTGCTGGGAGTAATCCATGATGACCAGCGATTAATTAATTAGATTTGCCAAATGAACGTACAAGAACAAATCAAACGGTACATTGCCAGCCAACCTGAACCAAAACGCAGCGAGATGCAAGAGTTGCACGCCCGCTTTCTGCAAATAATGCCGTCATCCAAACTATGGTTCCTCGACGGTACAAACGACGAAGGCAAGATCGTTTCTAATCCCAATATCGGATACGGCTCTCGCATCATTAGATATGCCGACGATTCAACCAAAGAGTTCTATCAAATCGGCTTGAGCGCAAACAAAACCGGAATCTCTGTCTATATCCTTGGTATCGAAGACAAGAAATACCTGGCCGAAACGTACGGAAAAGATCTCGGCAAGGCGAGCGTGACCGGATATTGCATAAGGTTCAAAACTCTAATCGATATAAACATTGATGTTCTCGAAGCGGCAATTCGATTTGGGTTTGAGAATCCTAAGACGTGACCGATCATAAAATCCATTGAAATTAATGGACGGAACAACTGCAAACGATCTTCTTGAAAACGAATTAATCCAAGTCGAATTAAAAAAGGCGTGGTTTGATTCCGAACCTGACATAACCGGAGGCCATGAAGAATGCGGCTTTATTGTTGCCGATGATGATGGAAATTTAATGGTTGTTCGTTGGGAAAAGGGCTTGCAGAATGAGATTGTCCTACCGACTCATAAGAATTGCTTTGTTGATGGACGCGACATTGTCGCCTCGTTCCACACGCATCCGAATACTGGAAAGGATTTCCAGGAAGAACCGAGTTTGACCGATATTCGTGCGGTTACTGATGACTTTGATTTGACGGGCGAATTTTATCTTGGCGAATTGGTCATTACAAGGTGACCGACAGCCAGATCTTCCCAAAAAATCAACATCGTCATAACCTACAAACGCGACAACGATGTAAGAGTTACGCGTTTACGCGTGAACTCAAGATTGGCGTGCGCCGAGTCAATCACGCCTGAAGGCGTTACTCTTACTTAGATCATCTCGAAATCGAGTTCGTCGTCCGTTTCCTCGTCGGGTTCTTCGTAAAACGCGGCCGCGTCCTGGAATCCGACGTAATTGATGTTCGCCGGCGTCGTCAAAATGAGAAACGGTAGATTCTCGGCGTTCGAAAGCAGAAACGCAATGTCGGGCATTACGCCGCCGCGGTAGCTGAATTGGAATTTGTAGATCGCGCCGTTCGTGAGCCGTTCGGCGATCGGCGAAGCCTGTTCGCCGGTAAGAAGATAAACGGATTTCACGAGGTGCGAAAGATAGTCCTCGATCGTTGTTTGCTCGGACACCGGAATCGGAGCGTCGAACGAAGACGGAACGGTTTCGAGCGGTTCGCCTTCGTTCGAATACGCGACAAGAGTCTCCCGCTTCAACGGATCGTTCTCCTGCGAGAGCGTCGCAAAAGCCGTGCCGCCGATCCCGAACAGCGTTTGGCCATCGGAGGCGAGCGACATCATCTCGGCTCTCGCACCGTTTTCATCGACCGCCTCGATTGCGACCGAGCCGTAGAGCTTCGACCGGTCGATCTTCTCGATGCCGGCGGTCAGTTCCGCTCCGTCGAAGTTAAAAACAAGATTCCGCGCCATCAGGGATCATTCAACTCCTTCAAGAACTTAAAATTTCGTGCCCGATCTCGTAAGAGTCACGCGTGAACGCGTAACTCCCGTGAACGCGTTACTTTTACGAATAAACGACTTCGTCGGTTTCGATGACGCCTTGGGTCGGTCCGCTGAAACTCGGCGGAATCGGCAACAGGATCAGCGCAACGTTTGGATGCATCGGAAGTTTGTCAGGCGCCATCTCGGTGCGGGCAATCAGAAACACGCGTTTTACGCCCGCTTCTGCGGCCTCGTAAAGCATATCTCCGACGAAATCCGCCTCGATTTCGCAGGTCGGTCTCCAGACGATGACCGGCGCCGAATCGATCAGCGCGTCGTATTCGAAACCGCTGATCTCGCCAGGTTCGTACGGAATCTTGAAAAAATCGAGCAAAGGATCGCTCGCCGGAGGTTGCTCTTCCGCCGACACGGCGTCGCGATCGTCGGATTTGATCTCCGCCGTTTGATCCGGTTCTGACTTCGCCTCGAATCGGGCACCGCAAAGCGGTCCACCGACTTCGGCGGGGCGGCCGCAACGAGCGCATTTCCCGTCGACGAGCGTGCAAAAATAAGCGCTCTCGAATGCCGTCAACGCATCGTCCAGCACGGCGAACTGGGGCAGCGACCGGAGCTTGCGTTCGGCGCGAAGAAAGGCTGCCCGATTCGAAGGCGCGACCCTTGCGCCCGTTTCCTGCCGGATCGCGATCATTTCTCGTTCGTGATTCGTAAGTTCCGCTATTAATGAATTTACAAGCGCAAGCCAAATCGCGGAAGGATAAGCGTCCGGTTTTTCGACGGCCAAGAACTGCCGCAAAAAACCGGTATGGTCGAATTCTTTTGGAACAGAAATCTTATCCAAAATCCCCCCGGCTGTGCTAGGATGAAAAGGCAAAAACGAGAGTAATTCAAAAGCATTTCAAACGCAAATTATGCCGATAAATCTGGCCAACAAGAACCGTCGCGACGCACGAGTGTCGCTACTCGGCGTGCGCCCGAAACGCGCGATTCGCTGGCTCGACGAAAAACGGCGCGAGGCGAAAACCGTACGGCTTCTGCAATGCGACATCAAGCACTCGACCGACCGTTTGCTGCGCGAGTTCGAAGGCGATCTCAACGATCTCGCAAAGGCAATCGTTGAATCCGACCCGGAAGTCGATCTTGAAACGTTCGGAAAACTTCTCGCGGAAACGTCGCGTGTCTATGCGGTGGACGGCGAGATCGCCTATCACGTCGAGGAATTCGAGGTCATCACCGACGCCGAGGGAAACCTCAAGGAACGCCGTCCGCGCCGGATCGAGCCGCAGAACATAAATTCAGACGTGCCGTTGGTCTGGTCCGGGAAGTTTATCAAGAAATCAGAGGCGATCCGGAAGTTCGTCTTCACCGGACTGAAGCAGATCACGCATAACAACGGATTGACTTACGATTTCCTTTACGAGATCGCCAAAGAACTCGACGAAAAGGACTCGTTTATGCTGCTCGGCGCCGGAAAGGGCAACCAACCGCTGATCTTCCAGCGCGGCGGAAAACCCTATCGCGGTTTTCTCGAAGGCCGTGTCGACGGCGATAAGTATCTTTTGCTGCTTCACTTATCCAATATGGAATTTAAGGCGCCGAAAGGAAAGCCGGAGGAAGCCGCGGAATGATCTCGCTCAACCACGACATCGCGCAGTTCACCCAAAAGCTCGGCGGCTATATGGTCGGGCCCGCGACCGCGCTCGAGAATTTCAGTCTTCAGGTCAAGGCGCAGGACTTCAAAAGGCGCATCAGCGGACTGCTTTATCCGACAAACGGCGACGAGATCGGTGAGAAACTCCCGAAAAGCGGCAAACTCGTCGCCAGCCGCAAGATCGACGGCGAATTCTGCCTTTTGTGTTTCGACGGGCGCGAAGCGCTGACCGTCAATCCGGGCGGAACGGTCCGCGTCGGCCTGCCGTGCATTGTCGAGGCGGCCTCGATCCTCAAAGCAGTCGGCGTCGGTTCGGCGATCATCGCTTGCGAACTTTTCCACCGCAAGCGCCAGGACGGCCGCGAACGCGTTCACGACGCGATCCGTGTCATCCGCAACCCGCGCGACGAAAATGAGTTGAACGATATTTCGCTCGCCCCGTTCGGTGTCGTCGAGATCGACGATTCGACGATCACCGATTGGGCGGCCGCGCTCGAAAGGCTGGCGAAGTTGTTCGAAGGAGCCAAGCTCGTCAAACCCGTCGATTTTGAGAGAGTCGAGTCAGGTTCGGACGTCATCCGTATTTACCAGGATTGGGTTCTCAACGGGAATTCCGAAGGGATCGTCGTTTGGGGCGATCAGGGCGGCTGGAAGATCAAACCGACGCACACGATCGACGCCGCGGTCATCGGCTTCAGCGAGAGCGTCGAGGACCGAAAGGGAATGCTCCACGATCTGCTCGTCGGCGTCAAACGGCCCGATGACACGTTTCATATTCTGACCAAGGTCGGCGGCGGATTCACCGAAAAACAGCGGCGCGATCTGTTCGGCGAATTGAAAGACAGCGTCGCGCCGTCGAATTACACAGAGGTCAATTCCGATCACGTTGCCTATGAAATGGTGAAACCCAAGTTCGTGATCGAGTTGAAATGCCTCGACATCATTTCGGAAAAGGCGCGCGGCGGCGAGATCAACCGGATGGTCATCGACTGGCAACCCGACGACGCGCGCTGGGTCGCGTGCCGGCGTTTGCCGTTCGTAAGCATCATTTCGCCGCAGTTCGTCCGTCTGCGCGACGACAAGCGAGCTTCGCTGGCGGACATACATATTCGTCAGATCGACGGCATCGTGCCGATTCCGGATGTTGACCTCAAGATCGACGATATTCAACTGCCGAAGTCGGAAATGGTCGAACGCGTTGTCTACACGAAGACGCAGGGCGACAAGATGATGGTTCGCAAGTTCCTGCTCTGGAAAACGAACAAGGAAGCGTCGCGCGACTTTTTGCCGTTCGTCGTTTACTACACCGATTTCAGCTCAGGGCGCGCTGAACCGATCGCGCGAAACATCCAACCGGCGAATACCGTCGAGCAGGCAAACGCGATGTTCGCCGAAATGATCGAAAAATCGATCAAGAAGGGCTGGGAGAAAGTCATCTGATCGACGAGATCTTCAACGACCCGCACCTGCGCTGGATCGCCGCCGAATGGCGTGAGAATGCCGAGCGTCTCGCGGACTGGGCGATGGACCATCTCGTCAACCGTTTCGACGTCTGGGGCCAATACACGGTCAAGAACACGGTGGTCGGGCCGAAGGTCAGCGCCGTCACGCTTCCCGTCAAGGATCTGCGCGAACAAAAGAAAGACTTCGTTTCGCACGAGAAACTCGTCCGGCACTTCAAAGGATTGAAAGCCGGGCATCTGATCGGGCTTCATCTCGTATCGATCGAGGAAACGTGCCGCTGGTTCGCGATCGATCTCGACGTTCACGATCCCGAAGACTTTCATGAAAAATCACGACTCAATTTCGCCGCCGCAACCCGTTGGTTCAGGAAGATGCGCGCCGCGGAACTCGATCCGTGCATTATCGACTCGAACGGCTTCGGCGGACTGCATTTGATCTGCCTGCTCGATCGTCCCTATCCGGTCGCTGATGTCCACCGATATCTCGTGGAGATCGTTTCCGATTACAAGGAGATCGGACTCGCGCAATCGCCGGAACTGTTTCCCAGCTCAGGCCGTGTCGAGGGACTGGGCAAATGGCTTCGGATGCCCGGACGCCATCACACGCATCAGCATTTTTCGAAGGTTTGGAGCGACGATGACCCCGACGAACCCTGGCTTGAAGGGATTTCGGCGATCGAGCATCTTCTATCATTGAGGCCGATGCCTCTGCCGGCGACGCAAAAGTCGAAGCGTCCGCGTGCAAAGCCGAAAACGCGGCACCGTTCCGCGGTCTGCGTCGATCTCGACAGCGTTATCGCGCGTTACGACGGTTGGCGCGGGATGGAAAAGATCGGTGAACCGATCTCTGGAAGCCGCGAGTTCTTGACGGAGATCCGAAAGAAATTTCGGGTGATAATCTACACTTCCCGGATCAACGCGGAGAGCGTGCGCGGCGATGAGGTCGCGCGTCTCAAAAACCACATCGAGCGCTGGCTGAATGAAAACGCGCTGCCGTTTGACGAGGTTTACACGGGATTCGGAAAACCGCTCGCGCTCGCGTTCGTCGACGACCGCGCCGTTAGTTGCCGGCCTCAGGAAGACGCGGGCGCGTTTGAAAATGCGCTCAAGGCGATTTCGATGCTTTGAAAGAATTGCCGGGCGGAAAGCATTGACCTAGAGGAAACGCTTTTCCGATTTCGGCATCCAACCTTTTTTAATGAGAATAATAATCCTTACATTGTTGACGCTTATGTTCCCCTTCTCAGCATTACCGCGAAATACGGTTGAGATCAGCATTGACTCCGAGTGGGGTGGACTCGGTCCTCTTGGCAAAAGCACCTTGAAGATAGTTCGCGACAAAAAAGGTTATAAGGCCGATGGCAAGCGAATTGAGACCGCGATGGTCGAGGCGTTTCTCGATGCTGTCGATGAGCCCGATGCCGAAAAGCCGACGATGGAAAGCGTCGGGATCTCCCAGGAATGGCTCGATTCAAATGCTCTGCCCGCGGCAAAAGAATACGCCGGGGGATTCATAGAACTGGCCGCCAAAAATCAAGTCGAGCTTTTTCTTTCCACTTTTCGCGACTCCCAGAAGATCAATGGCGAAGCCCTGATTGACTTTTTTCGCGGTGGCTGGACTGACGATTATCCGAGAATCAAGATCACCATTAGAGAAATCGACGGCACAACGATTGTCGTGAGTTCGGATTCGCAACCGGTTTTCATGCTGCCCTGGAGTATCGAACGCGGCGGCAAGAGCAAGGTTAATTACAACGCCCGAATCTCGCGCACTTTGTCGGCGCTCTTACCCAAGAACTTCACGAACCGCGAACGCATTGCAGGCGAAGGCTTTCGAGCCGAACTCGCGGAGCGAATAATGCGAATGATCGAGCCCGAATGGGAAATGCTCGACGCGGAAAACAAGGCGGGGCCGGCCCTCGCCGTCTTGAAAAGAGATTTCCATATCCTTTCGGCAGAAGTAAATTTTACACACGGACTCGATTTCGGAAAGGAATGGGTGAACGGGAACTCCGATGAGAAGAACCTTCAGGCGACGCTCCGGCCGATTGGCGAAAAGACCGTTTTGACCTATCGTCTGATTCTCGTACACAACAAAGGCGATGTGCTGAACCTCGATCTTTTTCAAGCCGATATCGGCAAATACCGCGAACTGGTTTTCTCCGTACCGTGGTTACGCGCGGCTATTGAAAGCGGAGGATACCCGGTCGCGATCCGTTTTGTGCGCGATGCATCGTTGAGCCCGAAAGCGCTCGAACGATTCATGGCTGACATGCAGAAAATCGGGCGACCGGAACTCGCGCTTGAAGTTGAAAAGAACCGTCGAGAGATAGCGCTGATATCGGTCGGCGGTGGACTGGACTACTACAACTCATATTGGCTCGTCATGCCCGACCATCGTGTCATCCTCTGGCGCTTTCGCTACACCTTCTTTTTTAAGTGGAAGGAGGCAGACTTCAAGGTTACCGAATGTTCCGGGAATATCCCCGCCAAATGCGTTGGCGCGGTGATATACCCAAACGGCGAGCTGGCGCGCTAGCTACAAAAGTTGGGACAATGGCTACCCGCTTTTCCCTAGATCACCATCTTCCCAAACACCACAGATTCTTCAGCCGTCACGCGCGTAACCGCGCAGGAAGACGCGGGCGCGTTTGAAAATGCGCTCAAGGCGATCGGCAAACTCTAGCCGCCGAGATTCGTGACGGTCGTGAATTCACGATCCGTGAGACGCGTCACCGAAAGCCGTCCTTGTTTGATGAGCATCATATTCGCCAGCGACGGTTCGGCCTTCATCGCGTTGAGTTCGACGGGATTTGCGAACGGGCCGACGGCTTCGATATCGACGCAGATCCAGGCCGGGTCGCTGGCCGTCGGATCCGGATAAGCCGCGCGGCAGACCTTTGCTTTGCCGACGACCGCTTTGACCGCGCCCGAGTGATAAAACAAAACCTCGTCGCCGACCCGCATCTCACGCAAAAAATTCCGCGCCTGGTAATTGCGCACGCCGGTCCACTCGGTCTTTCCGTCTCGAACCAGATCTTCGAACGAATAAGATGTCGGTTCCTGTTTTACGAGCCAGTAGTTCATAGCATTCAAAATAGCCGAAGCCTCTGGATTTCACAATTCGTCAGCGCGTCGGCTTTCCGCCGCCGGCTTCGATTTTTGCCGTAAAGGCGGATCGATGGACGGCAGCGATCTCATCAGACGTCCATTAACGCTTTGCCATTTCGGAATAGCTGGGAGTTGAAAGCGGATAGCTGATAATTGAGCGGCACTACCCAACTGCCGTCATTTCGATCAAAAATGAAGAGCCCCTCTGCCGTGCCGATCGCGATCGTGTTTGCAGTCATAGGAATTCACCGCCTATGATTGCAAATTATGTGCGGAAGAATATCACAAAAAGGCCGTCGCGCGGACTTTCGGGAGTTCATCTACAAGTTCGATCCGGGCGAGGATCTTTTCCGGCCGAACATCAAGCCGACGCAAACGGTGCAGATCGTCGTCAACGACGATCAAGAAGCGCACACGGTTGCGGCGAAATGGTGGTTTCAAAAAGAAGGCGGAAAGGAGTTCAGCACCGAATATACGACGTTCAACGCGGCCGCCGAAAAGCTCGAAAAAAGCTTTCTCTGGCGCGGCGCGCTGCACAAACGCCGCTGCCTGGTTCCGGTGACGTCGTTCTACGAATGGAACGTCAAGGGCGAACCGCCGCTCGAGATCGGAATGCCCGAACGCGATCGCCCGTTCGCGCTCGCCGGTTTGTGGAGCAATTTCTCGATCGAAGGCGTCCATTATCATTCGTTCGCGATCATCACGACCGACCCGAACGCGTTTATGAAACCGATCCACCGCCGAATGCCGGTCGTCCTCGGCGGACTCGCCGATCAGGAACGATGGCTCAACGAAGGCGGCGTTCAGATGCTCCTGCCATTCGAAGGCGAGTTGGTCGGCGAGAAGTTGGAGAATTCGTTGGAGAAGATGTATCCGTTGACTGATCAAAGTTAGATACGTTTTCGAAACAAAGGCCGATTGCAAGGGATTCCTGTTTGGTCTCTGATTGTAGGCCGGCTCTCATCACCATAAGCAACGACGTTCGCGTACGATGACGATGCCGACAGAACCATCCTGATAACGTTCCCAAACGGTGACACCAATCTCCGGAAATACGATGCTCGCCGGTTGACTGGTTCTTGACACAATTGCGCTCAGCGACTACTATTTAGAGTTTCGGCTCTAAAGGCCGAAGTGTCTCTATATGTTCGAATCGCTGTCCGACAAGCTGAAGAAGACGCTGAAGAATCTGCGTGGGCAGGGCAAGCTGACCCCTGAGCACGTCGATGTCGCGCTTCGAGAGATTCGGATGGCGTTGCTTGAGGCGGACGTGAACTACAAAGTCGCTAAGGATTTTGTCGAAGCGGTTCGCATCAAGGCCGAAGGACAAGAAGTTTGGCAAGACCTGAAACCGCACGAACAGGTCGTTAAGATCGTCTATGATGAGCTCGTAGAATTGTTCGGCGGAACGTCGTCGCGGCTCGTTTTCACGAAGCAGATCCCGAACGTCGTGATGATCGTCGGACTGCAGGGTTCGGGCAAAACGACCTCGACCGGAAAGATCTCTCGTTGGCTCGCGGATAACCAGGAGCGCAAGCCGCTGCTTGTTTCCGTCGACGTTTACCGTCCCGCGGCGCGCGAACAGCTGAAAGTCGTCGCCAACGCAGTTGGCTCCGCGATCTTTGAAGACAAGTCGACGAACGATCCGATGACGCTCGTGCGCGGGGCGATGAAGCACGCTCAGGAAGTCGGTTACGACACGTTGATGATCGATACCGCCGGCCGTCTTCATATCGACGACGAGCTGATGGTCGAGCTTGAGCGGATCAAGTCCGAAACGAAACCGATCGAAGTTCTCTTTGTCGCCGATGCGATGACCGGCCAGGACGCCGTTCGCTCGGCCGAAGAATTTCATCGCCGCGTCGGCATCACCGGCGTCGTGCTGACGAAAATGGACGGCGACGCGCGCGGCGGCGCGGCGTTGTCGATCAAACAGGTCATCGGTCAACCGGTGAAATTCGTCGGCGTCGGCGAGAAATACGACGCGATCGAGCCGTTTTATCCTGATCGGATAGCGCAGCGAATCCTCGGAATGGGCGACGTTCTGACGCTGATCGAAGAAGTTCAGGGCAAGATCGACGAAGAAGAAGCGCAGAAGCAGCTTCAGAAAATGACGAGCAATCAGTTTACGCTCGAAGATTTTCGCGCTCAGCTCGGTCAGTTCAAAAAGCTCGGTTCGATGTCGAAGTTAATGAAGATGCTTCCCGAGCAGATGCTCGGCGGGATGTCGATGTCCGACGAGCAATCGGTTGAGGTTGAAGCGCAGATGAAGCGCACGGAGGCGATCATCGACTCGATGACGCGCCAGGAACGCGTTAATCACCGCGTCATCGACGCGAGCCGCAAGACACGCATCGCCAACGGATCGGGATCGACGATCTCGGAAGTGAACCAGTTGCTGCGCCAGTACGAGCAGATGCGCAAGATGATGCAGCAGATGAATCGCGGCGGACTGCTCGGAAAGCTCGCCGGCAAGGCGATGGGCGGACTCGGAAGCGGGCTGAGCGGGCTGCTCGGCGGCGGCGGAAACGGAATGTTCGGCGGCGCGCCGTCAAACGATTTTGACAACGATTACGAAGAAACGCGTGAAACGTTGGCGAAAAAGCTGAAGAAGAAGAAGCGTCATAAGAAGAGGCGTTAGATTGGTTAATCGCTGATTGTTGATTGTTAATTGTTATTCGATTGGCGTCGGAATCATCGATAGATTGCTCACAAAATGGGGAAGACGACCTTTGAGGACTTGGAGGTCTATCAGCTGTCTGAAAAACTGGCCGATTTGATTTGGGAAATCGTTTCGAATTGGGACCACTTTTCGAAAGGCACGGTTGGTAAACAATTGGTCGAATCGTGCGACAGCATTAGCGCGAACATCGCCGAAGGCTGCGGACGTTTCAACTATAAGGATAATGGTCGTTTCATAAAGATCTCAAGGGGTTCGCTTTATGAAACAAAGAGTTGGCTTCGGCGAGCCTATCGGCGAAGACTCCTGACCGAAGCCGACGTTGATCGGCTGAAACCGATTTTGGACGAACTCTTGCCGAAGCTGAATGCGCATAAACGCGCAATCGACAAGGCGGCGAAGGACAACAATTAACAATTTTCGATCAACAATTATCGAATTCAAGAAAAATATGCTAGCAATCAGTTTAATGAGAATGGGAGCGACGAAACGTCCGTTTTATCGCGTTGTGGTCAAGGAAAAGCGCTCAAAGCGCGACGGAAAGTATCTTGAGAACGTCGGAACGTACAACCCGATGACCAATCCGGCGGAAGTTCTGCTGAAGCACGACCGCATTGAGTATTGGATCGGCGTCGGCGCGCAGCCGACCGAGACGGTTGCGAGCCTGATCAAGCACAATCCGAAGACGGAAGAGTAGTTTCAAGGTCCGGAATCCAGCTACGGGCTCGGCGTGACCGCGTGGAGTCTCGATTGGAATTCTTGACATTTGAAATTGAATCAAAATGAAAGAAGCCGTTGAAAAAATTGTGAAGGCGCTCGTCGCCAACGCGGACGCGGTCGAGGTGACGGAAAACTCCGACGGGAGAAACGTTCACATCGAGGTGCGAGTCGGCGAGGGCGATATGGGCCGGATCATTGGTCGTGAAGGCCGTACGGTCAAGGCGATCCGCAGTTTGCTGTTCTTTGCCGGACAGAAACACGGCAAGCGTTTTCAGCTCGATCTTGTCGACTAGTGTTTGGAAACGCAAACTGAAGTTTGAACTCCAAACCGATGAATGAAGACCTTGTTGCGATCGCCCGGATCGCCAAACCGCGTGGACTGCGCGGTGAGTGCGTCGCGGACATACTGACTGATTTCCCGGAACGATTCGCGGAAACGATCGAGGTCATCGCGGCGCTTCCGAACGGTGCCCGGCGCGATTTGAAAATTGAAGATGCGCGCTTTCAAAAAGGCCGCGTGAATCTAAAGTTTGTTGGCGTGAACGACACTGACGCTGCCGAAGAACTTCGCGGAGCAACGATCTGCGTTCCCGAAAGCGAGACGTTCGAACTGGAAGAAGGTGAGTTCTTTGACTGGGAACTTGCGGGTTGCCGGGTTGAATCGATCGACGGCGCACCCATCGGAACGGTACGCGAGATAATGCGCACCGGCGGCACGGAGATTCTCGTCGTTGCCGGCGAATCGAAAGAGTATTTGATCCCGTTCGCCGAAACGATTTGTACGGAAGTTGACGTTGAAAACAAGTTGATCCGGGTCGACGCGCCGGAAGGACTCCTCGAATTTTGACTGGAGCGCAAGCGTCCCGCTTGCCTTGAGCGCCTAGCGCGAACAGCCGCTGTCTTCGGGTCTGTCGAAATGAAGATCGATGTTTTAACAATCTTCCCCGAGTTCTTTTCCGAGATCTTCGATTTTGGAATCATACGCCGCGCGCGGGCCGCGGAGATTGTTGAGATCGGCATTCACGATATACGCGAGTTCACGCTCGACAAGCATCGCAAGGTCGATGATCGGCCGTTCGGCGGCGGCGATGGAATGGTTTTGATGGCGGAACCGATCTTCCGCGCTATTGAAAATTTAGTCGGAACCGCGGACCGCGCGAGGTACCCGCCGGGGACGCGAGTGGTTTTGCTTTCGCCTCAGGGCCGGACCTTGAGTCAATCGTTTGCAGGCGAATTGGCGGCGGAAGCGGAACATATCGTTCTTATCTGCGGACGTTACGAAGGCGTCGACGAACGCGTCAACGAGACGCTCGTCACGGACGAGATCTCGATCGGCGATTACGTGCTATCGGGCGGTGAACCGGCGGCGATCGTCGTCGTCGATTCGATCGTCAGGCTTTTGCCGAACGCGCTCGGCAGCGAGACTTCGGCCGGGAACGATTCGTTCGCGAACGGTTTGCTCGATTGCCCGCATTACACGCAGCCGCGAGTGTTTCGCGGGAAGGAAGTTCCGGAAGTTTTGCTCGGCGGAAATCACGCCGAGATTGAAAAATGGCGCCACGCGATGGCGCTTGAAAAAACAAGAAAGGTCAGACCAGATCTATTAAATTAAGGAGAATGGCTGAAAGTGAGTAGTCAAAGGTTTTTCGTGTAACCTGGGACGTTTCACCTCTCGCCGACAAACAAAATGAACCGTTTAGACAGCGTCGAACAGACACAGTTGAAGGAAAACATTCCTTCATTTCAGCCGGGTGATACCCTTAAAGTTCACGTCCGCATCAAGGAAGGCAACAAAGAGCGTCTCCAGGTTTTTGAAGGCGTATGCATCGCCCGCAAACACGGCGGCGCGCGCGAGACGATCACCGTCCGCAAAGTAAGCTTCGGGATCGGCGTCGAGCGCATCTTCCCGCTCCACGCGACGATCGTCGATCACATCGACGTCATTCGCCGGGGCAAGGTCCGTCGTGCAAAGCTTTATTACCTCCGTGATCTTCGCGGCAAGGCGGCCCGCATCAAGGAACGCGATTTCCGCAACAAAAAGAACAAATAGTCCGGTTTTGGGGAAGTTTGGTCGCCACGAACCGCGCGAATTACACGAAAGTGATTTTCGCGCGGTTCGTGGCCTTTGCATTTGGCAATGATGACCTCGGACCGGGGACTGCTCTTTCTTGATTGAGCTCTGCGGTCCTTCGATCGACAGCTTCGCGAATTCAACGCGGATTCACGAAAATGTCTTTTTGCATTGCGCCGCGCGATTAGTGATTTTATCTTATTAGAACGATGAACCTCGAACTGTTTCCGGAGCAAAATCCGCAATCGAAAATCGAAAATCGAAAATCGAAAATTGGCCGCGTCTTCGAGGACCAAGCTATAAGTGAGGGTTATCGGTTCATTGCCGGCGTTGACGAGGTCGGTCGCGGCTGTCTGGCCGGGCCGGTCGTCGCGGCGGCGTGCATTCTGGATCTTTCAAAACCGATTCCCGAATTTCTAAACGACTCGAAACAGCTTTCGGAAACGCGGCGTTTGAAAATCGACGGGGAACTCCGCGCGAGCGCCATCGCGTTCGCGATCGGCGAGGTTCCGGCAAGCGAGATCGATCAGACGAACATTCTTATCGCAACAATGAAAGCGATGCGGATCGCGATCGAAAAGCTCTCGCCCGCCGCCGATTATCTGCTGATCGACGCATTGCGGCTCAAAGAGATCCTTCTCCCGCAAAAGGCGATCATCAAGGGCGACGCGACATCGGTCTCGATCGCCGCCGCGTCGATCATCGCCAAAACCTATCGCGACAATCTGATGCGCGAACTCGCTTCGGTTCATCCCGAATACGGATTCGATAAACACGTCGGCTACGGAACGAAAGCACACTTCGACGCGATCCGCGCGCACGGCGCATGCGATCTTCACCGCCGAAGTTTTAAGGGAGTTGTCTAAAAACGTTGTCATCAACGCGATAATCTCGTTAAAATGTATTTGTGGGCTTTGAGTGGGATGAGCGCAAAAACCGATTAAACATTGAAAACCACGGAATCGACTTTACTGACGCTTGGTTGATTTTTGAAGGTCCGATGTTGGTCGGAATCGACGATCGTGAAGATTATGGGGAAATACGGCTTATTGGAATTGGTTATTTGAATGCCATCGCGGTGGTCATTGTTTTCACTGAACCTTCTCCGGAAAAGATCCGTGTTATTTCGATACGAAAGGCGATAAGATATGAACGTGAAAGATTTGAAAAGGCAATCACAAACCGACTGGACGAAACTTGATACTATGTCGGACGGTGAAATATCCACTTCTGACATTCAACCGCTTGAAGAGTCATATTTTGCTGAAGCCAAAGTGCGCTTGCCACACGGCAAAGTAAGCGTTGTCTTGAGTCTCGATGAGGAAACCAATGATTGGTATCAATCGCAAGGTACTGACTCACGGGAGTTGATGTCCGTCGCAATCCGCATTTACGCTGAAGCGCATAAAGAAATTCGAAGATAGGACGCGAGGACAGGCATGAACGGTTTTGATTGAAACGAAGTTGCGGAACTCCTCGCCAAATGCCACCGACGTTGCTGCATCTGCCATAAGTTTTGCGGAGTTAAGATGGAAACCGACCACATTATCCAAAAGGCTGATGGTGGCAAAGACGAGATTGAGAATGCGATTCCCGTCTGCTTCGAATGCCACGCCGAAATCCGCGCCTACAATCCCAAACATCCGAAAGGAAGAAAATTCACCTCCGAGGAGATTAGGCAACACAAGACTCAATGGCTTGAGATTTGCAAAACCAAACCTGAGATTCTTATGTCACCGATCGATTATCAGGTCGGACCGATTAACGCGCTCGTTGACGAACTTGATTTCAACGACCGACTAGCAACTGAACAATTTGGCGATTTCTTCTGTTTGTACAGAGATGAGCAATTTCGTGTAGCCGTTAGGTCGGGTTCGATCTCCATTTTGGACGATAGCGTCAGGAAGAAGATTTACAAAGCGTACATTCTGATGGGACGAGTAAATCAAGCCATTAACCGCGTAACAACTCTCAATCCAAACGAAGCCGGGACGCTTCCAGATGCAGCCAGAGACCTGATTTCGAAAGCGGAAATGCCGATTTCGGACGCCAAAATGAGCCTTGTTTCGTTTCTTCAAACGGAAGACTAGCCCACCAACTTATGAGATAAAGCCCCTGAACTTAGCCGGATCGATCTTGTACTCCGGAAAAACTTGATCTGGCTTTTTATTGGCAAGGTGATTCTGCGCAACTTCACCGAGAACGTCACGGAAATCGGTGGTTACCGCCAAATCGCGGCCCTCATAGAGATTCTCGGTCTTCAATCCTTTCCAATCGCCGTAAACCTTGCCGCCCCTGACGCCGCCGCCGATCGCGAACATCGCGTTGCCGTGCCCGTGATCCGTTCCGCGGCCGCCGTTTTCGCGGACCGTGCGACCGAATTCCGACATTGTCAGGATCAGGACATCGTCCATACGCTTGCCGAGATCGACCGTCAGCGCCGCGATCGACGCGCCGAAGTCACGCAGGAGATTTCTCAAAGTCGCAGCTTCGCCGGTGTGTGTATCCCATCCGCCAACTTCGGCAAACGCCGTTTCGAGTCCGATTTCAGCCTTGACCATTTGCGCGATCTGCATCAATGACCGGCCAAGCTGCGAGTTCGGATATTCGGCTCCGTTTTCCGGCTTGAACTGGGAAGGATTCGCCTTTTTGAGATAATTCACCGCTTCGAAAGTCTCTTTCCCGGTCTCGCCGAGACTGTCCTTCGAGTTCTCCTGATAAATGTCTTCGAATCCGCCCTGTACCGAACGCGTGTATGCGCCGGCCTTGATCGAAAAATCGGCGAGATTCGTCATCGAGATCGTCGGATATCGCCCCATCAGCGTCCGCGGCGTCTGCTGCGCCAGAGCGACGCCCCGAAACGCGCTGTCGGCCTTGCCCTGCGAAGTTTGCAGCAAGCGGTTCATCCAACCGTCGCGCGTTCCCTTGTTGCCGGGCGTGCCCGATTCCATATAGTCCTGCGCATCGAAATGCGAACGCGTGTTGTTCGGCGAACCGGCCGAATGGATCACGGCAAGTTGCTTCGATTTCCACAATGATTCAAAAGGTTTGAGCGACGGATGGAGTCCGAAAAAGCCGTCGAGATCGACCGCGCCGTCTGTCTTTCCCGGCTTTGGGATCGCGATCGTCCGCCGCGCATCGTAGTACGCCGGATCACCGAACGGGACGACCATATTCAATCCGTCGACCGCGCCGCGCTGAAAGATAGTGATCAGGATCTTTCGTTTCCCGCGCGGGTCGCGCAGCGTTTGCGCGTTCGCGAACTGCTGCAAAAACTCCGGCGCCGCCGCCATAAGCCCAAAACTCGCCAGAGCGATGCCGCTCGATTTCAGAAAATAACGTCTTTCCATAATGCCAACCTCGAAGTATATGTGAATCGGGCTGAAACTGCGTCAGCAATGAATAAGACGCGCCGAATTTTGGATTAGTCGTTTTTATTTTTGGTGGTTTGTCCGAGACTCTTTTCTCGGCTATAAGTTAGAATCGAAATATGCGCGAAAAACTCATTCAATTAATCCTTGAGCGGCTCGACCGCGATGCGGACGCCATCAAGGCGGACTTTCACGCCGAAAAGGGCATCAAGACGCATTTCACGGCAATCGACGATTTCTTTCCGGAGGACGTCGCGCGCGAGATCTTCGAGGCGTTTCCGCCATTCGAAAAAATGCGTCTGCTCGACAGTTTTCGAGAAAAGAAATACACGTCGAAGGACTTTGACAGTTTCAATCCGCTGATGAAGGACGCGACGTTCGCGTATCAGGACGAACGCGTCGTCAAACGCGTTGCCGAGCTGACCGGGATCGTTGATCCGAAAGGCGACCCGCATCTTTACGCCGGCGGCCTCAGCGCGATGGCGACCGGGCATTTTCTGAATCCGCACCTCGACAACTCTCACGATTACGAGCAGAAATACTATCGCGTTTTGAACTTGCTTTATTACGTCACGCCCGATTGGAAATCGGAGAACGGCGGAAACCTTGAACTTTGGGATGAAGAAGTTACCAAGTCGATCGAGATTCCAAGCCTGTTCAACCGACTCGTTCTGATGGGAACGAACGACAAATCGTATCACTCGGTCAACGAAGTGAAGGCCGACGGCGCCCGTTGCTGCGTTTCGAACTACTACTTCTCGCCCCATTCGCCGAACGGTTACGAGACATCGCACGTCACCTATTTCCAGGCGCGCCCCGAACAAACCGTCCGCCGGCTGGTGACAAAGGTCGACAGCGATATCCGCACGGCGCTCCGCAAGATCATTCCAAAGGGTTTGAGCAAGAAAGACATCTACGAAGGTGAAGACGCAAAGTGAAGTAGATGAGCCCAAAGCGCCGGCGCACGGTCGGTTACAAGATCGGATTCGTCCCTTACGCGAGCAAGACCATTGGGGAAGCGAAAAAACCGGTGGCCCCCAGATTACTCAGCAGCGATTTTTGCCCGCGAATCTTCGCCAGTACGAATAGAAATCTGGACCAAAAGCGCGGCGAAAAGAGGCCGGTTTCTTGAAATTGGTCAATTAGGCGGGCCAAGATTTTAAGAACGGTTTGTTCGTGCGGGTTCGGACAGAGTCTCGCCGATTCGCGGGCAAACTTTCTATTGATTGATCCGGGTTGATTAGAGTGACGGAGACCATTAGCTTCCAAATTCGATTTTTCGTTCTCGATACCTCTGTTATCATTGGACTATGAGCACGAGAGGAACCACAGTTGCTGAAACGCGAGCGGTTCTTGCCGGTATTCTACTGATCGGCCTTCTGTTTTCGTGCAGCGAAGGAATCAGGCTCTTGCCGTTTTCAATTGGCCCCGACCGTGGAACCCAAACAACCGTAACCGAAAACGGCGGTTTTGAGTATTCTGAAACCGTTCTCCGGTTCGGCGGTTCATACGCTGAATCACAAGGCAAATCGAAGAATCAACGACCGGCAAATTCGTTGGCGGTGGCCGAAGTTTCATTGGAAACGCCGCATCTGTCAACGGACGCAAAATCTCAAAGTCGAAATACTGTCCTGCAATCGCGGGTTCGCCTTCATCCCAGGTTTCAAATCGGCATCACGCGCGCGCCGCCTTCCGTTTGACTTACGACAGATTAACCAAATCTTTCTTGTCTTAGTCATTCGGAGGGAAAATGCACACACCAATACTCTTTGAGGATTTGCTGATCATTCTACTGGTTTCAGTACCGGTCGCTTTTGCTTGTCTGCGGCTGAAACTTCCGCTTCTAGTCGGCCTGATGCTGACCGGAATCGTTATCGGTCCATACGGCCTCGGCCTCATCAAGGAACTCGAAGCGATCGAGGTTCTCGCCGAAATCGGCGTGATGCTGCTACTGTTCACGATCGGGCTCGAGTTCTCGTTGACGCGGCTGCGCGAAATGAGAAGACTCGTGCTCGTCGGCGGCGGTATGCAAGTGTTGCTGACAGTTGCGATCACGACCGGGATCGCGTTCGGGCTGGGCCGAGAATTGGGCCAATCGGTTTTTTTCGGTTTTCTCGTCGCGCTTTCAAGCACGGCGATCGTTCTCAAAAGCTATATTGAACGACGCGAAGTCGATTCACCGCACGGTCGTGCCGGCGTCGGAATCTTGCTCTTTCAAGACATCAGCGTCGTACTGATGATGCTCTTTCTTCCGATCCTCGGCGGCAAAGAAGCACTGACCGTCGGCGCGCTCGCGAGATCGCTCGGCGGATCGTTGCTCGCGTTGGTCGTGATCGTCGGGCTTTCGGCCTTGTTGATTCCAAAGATTCTCCGGCAGGTCGGAAAGCTGCGCAGCCCGGAAGTCTTCCTGCTGACCGTCGTTCTGCTTTTCCTCGCGATCTCGTTCGCGACGTCGCAATTCGGGCTTTCGCTCGCGCTCGGAGCGTTCATCGCGGGAATGGTCCTCTCTGAATCGGACTACAGCCATCAGGTAACGGCCGACATTCTCCCGTTTCGCGACGTTTTCAACAGCATTTTTTTCGTTTCGATCGGACTGTTGCTTTCGGTCGGCGCGCTTTGGGCAAACCTCTGGAACGTACTCGGATTGGTCGTTTTCCTGTTTGCGCTCAAGTTCTTGATCATCTGGGCAGTGGTCTGGTTTATGAGGTTACCGCAGCGTGTGGCGGTAATGACTGCACTCGGACTGGCCCAGATCGGCGAGTTTTCCTTTATTCTCGCAAAGGCCGGCAAACCGTTCAGCTTGCTGTCGGAATCCGATTATCAAAGCTTCCTCGCGGCGTCGATCATCTCGATGCTTGCGACTCCCTTTTTGATCGCCGTTGCACCGCGCCTTGGCTACTTCGTTCAATCGTTTATCGCCGACAAGCCTGACAAAGACCTTATCGGGCACGACGATGAAGAGATTCACCTGACGTCGAGCGGCGGATTGAAGAATCACGTAGTAATCGTCGGTTACGGTTTGAACGGGCGCAACCTCGCGCGCGTGCTGCGTTCGGTCGGTATTTCGTATGCGGTGCTTGACCTCAACGCGGAAACGGTCAGCCGGGCCAAGGCAAAAGGCGAAAAGATCAATTTTGGCGACGCGACGCGACGCGAAGTTTTGCATCACGCCCACATCGACGAAGCGCACGCGCTGGTAATCGCGATCTCGGATCCTGACGCCGCCCGCCGAACCGTGAAGCAGGCGAGGGAGATGAATCAAGGGATTTACATTCTGGTTCGGACGCGCTACACATCCGAGATCGGTGAATTGATGAAACTCGGCGCGAACGAGGTGATTCCGGAGGAATTCGAAACCAGCATCGAGATCTTTTCGAGGGTTCTTCAGTGCTACCGCATCGACCGTTTAACGATCGAGAGTCAGATCGGAAGGATTCGCAGGCAGGGTTATGAAATGCTGCGTTCGCCGTCATTGCCGCAGATCGCCGTGGCCGACCTCGATTCCGTGCTTGAGTCGGCGACGACCGAGTCAATCAAGCTTCGGCCGGGTTCACCTGTCATCGGAAAGCGTTTGAGCGTGGTGAAACTTCGCGAAAAGACCGACGTCACGCTGATGGCCGCGATTCGCGACGGCGAAACGATGATCGGTCCGGGCCGTGATTTCGCCTTTGCCGCCGGCGATATTCTGGTTTTGTTCGGCAAAAACGAGAAGATCGAAGCCGCCGTCACGCTGCTGCAGGGTGAGGAGAACGAGAACGGTTTCAACCCGTGATATCTTCCGTTAGCCGGGCGCGTGGCAACGTCATGTCAGAAATCCCGGAACTACGCTGTCGTGGCCAACCAATCGATTTGAACCCGATTGCGCGATAGGAGTGTTTTGCGCCCGCGAAACGTGTCAAATCGCAAATCAGGAGCTTTGAAAAACCGACATTAAGGAAACAGATCGCTTTTCCTCCACGGATGAACAGGCGGGATGGGGCGAATTTGTTTGATTCAATCGAGATCGAAGAGGATTTCAAGCAACGCTCGGTTCGAAGTATCCTCTTCCATCCGATCTATCTGTGTTCTGGCAGAAACGGCGCCCGGATCGCCGCTGAATTGGTTTTTCAAAGCTCCCAAATCGCAAATCGCAAATCTAAAATCGAAAGTCTCCGCTCCATTTGGTTCGCGTGTAGGCGACGCGAAACCCGTTCTTTTCGGCGTTTCGCTGCGATTGGCTTCCGGGAAGCGCGCCCATCGTGGCGATCGTGCAGCCGTTTTCGACGGCGAACCTGAGGCGCGCTTCAAGAAGTGCGGACTGCGCCCCTTTGCGCCGTCCTTCGGGAACGGTGCTGGCGCCGGCGAGGATCGCGACGCCGTCGTAAATGAACAACATCCCGGTTGAGATCGGAACTCCGTCGAGTTCCGCAAGAAACGGGAAGCCGCCCTTGCAGTTTGCGCTGATCGTGCCGAATCCGAACATAAACTCTTCAAGCCCCTCGGCCTCGGTCGACCAGCCGCGCGCCGACGTTCGCGCCCAAAGTTCTTCTTCGCCCGCCCGGGTGATCCGCGTCGTGACTTTCGGGCTAGTGATCGGGTCCCAGAGGTTTTCACCATTCAATTCCTGATACATTACGCTTGTCAGCTCGATCGGCCGGTAGCCGCGTTCGTAGAGCGTTGCCATTAATTCGGCGCCGGCCAGCGGCGAAACTTCGTGGTGGACCGGCGCGCCGCGGTCGGTGAAGAACGTTTCCAGCTCTCCGAGTACGGCGGATGTGACCTCACCGAACATTCCAAGTCCGAACGTTTGCGTGATCGGTGATTCGATTGCATCGAACATCGCGTAGGTTCCGCCAATGTCGATCCAAGCCGCCCCGCTTTCGGGCTCCAGCGACGCACGCGCCTCGACAAACGCCGCGTTCGCGCGCGCTTCTGTCCGTTCCAGTCGTTTTGAGAGTTCAATGTCCGAGAAGACCATAAGTTACTTATCCAATTCCTTCCGCAGCCAGTTCTTGGCCATCGTCCAGTCAAGCCGGACCGTCGCGTTCGAAACCCCGAGAACGGCCGCCGTTTCATCGTTCGAAAGTCCCGCGAAATAACGAAGTTCGACAATTCGGGCCTGTCGCTTATCGAGTCGTGCGAGACGATCCAGGGCCTCATCGAGCGCGACGATGTCCACCGGTCTCTGAGGCGAAGCGATCTGAAGCGCATCGTCGATCGGAAGATCCTCGGCCACGCCGCCGCGTTTGTCGCGCTTGCGTTCACGAGCGTGATCGACGAGTATGCGCCGCATCGCCGTCGAAGCGATCGCGTAAAAGTGGTTGCGGCTCTGCCACTCGATCTCGTTAAGTCCGACGAGCTTGAGATAGGCCTCATTTATCAGATCGGTCGTCTGCAGAGTATGCCCCTGACGCTCGTTGCGAAGATACTTTGAAGCCTTGCGATGAAGCTCGGCGTAAACAAGCGGCATCAATTCATCGAGCGCTTCGCCGCGCCCGTCGCCCCAATCTTTCAGCAGCTGAGTTATCTGTTCGGCTCTGTCCACGTCCGAAATGATAGCACAGCGTCGATTAGCGTTTTCAACTCGTTTCGTCGCCTTGAGAAGTGAAGATCAGATTTTGGAGGTAGAGATGCAAACATCATTCAGATTCATTATATCGATAATTGCTTTCGGATGCGCCGTGTTTTCGGCGGCCCGCGTCAATGCGGCTTCCGTCACTGAAGTTTTTGTGCCCGGAACGAACGGTGGACCGAACGGATACTACACGATTCCGAGGATCGTACTGCAGCCGGGCGACATCGTCACGGTCGAGGGACTAAGCGGTGCCGTCGATTTCGCCGCCGGAAATCACTATGCGGCCGAGGCCAACGGGGTCGGCGATTGGTGGTATATGGCGCTTACGCCCGATGGCCTCGGCCGCCAATACTGGGAGAATCCTTACAACTACTTGCTCATCTATTCGGGCGAGTGGGTTGAGGGCGTCTCCGATCCGATTCGGACGGTCGGTCACGCCGGCCTGTTTCTGCCGGCCCAACCCGGAACGACCGCGCAACCGATCGGGACCGGTTCGAAGACGTTCACTTTCGCCGGCACGTCACCTCAGTTTCTGCGGCTCGGTATCAACGACGGCGTCTGGCAGAACAACGACGGGCAATTCCGCGCACGCGTGACGATCGCGCGTCGTTCCGTCGAGTTCGCGTCGGGCTCGGTGGCGTTTGACGAAAACGCCGGAAACGCGTTGATCACGGTCAGTCGAAGCGATGCCGCAACCGCGATGAACGTCAATTACGCGACCTCGAACGGGACCGCGACCGCCGGTCAGGATTACACCGCCGCGAGCGGGACGCTAAGCTTCGGGATCGGTGAGACGAGCCGGACTTTCATTGTGCCGATCACGAACGATTCCGCGGTCGAATCGAACGAAACCGTGAACATATCGCTTTCGGCTCCGACCGGTGGTTTCGGCGTCGGCACGCTTCAATCGATGGTCCTGACGATCAACGACAACGACACGACGAGCAACAATTCAGCGTTCGTGACGCAGAACGTTCCGGCGAGGATGTACGCCGGCGAGCAATACGAAGTCATGGTGGCTTTCAAAAACATCGGCACGACAACCTGGACGGCGGGCGCCTACGGATTGTCGTCGCAGAATCCTCTCGACAATATGACGTGGGGAATCAACCGTGCGTTTCTTTCGACAACTACTGCGCCCGGAGAGACCGCCTTTGTAACCTTCAACGTCGCCGCGCCCGCCGTGCCGGGGATCTACAATTTCCAATGGAAGACCTGGCAGCAAGACGTTGCGCATTTCGGCGCGTTCTCGCCGACCGTCGCGGTCGAAGTGATCGCCAAGCCGACGGCGACCGTGACTGATGCGATCACGATCGAGGGTGATTCCGGTCAAAAGGAGATGGTCTTTGTCGTCTCGCTTTCGGAGCCGATGATCGATCAGGGCTTTGTCGATATCGCAACGGCGAATGGAACGGCGATCGCGGGATCGGATTATTCGGCTTACAGTCCCCGGTTGATCTTCGCCGAGGGACAGAACAGTTTCACCGTCAGGATCAACATTCTCGGCGACACGGCGATCGAAACCAACGAAACGCTGTTCCTGAATCTCTCGAACGGATTCCATATCACGATCGCCGATCCGCAGGCGCGCGGCGTCATTTTCGACAACGAACGGGCCGCAATCGCCGACGCGGATCGGGATGCGAAGAGTGACTTCTGGCAGTTCAGGCCGTCTGACGGCAACTGGTACGGCCTTTCTAGCCGAAATTCAAACTCGTTTTTTACGGTTCATTTTGGCCAAGCAGGCGATATTCCCGTCGGCGGCGACTATGACGGTGATGGCTATTCGGACTTTGCCGTTTGGCGACCTTCAACGGGCGTATGGTACGTCTACAGAACGTCAGACGGACAATTCACTTCGTTTCAGTTTGGCATTTCGACCGATATCCCGACTCAAGGGGATTTTGACGGTGACCGCAAGACGGACTTTGCCGTTTTCAGGCCGTCCAGCGGAAACTGGTATTTCCGGTTCAGCGGATCGGGGTACGTCTGGTCCGAGCAGTTCGGAATCAACGGCGACGTTCCCGTCAAGGCTGACTTCGACGGTGACCGCCGGACCGATGTTGCCGTCTTTCGACCGTCGAACGGCACTTGGTACGTCCGCAAAAGCCGGGATTCGCAATACCTGATCACACAATTCGGCGCGAACGCGGACAAACCGGTTCCGGCCGACTACGACGGGGACGGAATCGACGATCCGGCGGTTTGGCGCCCATCAACCGGCGTTTGGTATCACCTCAAGAGCAGCCTGAACCACAACTCGTTCGGCGCTTTCCAGTTCGGTTTGAGCAACGATACTCCCGCGCCCGGCGACTTCGACGGAGACGGAAAGTGCGATTCCGCGGTTTTCAGGCCTTCGACCGGCACTTGGTACGTCTGGCAAAGTTCGTCGTCTTCGATGGCGGTCCGAAACTTCGGATTGAACGGCGATGTTCCGATCGCAAGTCGATGGACACAATGAAAAAAAATAGCGTTTTTGAATCGAAACGTCGCCTTACTTATCGGAGCAGTAATTCCAAGAAAACAGAAAAGGAGAAAATCAATGAAAAACACAATTACGGCAATTATCATCGCATTATTCGCATTCTGCGGCACGGTTTTCGGTCAGACGACACAAAGCGACGACAGCAAGGCTATCGTTGCCCTGATGAATCAGTTCGGCGCCACTTGGTCCGGTGGCGATCTGAAGGCATTCGGCGATCTGTTGACCGACGACGTTATCCACGTCAGCCCGTTCGGTGACCTGACGGTTGGCAAGACTGAGGTCGTGAAGTTAATGCAATGGGTTCACGACGTTCCGAACAAAGGCAAGAAATTCGAGGTAACGACGAGTGACGAAACTCTCAACTTTACCGGAACGAACTCGGCGGTCCTTACGTGTCGCTTGAAGTTCCGGAATGACAGTGCCGAGAAACATCCGGATGAGCGGTTCACGGCGGTGCTTGCGAAAGTCGGTAAGGATTGGAAGGTCGCCCAATTCCAGGTGGTAATGATCAGCGAACCGCCGATGCGAATGAAATAGAGTCGTTGATACAAAAGGGCCGCGCAACCAACGCGGCCCTCAGCCACTTGCAATCGGACCGAATTCCCATATTATTCAATTGAAATCAATGGAAGACCCAACCCGCATCGATCCAGAATCTGAAACCGGTCGCTGGCGAAGAATCAAGGAGATACTCACCGGAGCGTCGGCCTTGAGCCTCGAGGAGAGACGTTCGTATATAACCGATGCCTGCGCCGCCGATGATGACCTTAAGAATGAGGTTGAGCGGCTTCTTAAGTCGCTGGACGAAGGCGACAGTTTCCTTGAAACTCCGGCGATCGCGAATGCGCCGAGCGTTTTCGAAGAGAAAGCGACGCGGATCGATGACAACACCGACCGGATCGTGACGAACAGCGACGGCTTCGTCGCCGGAACGATTCTCGCCAACCGTTACCGGATTCTCGGACTTCTCGGAAAAGGCGGAATGGGCGAGGTTTACAAGGCTGACGACATCAAGCTCGGACAGGTCGTCGCGTTGAAGTTCCTTCCGGACCGCCTTGAGCGTAACGCGTCGGCGCTTGAGAGATTCCACGCCGAGGTCAGAACCGCGCGGCAGGTATCGCATCCCAACGTCTGCCGCGTTTTCGACATCGGCGAGATCGACGGTCGTCACTTTCTTTCGATGGAGTTCATCGACGGCGACGATCTTTCTTCGCTTTTGAGGCGAGTCGGGCGATTGTCGGCCGAACGCGCGGTCGAGATCGCGCGCGAACTCTGCGTCGGCCTCGCCGCGATCCACAACGCCGGAATCCTTCATCGCGATTTCAAACCGGCAAACGTCATCATCGACGGCAAGGGAAAGGCCCGGATCACGGATTTCGGAATCGCCGGAATCGAAGCCGAAATCGCGAATGATCGTTTGCGGGTCGGTACGCCGGCCTATATGTCGCCCGAACAGATCGCGGGCAAAGACGTCTCGGCCAAAAGCGATATCTACGCGCTCGGTCTCGTCCTTTATGAGATATTCACCGGCAAGCAGGCGTTTGTCGCCGATTCGATTCCCGAACTGATTCGCAAACATCAGACGGAAACACCGACCAATCCTTCGGAATATGTGAAGGGAATCGACCCGTTGGTCGAGAGCGTGATCGCGCAGTGTATCGCCAAGGACCCGAAAGATCGTCCGGCAACGGCGCTTCACGTGGCGATGGCGCTTCCCGGCGGAAACCCGATGCAGATCGCGCTCGATGCAGGAGAAACCCCGTCGCCGGAAATGGTAGCCGCATCGCCGAAAAGGGGCGCAGTTTCACCCCTGATCGCCGGGGCTCTTCTCGCCGGTGGAATCTTGATGCTCGTTTTTGCCGCAATCGCATCGATGCGAACGAGCGCGCAGAATTTGATCCCGTTCTCGAAACCTCCTGAGGTAATGTCAGAGAGGGTGAACGAGATCGTCACGCGATTCGGATTTTCGGACGTTCCGGCCGAACGGTTTTCACGATTCCGGGTCGACTTTTCGTACTCGGATTACATCCGTGAAAACGCGTCAAAGGAAGACTGGGAAAAGATATCGACAGGACAGCCGCTTGTGTTTGTGTTCAATGAGGAACAAAGCCCCCGGTATTTTGATGTTTATGCGGTCGGAAACGGTATGTGGACCAACGGGCCGTTGGCGGCCCCCGGAATGCGATCCGTTACGCTCGACACCCGTGGGCGTCTGATCGCGTTCAGCGCCGTGCCGCCGAAATTCACGCCTGAGTCGGTCGATTCAATAGTCGACTTTTCGGAAGCATTCAGATTCGCCGAGCTCGATTTTTCGAAGTTCAAAGAGGTCGAGCCGAGGTGGACCCCTCCGAGCGGATACGACACGCGAAAGGCTTGGGAAGGGGTGATGCCCGACCATCCGGAGATCGCGCTTCGGGTCGAGGCCGCAGGGTTTCAGGGCAAGGTCGTCTTCTTCCGATTGGTTTATCCGTGGACAAAAACAAGCGTCGCCCAGATCGATGCCTACACGACACGGGTTTGGATCGCGATGTCTTTGTTCGCCGTGCTGGTCGTTCTTACGGTCGCCGCCGCGGCATTTCTGGTGCGGAAGAACCTAAAGTCAGGAAGCGGCGACCGAAGCGGGGCGTTCAAGACGAGTTTTGTCGTCTTCTGCTCGATCTTCCTCGGCTGGTTCCTTTCGATGGGCCACGTTCCGGCGTTGATGCCGGAGCTGGGGCGGTTCGCTCACTCGATCCGGGTCGCACTCTTCGCGGCGGCCGCAACGTGGCTTCTGTATCTCGCGCTCGAACCGTTCGTCCGTCGAAACTTGCCTGAGCTGATCATTTCTTGGAACCGCTTGCTCGCCGGCGATTGGCGCGATCCGTTGGTCGGCCGCGACGTCCTGATCGGAACCGTCTGGGCGATCGTTCACGTTGCCTTGATCCATGCGGCCAACCTCTCTGCGGCGGCGAGCGGGAGCGATTACGAACCGATGATTAATGATAGTTCGCTGATATCGCTTCTCAGCAGCTCGTCGATGATCTTCTCGGGAATCGGATTGGGGGTTGCCGGCGGTTTTCTCGTTATCTGCTTTTTCGTCTTGATATTTTTGATCCTCAGACGCTTCAATTATGCGGCGCTGGCCTTCTTCCTGATCGTCACGTCGGTCGATGTCGCTGTCTACGGACGTTCGCTGCCGGCGGTGCCGTTCTTGGTTGTGATTGGTCTTTTAGGATGCCTGGTCAATTTCCGATTCGGCCTGTTGGCGACCGTCGTTTCGCAAGTGGTAGTGTTTTGGTTGGTTAACTCACCTCTGACCGTACACGTCGGCGCCTGGTTCGCGGGTGATATGGTTGCCAAATCGGTGTTGGTTGCGATCTTGCTCGCGTATGGCTACAAGACCTCGATGGCGAACAACGCGTTGTTCGGACGTGATCCGGTCCGGATCTGATCCGCCCGTGGTCGTCAGATGAAACTCAGGTTGATTCTTCAAGCCGAAATTTCCAGAGCATTCGCCGTTGCGGTTCGTCGAAAACGTACTCGCCGTCGGCGACACGCCAGTAGCCCAGAAACTCCCACCTGTTGACGCCAAGTTTGCAGAACAGCGGAACAGCGTGACCGGACTCAATCGCCGCGAGCATCGCTTGATTCGATTGATCGGGTTTTTGGTCGCCGCGTCGGCCTGCGCCGGTGTAGGAAATGACAGCGCCGTCATTTTGAAAACGGTCCTGATACGGCGGATTGATCTTTCCGAAATCAGTCAGTAGTGAAACAAGGTGTCCGCCAACGTGGAATATGCCGTTCCGCGATTTGTGGACCCGCGAGATTTCCGACCACGAGAATTCGCGCCCGATGTCGTCCGTTGTCAAAAAACATCCATTCGTTTCATCATTTCCGCCGCTTATACTTGACACAATTTCTTTTGATGCTAAAATCGCAATCGCTTCCCCAATTCTAATTGGTAAGTACTTTACCGGATCATAAGGGTCACAACCAGAAAATCATACATCGAATCGCCGCGCAAACGCTCTGCGCGACGGTGTTCTCGGATCATTTCGGCTTGATATTTTATCGGCAAACTAAATTCCCAAGGAGAAATAAAGCGTGAAGAAATTGTTAGGTATTTTGGCTCTTGCTTTTTTAGCGGGCTCGACATTTTTTTTGATCACCGGAAGTGTCGGCGCGACGAAACCGATCTTCGGACAGGGCGGCGACGATCTTGAAGTCGCCAAACAGATCAGTCTCGGCATCCTTCGCGATCGCGCTGCCCAGCGCGCGATCGGGAACGTTGACGAGTTTCAGATCCAGAAGGTCGAGGTCGATCAACTGAAGATGGCGCACACCCGCGTTCGTCAAACGGTTGCGGGCGTTCCGGTTTGGGAGGGCGAAGCGATCGTCCACCTCAAATCCGACGGTGCCCTTTCGACCATTACGGACGATATGAAGGAATCGCTCTATGTCGATACGAATCCGACGATCAATGAAAAGCAAGCGGTCAATTTGGCAGTCGACGCGTATCGCGGACGCGCCAAACAGTCCGAATCACCGACGATCGATCTTTGGGTTTATCGCGGGGAAACACGTGACCATCTCGTTTATCGCGTGACGACGCCGCGAATCGACGGTTCGGACGAAACTTCGGTCCCGGTGACGTTCATCGACGCGCAAACCGGCGAAGTCGTGATGCAGTTTGACAACCTCCAGACCGGATCGGGAAGCTCGCTTTACAGCGGCACGGTAACGATCAGCACGACCTCTTCGGCCGGAACGTTCTATATGGAGGACACGACCCGCCGTCAGGGCACGTTCAATATGAACAGCACCGGAAACGAAACGACCGGAACGGGCGGAACGCAATCGCGATACACCGATACCGACGACGTCTGGAACACGACCATCCAGCGCGCCGGCGTCGACGCGCATTACGGAGCCGCAAAAACCTTCGACTATTACCAGACAGTTCATGCCCGAAATGGAATTGACGGAAACTACGGTCCGGGAACGACGACATCGGCCGTCGGCGCGATTCCGCTCGTCGTGTCACGCGTTCATTTCGGAAGCAGCGGACGCTACAACAACGCCTTTTGGTACAACAACCAGATGTCATACGGCGACGGCGACGGAACGACTTTTACGCCGCTGACGACGATCGACATTTGCGGTCACGAAATGACCCACGGCGTTACCGAACGAACCGCTAATTTGACCTATTCGAACGAATCGGGCGCGCTTAACGAAGCGACTTCGGACATTCTCGGTTCGATGGTTGAACTCTACGCGGACGGCAATGTCGTCAGCGCGGACACTTGGAAGATCGGTGAAGATGCCTACACGCCGGGAACGGCCGGCGACGCGCTTCGCCTGATGAATAATCCGAACGCGGTCGGCGATCCGGATCATTACACCCTTCGCTACACCGGAACGGCCGACAGCGGCGGCGTACACACGAATTCGAGCATCGCGAATCACGCGTTCTATCTGATCGCAGCGGGCGGCACGAACCGCGTCAGCGGCGTCAACGTTCCGGCCATCGGTGCGACGGACGCGGCGAAGATCTGGTATCGCGCGCTTACCGTATATATGACATCGGGCACGAATTTCGCGGCCGCCAGAACCGCGACGCTCAATGCCGCAACGGATCTCTTTGGTTCGACGAGCGCTCAATACACGTCGTATGCAACGGGTTGGTGCGCGGTCGGTGTCGGTACCTGTCCGGGCGGCGGAACTCCTACGCCGACTCCTACGCCGGGTGCGAATCTGCTTGTCAACGGCGGTTTTGAAACCAGCCTGACGCCGTGGGTCAAATCCGGCACCGGCGCGCTCTACACGGCAAACGGCGCCGGGCCGCACGGCGGAACCGGCTACATCTATTTCGGAAACGCGAACAGCCGTACGGGTCAGACCTATCAACAGGTTGCGATTCCGACTTCGGCGACCGGAACGCTTTCGTTCTGGCTCAACGTGACTTCGGCGGAAACAACGACCACCACGCAGTATGACAAGTTGTTCGTCGAAGTTCGAAACACGTCGGGCACGCTGCTCGCAACGCTTGCGACGTACAGCAATCTGAATAAGACGTCATCTTCGACGACTTATTCACAAAAATCGCTGAACGTTTCGGCGTACAAGGGGCAGACGGTCAGAATTCAATTCCGAACGACGACCGACAGTTCGCTGATCTCGACGTTCAAAGTGGATGACGCGGTCTTGCAATAAAGCCGCAACAAACCAACACGCAAAAATGGGAACGGCCTTTCGAGGGTCGTTCCCATTTTCGCAAAGTAAGATAAGTTCGTTGTTGCCGCAAATCAATACCTTTGTCGGTAAATGGTTCAAAACGGCGAATCGAACGGTCATTCAATGGCGACGAAGTCGATATCGACCGCATTTTCGTTGACCATCAGTACTCTTTCCGATTGGGCAAACGTGAATCTCCTGGCATTGACCCGGATCACATAGATGTTTCCGACCTCAACTTCATCGAACCGAAACGAACCGAAAGAACCGGTTTGAACGCGGCGCGTCACGCCTTGTGAATCGGTCAGCAGAACTTCAGAGTTTCGAATCCCCAAACCATCGGCTGTCGTGATCCGTCCACCGATCGAAACCGTCGCCGCTGTCGGGACTATCGACGGTGACTGAACCGAAACGCCGTCGACTTCGGCTCGCCCCGGACCATTAGTCAATCCGCCGATGGTCGAGTTATATGTTCCGCCGAATCGAATCCTGATCGTCTGGCCTGCGTACGCCGAAAGGTCGACCGTATGAGTCACCCAGCCCGAGTTGTAGTTCGCGCCGCCGTTCGCCGTGAACGTGTAGAGCGTTTGCAGCACGACATTTGACGTGTTCAGTACTTGCACACGCCAGACGTTCGAACCGCAGGCGGGGACAGAACAAAATGAGCTCAAATTCGATTGGATCTTATCGGACCACTGAACCGAAGCCGTCTGGGCAGCCGGAAGTACCACTTGTTGCTGGATATATTCGGGATTATTGGTTGTGTTGCAGCAAAATCCGCTCCAGGCGCTTCGTGTGCCGAAGAGAGGTGATGATGTCGTTATTCCGCCGGTAGAGCCGTCACCGCCTCCGGCTGCCGTGACTTGCCACGGATACCATCCGCTTCCGGTCGTTGTCGCGGTCCACCCGGTGAAATTGCCGGTTTCAAATCCACCGTTTACGATCAGTTCCGCGGCATCGACGGAAGCCGCAGCATTGAAGAAAATGGCAATTGCGGTTGCAAGGACCATCAACGTCTTCTTCATTCTTGAATCCTCCTTTTTTGCTTTCCGGATTTGTCCGGAAGGCTGAATATTTCGTGGGTTGTCAGTGTTAATGCTCGATCGCTCTGATTCCTTTCATGCTAACACAAAAAAAAAGCCCCCTCTTTCGAAGAAGCTTTTTCGGAAACGTAGTTTATGTTGGATTATCTTCCTTGAACCGCGACATCCGAGGCGATGCCGAATTGATACGCGGAATAGCCGCCGCTCGAACTGCTCAACCGGTGCCAAACACCCGATTCAGGCCGCCATACCGCGATGTCGGATTTGCCGTCGCCGTCATAGTCGCCGGCAACCGGGACGTCGTTGGAGAGTCCGAATCCGACGACCATATAACCGTTGTCCGTGCTGCGCTGCGCAAACCAGGTTCCGGTTGCCGCGCGATAGACCGCAATATCGGCCTTGCCGTCACCGTCAAAATCTCCCGGGACTGGTTTGTCGCCGTTCATCCCAAATTGGACCGCGAACGACGAACCGTTGGCGCTGTTGATTCGGTACCAGACTCCGTTCGATGGTCGGAATACATTGATATCTGCCTTGCCGTCGCCATCGTAATCTCCCGGAAGCGGAACGTCGCCGTTCGCTCCGAACTGAACCGGCGAATAGCCGCCATTCGAACTGTTTAGCCGGTGCCAAACGCCTGTTGAAGGACGAAAGACCGCGACATCCGCTTTGCCGTCGCCGTCATAATCGCCGGCCGCCGGTATGTCCGCGCTGAGTCCGAAGCTGACCGAGTCAAATGTGTTGTTCGCGCTCTTCATTCTCCACCAGACGCCGCCGCGGAAGACCGCCGCGTCCGTTTTGCCGTCGCCGTCATAGTCGGCGGCGACCGGTTTGTCTCCCGTTTGACCGAACTGAAAGATACTGAATCCGCCGCTCGCGCTGTTGGCGATGAACCACGTGCCGTTGGATGGCCGGAATATCGTCGTGTCGCTTTTCGCGTCGCCGTCGAAATCAAACGGTGTCGCGCCCGAACGGGCCGTCAGACAGCTTCCGTTCGTTCCGACGAAGCTCCCGACCTCGCTTCTGGAAACCGTGCAGAACGACAGCAATGTACTGCCCGACAATTGTGACTGCATCAGCGAGTTTGCGCAGTTCGGAGCCGTATCCGAGTGATTCGCGCCGATGTTATGCGCGATCTCGTGCGATGTCACGAGAAAATTCGCTTCTTCCCAACCCCACGTCGGATCGACGCGGCCCGACAATCCATAGGCGAACGCCGGGTTGTTGCAGACGACGCCGAGATAGGCATAGCCCTGAGCCCGAACGTTGGGTTTGTAGGTGAATAGATGAGCCGTGTCGCGCGGGTATTGGCTCAACGGATAGTTGGCGTTCCAAAAATCCCGGAATGAAGCCAGAAGCGCGTCGGAACTCGCGCCGTTCAAAGGA
Organism: Acidobacteriota bacterium; assembly: GCA_016715115.1. NCBI lineage: Bacteria > Pseudomonadati > Acidobacteriota > Acidobacteriota bacterium. The sequence goes on from JADKBM010000004.1 coordinate 938,123, forward strand.
TCGGGAGTCGAGTAAGTGTGTTGAAAGGTGACATTGATCGTCAGGTTCAACTCGTTTTCGTAAACGCCCTCGACCATATTCAGGATGCTCAGAACCTTGTTGTTGGCGCCGGTTGCTCCTCCCGCCGAAGTGACGAAATCAAAGTCGGCCTCGGTCGCGATCTCGATCGCGTTCGCTGACACCGACGAAGATACGACACTCGGCCGGACCATTTCCTTGCCGCTTTCGATGCGCTCCATCAGCTCGCTGCGGCAGGTGAACGTGTCGAGGCGCAACACGTCGCTCTGGCGATACACGACAAAATCGCTTGGTGCGGCCATTTTCGAATAGTCGCTTGCCGGTTCGATGAAGAACATATCGCCGTTCGAAACGAAAAAGCCTTCGATCTTTGAATCGTCGATCGTCACGCGCACGCGCGAACCGCTCTCACCGTCGATCGAGCCTTTGTACGTCGTAACCGCGCCGCGCGGCAACAACCGAACGCCAACGACGCCGGTGTCCTCGGCCTTGTAATTAAGGGCCCGAAGGTCGCGCGGGGTCAACCGCAGTTCGTAAGTTCGCGACTCCGTTGAAAACGAAACGGTTTGAAGAGTTTCCGCACGGCGCGCCAGACTGCCGGTATCGAGACGTGTTAAACTGAACGACTTAAAGGACTTCGATAGATCGTTCCTAAGCGATTCGTTTTGACTGAGGGCAGGCGTTATAGAGAATAAGGTCAGAACTATAATGGACAACAAATACTTGGTCATTGAATCCTCCGAAAAGAACCTGTCAGAAATTGCTGGGAGACCTCGGGGGAAAATCCAGCCGACATTGTTAGTAAATGTTCAACAATGTTGGTATTCCAAAAATTGGCAGCGTGTTGTTCGTTAAAGTTCCCTGAATACACAGAGACGGCGATCGGTCAGGAAATACATCAGACCAAAAGAAAATGCTCAGAAAAATCTTACGAAAGTTTTGGGGGATAATTCCGGGGGGAATCCGTCTGAAACTGATTCGCGCAACTCAGAAGAAGTTCACTGTCTCAGTTGCCGCAATCATAACAAATCAAGAAGGAAAAGTGCTACTGCTCGAACATCTTTTGCGGCCGCAGGCTTCGGGATGGGGAATCCCTGGCGGATTCATCAATTTCGGCGAGCAGTTTGAAGACGCGATCCGGCGCGAGATCCGCGAGGAGACGGGGATCGAGCTTGACGGACTCGTGATGATCAGGATCCGAACTCTCGGCCGCCACGTCGAGGTTATGTTTCGCGCGCGAACGTCGGATACTCCGCAAGTCCTGAGTCGCGAGATCTGCTCGCTCGGCTGGTTCGATGTTTCCGAAATGCCCGCCGGAATGAGCGAGGTTCAGAAGTCGCTCGTGCGCGAGGTGTTGGCGGACGACACCGATGGTTTACTTGCTGACCTTCTCGAACAAACTGCGGCGTTCGGCGAGAAGCCGTAGGAACTTCTCGCGCTTGCCGAAAAACACGAGGATCGCCTTGAGCCAACCGCGAAGTTCCTCGATCTCCTCGATCGAACGGAGCGCGACCCAACCGGAAAGGAACGAAAAGGGAATCGACAAAAGGGCGTACATCCAGCCGAAAAAGTAATCGACGACCACCGCGAACCCAAGCCACGTCAAAGGCATAAAGACCATCGCCGTCAGGAGCTTGACCGTCGAGGTCATATCATGGTCGCCTTTCCGTGTTTGCGTCGCCGAAATGATGCGGCCGAGCCGGTACGGGACGAAATGGAGGATCGTTCCGAAAATGGCGAGCGGCGCGAGCAGGACAAGATACCACGAACGCAGGATCGCGTGTTTGATCACGAACCGCCGCGAGTATTCGGCAAGATCGAGAAACTCGGATTCGATCCCCAACTCGTCTAGCTTGCGATTGTATTCCTCGAGGCGCTTTTCAAGTTTCAGGTCATCTTCGTTGCGGGTTTCGGCGACGAATTTCTGCAGAAACTGAAGCCGCTCGCCAAGATGTTCGCGATGCGGCGTCGTCACCGTGAAAACTTCCTCGGCTATCTTCGCGACCTCAAGTCGGGCGTCGGATTCGGCGTTGAGCGTCACTTCGCGGAGCGCTCTCTCGATCGATTCGTTCAACTCTCGCACGGATTCGCGCGGCGGATGTCCGTTCTCGTCAAGTTCGACGCGCGCGACGCGAAACGGCGTCCCGAAGTGAAGCAAAGCCTCGCTTCGGAATGTGGTTTTGCTCGTGTAGTAAAGCCCGACTGGAACGATCTCGAGCACGAGCGATTCCGGATTGGTTCCGGAAGAGACGGCGCCGAGTGCGATTCTCGCGGCGCCCGTCTTGAGCGGCAAAAGCTGCGGCGAGTTGTGTGAAACGCCTTCCGGAAAGAGCGCGATCGCGCCGCCGGATTTCAGAAGTTCGCGCGCCAGCGTGAAGGTCTCCTGATTTTTTGAAACATCTTCGCCGCGATCCTGCTGGCGATAAAGCGGCAGCGCGCCGACGGTTTTCACCAACCAGCCAATGACCGGCATCTTGAAGAGCGTTGATTTCGCCAGAAACGCGATCCGTCGCGGCAAGGCGACAAACAAGAGGGCCGGATCGATCAGCGCGTTGGGGTGATTGCTGACAAAGATCAGTCCGCTTCCTTGCGGCAGTTTTTCGTGATTGAAAAGTTCGATTCGCCGAAAAAATACCGTCAGCCCGATCCCGAAGATCGCGCCCAAAACCCGAACCGCAAACGAACCTTCGCGTCCGAAGATCAGGTCTTTCAGTCCGAGTCGTTTTACGCGGCTTCTCATCGCGTTAGATATTAAACGATTTGGCCGTATGCGGAAAATGCATCGCGAAACTATCAGAGTCAACCGATTTCGGATCAGGTTTCTCTCGTTTATAATGCGAACGTGCGTCGAAGTATTCTAAGCGTCCTTCTCGTTTTCGTTTCATTGGCCGTTGCGTGTCAGGTGCCGCAATACGCGCCGGTCGATCCGAAAGGCGATTTTACGGGCCGCGTCGTCGCGGTCGGCGATGGCGATTCGATAACCGTGCTCGACGATTCGAAACAGGAGCGCCGTGTGCGGTTTTTCGCGATCGACTCGCCCGAACTCAATCAGGCGTTCGGGAAGCAATCGAAGCAACATCTCAGCGATCTGATCTTCGGAAAAACCGTCAAGGTCGAGGTTCACGGGCGCGATCGCTACCAACGCTCGGTAGGAAAGGTGCTGCTCGACGGGCTCGACATCAATCTCGAACAGGTCAAAGGCGGATTCGCCTGGCATTACCGCGCGTTCGAGAACCAACAGGACTGGCCCGACCGTGTCGCTTATCGCGATGCCGAAACGGCTGCCCGCGAATCGAAACTTGGACTGTGGACAGAGTCCGACCCGGAACCGCCGTGGCAGCATCGGAAAGACGAACGCGAAAGGTGACTCAGAAGAGGCTTGGCGATATGGAACTGTCAAAACGAAAGTTGGAAACATCGGTATTCGTCGGTATGAGCCTCGACGGCTTCATCGCGCGGACCGACGGCGGGCTCGATTGGCTTCCGAGCGACAACGTCGAGCCCCATGGCTACGAAGAGCTGATGGCGTCCGTCGATGCGCTCGTGATCGGCCGCAACACCTACGAGACGGTCCTCGGATTTGGCGGCTGGGCCTATGGCAGCAAACCGGTGTTCGTCCTGAGCAGCGGGGAAATTCCGCCGGCGCCCGACGGTGCGGTCGTCGAACACCTCTCCGGCGAACCCGCCGAGATCGTGACGATTCTTGCCGACCGCGGATTCAATCACCTGTACATTGACGGCGGAATCACCGTCCAACGTTTTCTTCGGGCAGGTTTGATCGACCGCCTGATAATAACGCGCGTTCCGGTACTGATCGGATCCGGGATCCCTATGTTTGGTCCGCTGGATCGCGATATTTCACTCGAACATGTCGAAACCCGCCAATATCGGGGCGGACTCGTCCAAAGCGAGTACACAATCGTTCCGGCGGAATCGGATTAGGGCCGGCTCGAAACGCATTCACCCGATTCGCGCGTACTGCCGAAAACTCGTAGGCAATTTGATCTGGGTTGACCGATGTTGCGCTCGGCGACGCACGGCCGCCGAGCGCTATCCCGGCTAAATCTCCCCCAGAAACTTCCGGATCCGTCCGAGCGCGATCTCGATCTGTTCGTACGATTTGCAGTATGCGACTCGAACGTGACCGGTCCCCCCAACGCCGAAACTTGTTCCCGAAATAACCGCGACCTTTTCCTCCGTCAAAAGCCTGTCCGAGAACTCATCGCTCGTCAGGCCGGTCCGTTTGATCGACGGAAACGCGTAGAACGCACCGCGCGGCTCGAAACAGTCCAAGCCCATATCGTTGAGCGAAGACACGATCAAATAACGCCGGCGGTCGTATTCGGCCTTCATTTCGAGGACAAACGGCTCGCCGATCTTAAGCGCCGCCAACGCGGCGAACTGCGAGATCGTCGGTGCGCTCATCACCGCGTACTGGTGGATCTTGGAGAATGCTTCGAGCAGTTCGGGAATCGCGCAGATATAGCCGATGCGCCAGCCGGTCATCGCATAGTCCTTCGAAAATCCGCCCATCAGGATCGTCCGTTCGCGCGCGCCCGGAATTGTCGGGACACAAAGATGTTCGCGGCCGTAGTTGAGGCGGTCGTAGATCTCGTCGGAAATGATCAGCAGATCGAATTCCTCTGCAATTTTGACGATCTCGAGAGCATTTTCCGGCGTCAAAACGGCACCGGTCGGATTGTTCGGGAATCCGAGAAATATCGCCTTCGTCTTGTCGGTCACGGCGGCGCGGATGTCGGCCGCCTGCGGTTCGAAGGCGTGTTCGGCCGTGCAGATGACCGGCACCGGAACGCCATCGGCGAAGATGATCTCGGGTTCGTAGGCGACAAAACACGGGCTCGGAACGATGATCTCGTCGCCCGGATTGCAAAGCGCCGAAAAGACGCATTTGAATCCTTCGCTGACGCCGACCGTCACGAGGATTTCGTTTTTCGGATCGTATTTCACGCCGTACAATTCGTCGAGATGTTCGCTGATCGCCTCGCGCAGTTCCATCAAACCCGAATTGGCCGTGTACCCGATCGGTTTCTCGTGTATCGCTTCATAGGCGGCCTTGGCGATCGGCGGCGGAGTCGGAAAATCCGGCTCGCCGACGCCGAGCGAAATAACCTCGGGCATCGACGCGGCAATACCGAAGAACTTGTGCAATCCGGACGGCGGAACGCGATGGATACGGTCTGCGATGAATTTATGTCTATCGGATAGTTTTGGTTTCATAGGCCCTCTCGAATTCGGTCAATGCCCGGTCTTGGGTGTCTAATATGAGTATAAACGATGCTTATCGAACTCGGAATGCGGATCGAAGCGGCGGATGATTTTGCAAGCCGTTGTCGGACGGACACAAAGGTCCAAAGGATTGCGGTCGCAGCTTTGCGAACGCGATGCCTTGGTGGCGTGATCGTCCAAGCTGTTGGAAAATAGGCGAAAATGCGAACATAACACGCGCCAGCCAAATGAGGTGAATATCTTTTCCGCGCCTGGCGTTCGATCCACTTGCGACAGTCTGCCGATTTTGCAAATGCCGGCAAGGCCCGTCGCAGCTTTCCAGGATCGCGAACGGAAGCAGCCAGTGATTTTTTCGACACGTTCACGCTTCCGATTCGTGTATCCCGACAAGGAGTAAATGGGATGTTAGTCAAAACCGTTTCCATTGTCGCAACATCACTCGTACTTCTGGTTGCGTCCGCCGCTCAAACACTCACTTCAGACGATAATGAAAAAGAGACACAGCGTCGGGTTCAGAAACTGATGTTTCTCAGCCAGATGGAGGGTCGAATTCGTGAGGTCGGCTTGGCGGCACCGCGGGTATTGGTGCGTTATCGGATCGCGGGATGGTTATGGAACGAAGAAAAAGACGACGCCGGTCGAGCCGAAGAGTTGGCAGTAGCGGCACTTGAAGATTTGTACAAGAACCGCGCCGAGATTCCGACGGTTTATTTTTCGATTCTCTCCAATGATATGTTCGCTCTGCTGGATCGTCACGCCCCACGGACCGCCAAGACACTCAGGGACAAATACAATGTGGCTGTATCCGAAGATGAAGGGATTCTGGAGCAGTTAGTCAGCCAAGCGGGAAGTGAAAAAGCTGCCGTCGACGTTGCGATTCGGTCGCTGTCTGCCGGGCCGTCCACGGATTTTCAGATACCTTTTCTTCTTCATCGATTGAAACAGAGGAAATCAGTTGAGGTTTTCCGGCTTCTTGATGCCTTGATTGTTTCGGTAGAACGTGCCCCGGGCCGGCTTCAACTGTATACACTCATTGGAATTTCTCCGTATTTTGCTGATTTGGATGCTCAACGTGGCTCGGCGGAACGTTTCGCCCGAATTGTAGTGAGACGGGCAAAGATCGCGTCTCAGCTACCCTTCGCTGATTTCGACGGTTGGCTTGATGTATTGACCCTAAACTCGGCAATGATCAGTCAGAGAACTCCCGACTTGGTCTCGGATGCTGAGGTTTTGCGGGTTGTTCTCACTTCGCGAATCTCTCGGCGATCACGCGTCGAACGCGAACGAAACGAAAGGATTAACAATAGCATTGACAAACTTGGCGCTCTGATCGAAGAAGCGGAACAAGCCCAAGATCCGGTCGAAAAATACGATTTCTTTCGGCGCGCTGCCAGGCTGGCGCTGGAGAAAGATCTTTTCAGGCGGTCAACCGACTTGGCTGTTGAATTCGGAAAGGTTGATCTCAGGATTGCCCCTATGCTTTCAGAAACCCAGGCGTTGGAGTTCGGACAATTTCTCGAAGGCGTTACCGCGAGAGCTCTCAAAGCCGGAGATGAGCCATCCGCATTGTATGCCCTCGGTTTTCATAAAGATAACGATCGGAAAGCGGAAGGATACATCAGTGTTGTGAATTTTTTCGTTGAGAAGGGCGATTTGAATTCTGGACGCGATATGTTTCGGGACGCGTTGCGAGTTATAGCGACTGTTGAAGACCCGGCCCGGCGCGCAACCTTATATTTCAAACTGATTCCGGCAATCCGTCGGATTGACCCGACAAGCGTCTTTGACGTCAACGTACTGGCGGCGCGGTCCATAAATGCGATTCCGTCATTGAACCCTGAGGACAAACCTGAGACCGAGAACTTCAAGAAATACGTCGCCGGAATTATGGTCGTGAATTGGAACCTGCTGCCAATGCTTGTCAGCTACGTGAAGACTGACAAGAACGGCGCCTCCGATCTTTCAGGCAGGATCGAAAAGAGGGAAGTCAAGGTTTTTGCGGAGTTTGTTCTGGGCATTGCGGCCCTTGATGATTTGAAGCAATCTGAGCAAACGGCGAAACCCCAAACAAACGAACTTAGGAGATAATTGCTGTCAACAGGTCGGAACCGTTTCCGAGTATCGCCTCACTCGGACTGAATGCGAAGACACAATCGGGAGATAATAATTCGGTGGCGACGCTCCTATTTTGGCTCTTGCCGGCAGGTATGTCGTTCCCGCATTTCGAGCCAGGGCCGCATCGGTAATCAGGATTGGAGAATCCGTTGAGGTTTCGGGTTAACGTGAAAAGCACCGGCAAACTCAGAGGCGCCGGCAACCACTCGGAATCAACGCGCTGACATTGCGCTCTTCGCGATCTCCCCGCGGGCAACCGCCGGATCGACTGCGTCCACGCTATTCGGAGCACAACCTCGCCGTTGCCGGCATTTCTCGCAAAGTCGGCCAAGCTCGCGGAGCGATTTCCCTTCCGCGAAACAGTTTTTCAAACAACTTGTGTAGTTTGCCGCAAAACGCCGAACGTTTCTTCGGGAAGCCGTGGGCCGCTGAGGCGTAATCCGGATCAGATCCGGTCTACCGGGACGCAACACAGACCACCTGCGGCGGGGTGAATGCCCGTAGCCAGTTGCGCTCAAGCAGTTTGACGAGCGGGTTCAGTATTGTCGCTGTTGATAATCCCGCCAATCGTAAACGCCGTCGCCGTTTATGTCCGCATGGCCGCCGTCCTGGCTGAGCATATGCGTGATCTCCGCCTGCGGCGCGCCGAGCGCCTGCAAGACCCCGAGCTGATATCTGTTCGCTTCCGTTTCAGCCGGCGTCCCGGCCTCATATCTGTGAGAGCGGTACTGCCAGAAATGGATCGCCTCGTGAACGAGCACACTCGCGAGCCAGGTGTCCGACGCGTTGAACGTGGCGCTGGCGATGTCGATCGCCCGGTCGCCGAAGTTCGCTCCGCTTCGTTCCGCGGCCCTGATTCGCAGATTGTATCTCGAAAGCCAGACGTAGTAGTTGTTCGCTCGATCCCTCAGCAAATCCAGACATCTCTGGACCTTCGGTCTGAACGTCGATTCGGCGATGTAGCGCGAATTTCCTTCAATTACGATAGACATAGCAGTTTTACCTCCTTACCGCGCGTTCAGAATCGTGGCTTGAGTTTGGAAAAGTCCGCGGCTGCATATTGTGACTGCAAGCGATGTGCCGTGCGTGGAGTATGAAAACACGCGGTTTGGATTGGATTCGGACTTATGGTTGGGGAAAATTCCGGAGTTTGAAGGGTGAATTTACCGCTTGGGGAAACCTTGGCGGGTGTGCGTTTTGATTTTTCTGACTTCGCGACGAGAACGGGCGGGCCGCGAGTTTACGGCCTGATCGGCATATTTGTCAGTAGTTCCGTTTTTCGTAGTCCTTCCAGTCGTAAACGCCGTCGCCGTTGATGTCGGCGTGGCCGCCTGTTTGGCTCAGCATATGCGTGATCTCGCCCTGCGGCGCGCCGAGCAGTTGGAGGACTCCGAGTTGATATTTATTTGCTTCCTGCTCGGCCTTGGTCCCGGCCTCGTAGGTTTTCCCCCGATACTGCCAGAAATGGATCGCCTCGTGGATCAAGACGCTCGCGAGCCAGGTATCGGAAGCGTTGAACGTCGAACTCGCGATGTCGATCGCGTCGTCGCCGAAATTCGCCCCGCTTTTGGCCGCCGCGCGGACTTTAAGATTGTATTTCAGCAGCCAGATGTAATAGGCGTTGGCTTTGTTTTTCAACAGATCCAGGCATTTCTGGATCTTCGGCCTGAACGTCGCGTCGGCGATATGTGCCGCGTTGCCCTCGATGACGATTGACATATCTTTGTTCCTCTTCGGATCTGACGCGGATTATCGCACTATTTGCGTAGTTCTCGCAGTCTCCGAACAATGGGTTTCGCTGAGCGGCACCTATTCCAGCCTTCGCGGCGACGGCTAGCGCTCATCGCGGACTATCGATTTGCTGCGGTTCCCCGCCCGCTCACGCAGGCGGTACTGACTCCCCGCTGGGCAGACTGCCCACCGCTCACTGCTCACCGCTCACTGCTCACCGCTCACTGATAATCGTGTGACTGGATCGCCTGCGCGGCGACGGCGAGCGGTTCGAAATAGAGGCCTTTGACCATCGTTTCGTTTTCGGCGACGCCTTTGATCAGCAAAAATCGGTTTTCGTTGATCACCGAACGGTATTTCTCGAGCACTTCCGGGAGAACGATGATATTCGTAAAGCCGGTTTCGTCCTCGAGCGTGATGAACATCACGCCGCGTGCCGTTTCGGGTCGTTGGCGGACGATCACCGCGCCGGCGACGGTGACGACGTCCTTGCGCTTCATCTTCAGCGTTTGCGCCGAAGACAGAACGCGTTTGCGGTTCATCTCTTCGCGGACGAAAGTCATCGGATGCGGACCGAGCGTAAGTCCGGTTTTCGAGAGATCGGCGGCGACGTTCTCGAGTGGCGACATCTTTTTCAAAAACGGCGTCTTCGCGGGTTGTTCAAGCGGTTGCCCGACGAACAGGCTGCCTTTGTCGCGGATCGAAAGCTCGACCTGCCAGAGCGCGCGACGGCGGTTCGCGGCATCGAGCGCGCCGGTCATCGCGAGATTTCTGAGTTCGCGTTTGTTGATCGCCGGGACACGCGCGGCGAGATCGTCGGAATCGGAAAACGGCCCGTCGCGTCGCGCGACGGCGATCGCTTCGCCCGTGTCCTTGCGAAGTCCTTTGACATAATTGAGCCCGATGCGGAGTTCGTCGTCTTCGAGCGTGCACAGATAATCCGACGCGTTGACGTCGATCGGGCGAAAGCCGAGCCCGTGGCGCTGAGCGTCTTTCACCAACGTCGCCGGCGAGTAGAATCCGAGCGGGTAATTGTTGAGCATCGCCGTCGTGAAGGCGTCAAGATGATGGACCTTGAGATACGCCGACGCATAGGTCAGAAGCGCGAAACTCGCGGCGTGCGATTCCGGAAAACCGTAGTTCGCGAAAGCGTAAACGGACGCGACGATCTTGTCCTGCGTCTCTTTGTCGAGCCCTCTGGCCGTCATCCCGCGACGCATTTTTTCCTCGATGACCTTTAATTTCTTGTCGGCGCGTTTGAACCCGAGCGCGCGGCGCAATTCCTCGGCCTCGCCGCCGGTCAACCCCGCGGCTTCCATTCCGATCTTCAGCACTTGCTCCTGAAAAAGCGGCACGCCGAGCGTTCGTTCGAGCACGGGCTTGAGCGACGGGTGCATATAGTCGACCTCTTCGAGACCCTGACGGCGGCGGAGATAGACGTTGAGCATATTGCCGACGATCGGGCCGGGCCGGATGATTGCGACCTGCACGACGAGGTCGTAGAAGGTCTCGGGCTTCGCCTTCGGCAGAAAATTCATCTGCGCGCGCGATTCGACCTGGAACATCCCGACCGTGTCGGCGTCCTGCAGCGTTTTGTATACGAGCGGATCGTCTTTCGGGATCTTCGCGAGATCGACCTCTTCCTTTTTGTGATCACGGATGATCGTCAGCGTGTCGCGGATGACGGCCATCATCCCGAGTCCGAGCAGATCGACCTTGACGATATCGAGTTCGGCGCAGTCGTCCTTGTCCCACTGGATGATGGTTCGGCCGTCCATCGACGCCGGTTCGATCGGGACAACGCCGTCGAGCCGCCCGAGCGAGATCACCATACCGCCCGAATGCTGGCCGAGATGCCGCGGGAAATTAAGAATGTTTAGAAAAAACTGAAAGAAGGCACGGATTCGCGGCGACCGTTCGGGGTCGAATCCGGCCTCGCGAAAGCGGACTAGCTGATCTTCGATATTCGAATCGTGAAACGAGATCAGTTTAGAGAGCCGACCGAGTTCGTGTTCCTCGAATCCGAAGACCTTGCCGACCTCGCGGATCGCCGATTTCGACTTGTAGGTGATGACGTTGGCGGTCATCGCCGCACCGCGCGCACCGTATTTTTGATAGACGTACTGGATGACGGCCTCGCGATCGTCGCCGCTCGGAAGATCGATGTCGATGTCCGGATATTCGCCGCGTTCTTCGGACAGGAACCGTTCGAAAAGGAGTTTGCCCTCGATCGGATCGACCGCCGTGATCCCGAGCGAATAACAGACGACGGAATTTGCCGCCGACCCGCGCCCCTGCGAGAGAATATTTCGGTTGCGGCAGAACTCGGAGATGTCCCAGACGAGCAGAAAATAGCCGGCGAGCTTTAGTTTTTCGATCAGCCGGAGTTCTTTTTCGAGTTTCTCGCGGACGATCGGCGTGATCGAGCCATACCGCCAGACGGCGCCTTTTTCGGTGAGCTTGCGAAGCAGCGAGTCCATCGTTTCGCCCTGCGGAACGGGATACTCGGGAAATGTGTAGCCGATCTCGTCCATCGAAAAATCGATGCGGCTCGCGATCTCGGACGTGCGGCCGACGGCCTGCGGGAAATCTTCGAACAGGCGCAACATTTCGGTTTCTGATTTAAGTCGGCGCTCGTCGTTGCGCGAGAGGAGCCGGCCGGCATTGTCGATCGAAACGTGATTTTTGATACACGTGAAAACGTCGAAGAGCTGACGGTCGGCTCGGTTCGCATAATACGCGCCATTGCTCGCGAAGAGCGGAACGCGCAGCTTGTGGGCGTAGCTTACGACCGACTGGTTGAGGTCTTCCTGATGGCGCAGATAATGCCGCTGCAGTTCGGCGTAGAGGCGGTTTTCGAAGACGTATTGAAGCCAGGCCATCGCCTCGAGCCCCTTGTGCTGCCTGATCTGCGAATGCAGAAACCCATCCTCGCCGCCGGTCAGGCAGAGAAGATCTTTCGAGTAAGTTTCGATGTCTTCCCGAAAAGCGAAATGCTCTCCTTTTTTGTTGCGGAGCTTGATGGTCGTGATCAGTTTGCACAGGTTCCGGTAGCCGCCGATCGAGGTCGGGACGAGCGGCAAAAGGCTGCCGTCTTCCATCGTGATCTCGGCGCCGATGATCGCCCTGACGCCTTTTTCCTTTGCTTCGAGATGAAAGCGAACGGCCCCCGAAACGGTGTCGCGATCGAGCAGCGCGACGGTTCCGATCCCGAGGCTCGCCGCCGCCGCAACCAGATCCTCCGGCAACGATCCGGAAGAGAGGAAGCTGAACGCCGATCGTGTATGAAGTTCGCAAAACATCTTATTCATTTGCGATTTGCGATTGCCGATTTGCAATTGTGGATGATCCCAACCAAGCGCTACTGTGAGCTGTACTTGCCCCGTGTTTGCCGGTCGCTACCGCTCCCGGTTCCGACTTGGCGGCCCACTCAATCGCAAATCGCAAATCGGCAATCGCAAATTCAATCGTATTCCCCGGTCACGAACCAATCGCGGCCGGCTCGGGCGAGACTATAGATCCCGCCGTTCTCGAGCTCGACATCCCATTCTTCGGTCTTCCAGTTGGCGGCGTTCCACCACTGCGCTGATTCGGACCAGACGCCGCCGTATTCGACGACCTTGCCGGCAAATCGCGGTGTGCGGACAAACATCAGGCGCTTTTGATTGACGACCACATCGGCCGCGAGCGGCGGATCAAAATAACTCAAATGAATGTGCGGCCGAATCTTATTTCCGGTTTTCGGTTCGACGCCAGCCGGAAGGCGGTCCGCGGCGAGACTGAAGGCACGGCTCAGGCGTTGGTCGAGCACGACCGGCACACCGGCGTTATCCTCGCCGATAAGTTTTTTGATCTTCGAAACCGTCAGCAAAAGGCTTTCGGGCTCGAGGCTGGTCGTCGCGAAGAGACTTTTCTGAGCCGTTCTCGGACGGGCGAAATGTGCCGTGATCTCAACCGATGTGATGCCTTCAGGCGGCGGGTCGGAGTTGATCCGGAGCGATATGATCTTCGACCAGAATTTAATGTCGAGTGTTGGAAATGAGATCTTGATCTCGTAGTCGCGCACTCCGCCGCGTTCAAGTCCGAGACTGATGGCGAGCCGTTCGGTCCGGAATCCGTAAGTGTCGGTCTGGTTGAAAACGCGTTCGAGCCCGTGTCGGACGATAAAGATCAGCTGTTCGAAATCGAGAACCGGAAAATCCAGCCGGTACGTCCAGTTGATGAAATCGTCCTTCAGATTCGGGGTGAGGACGTATTTTCCCCTGTTCTGGACGAGGTCGAGCACGTCGCGGAATTCCGGTCCGTAACGGGCGATGAGTTCGTTTTCGGGGACGCGTTTCAGATCGCGGACGCTCGAAAATCCGAGCGCGTCGAAGACGTCAAGCGTGTCGCGGTCGATCTCGAGCCGGCCGAGCGGAAGCCGTTCGAGTTTGGCGTCGGAAACGACTGTCGTCCCCTTTTTGCTGCGCGCCTGCAGGATCGCCGAGGCCGCGTTTTCGGCGACGGCGATATTTGCGCGGATCTTTGCGACGGTCAGAATTTCATCGATCTTAGCGGCGATCTCGTCGGGCGAACCGATAAGTTTTTCGAGCCCGCTCGTTTCAAACAGAACGCCGTCGCCGAGCCATTCGATCCGGTAAGCGAAGTTTTCGGCGGCCGCGACGAGTTCCGGTTTAGCGGCTTCGCTGATGATGCAGGCGTAGAGTCTAGACATAATTGCTCGTGATGCGAGTCAGCACCGAACCGCCCGACATCGGCTTTTTTGAATTAAGATCGACGAAAAACTCACGCAAGAGCTTGAATCGACCGACACCGTTCCAGACCGAACGGGCCCTTGAAACGGTGTATGACTGGCTCGACGCCGACCCGAGCAAAGGTTCGCGGACGGTGACGATAAGCATCGTCTGCCCGGTACCGACTCCGGTCCGGAAGCGATACCAGAACGAACTCGGAATATGGATCAGATGCTGTCGCGGAACGAGGCTGAGATTCAGCCAGATCGCCCCGAAACCTTTCGCCTGCACGAGATAGTCGGTAACGGTAAACGACTTTTCCAGTTCGCCGCCGCATTTTATCCAGAGCGTGTTTTCAAGCATCAATCCATTCTCTCGCGCCGATTCCGGGTTAAAACCGTCGGACACATCGACGACCGCGCAGATCTCGCCGTTCTGCGTCAGCGTCGCGAGAAACGCCAGCGCGAGTGCCGTCTTTCCGGAGCTCGCCGCGCCGCAGATCTCAGAAACGCCGCCGCGCTGCAGCCGAAGTCCGAATTGCTCGACAAACTCGCGGGAGACACGTTGTTCTTCCCGCAACTGCGAAGCACTTTTTACCAACGCTAAAGCCATGGCGATTCGTACGAGTAACGCGTTTACGCGTGACAGCACCCGTACGAGTAACGCGTTTACGCGTGACAGCGTCGGAGACGCGACCACGTATCAGTTCCCCGAGCGATGGGCGCAGGTGGTTCGTTGTCAGGTCAAGTTGAAGTTACTCCAACGTTAGTCACGCGTAAACGCGTTACTCTTACGGAGCGCGTTACTCTTACGGGGCGCGCTCCTACCCGAAATATCTGAGCAATCCGACAACGACGCCCTGGACGGTGACGCGTTCGGCGTCGACGACGATCGTCCGGTACCGGCTGTTGGCCGGTATCAGATGAACCTTGTCGCCGACGACGCGAAATGTCTTGACGGTCGCGTCGCGGCCGTCGACGAGCGCGACGACGATGTCGCCGTTGTTCGCCGTCGGCGTCGCGCGGACGACGATCCGGTCGCCTTCGAGGATCTTTTCCTCGATCATACTGTCGCCGACGACGCGGAGCGCGAAATGATCGCTGCCCGCCCGAAGCATATCGCGCGGCGCGTTCAGATATTCCGGAACGAGCACCGCCTCGATCGGATTTCCGGCCGCGACCAGCCCGAGCAGCGGGATCCGCATCGTCGAATCGGAAGCGTCCGCATCGTACTCGCCCGCCAGTTCGACCCCGCGCCAACCCTTTCGACGCCTGATGAACCCTTCCGCCTCGAGCGCGTTCAGATTCCGGTACAGCGCCGACTTCGAATTGAGCCCCAGCGCCTTCGTCATCTCATCGACGGTCGGCGACTCGCCGCTCCGCTCGATCGTTTCCTTGATAAATCTGTACAGTTTTTTTTCTTTCATCACGATCTATCCCGATTTGCCCTTATTGGACAAAAATGGAATAATTTGGAATGTTATGGAACATATCAGGAAAATTTGGAGAAATCAAGTAGTGCGAACGGCCCCAATCACAACGGACTTCAAGACAAATACGGTCTAGAGCAACAAAGACAAAGACGAGCCGAATACGACCAACTTTAGGTATATGGAATTGCACAAGAATCGAACCGCGTTTATCGTAAAGGAGAGATTGTAGACATACGGAGATAACAATGGATCATATCCCAAGCCCACCCGAATTAATGGCGACGCTGCCAAGCGTGACCAACGTAGAATTTATTGCAAGCGGCGGATTCAAAGCCGTTTTCAAGGCTGAGGTGAACGGCGAAAGTGAAGCGGTCAAGCTGGTGCTACTACCAGAACTCACAGAACCAGACCTTCGCAATCAAATCACAGCTCGGGTCGAGCGTGAAGTCAAAGTTCTCGAAAACTGCAAGAATCCGTTTCTTGTGAAGATAGGCAGCCTCAACCTCGAAGAGAAGACCATCGGCGCGCACGACTATTTGGTGTACAGTGAGGAGCTCTTGGTTGGCGAATCCCTGCTTGATGTCATCGAAAAAGGACGCAGTCCAAATCAAGATGAATTGATCATATTAGCCCGCTGCTTGATGACAGCGCTCGATGAGATTGCGATGCTCGGCCATATTCACAGAGACGTGAAACCAGGTAACATCATTTTTACCGGTGAAACAGAACGACCATTCGTTTTGCTGGACCTCGGCATAGCCTTCAAGATGCACGGAACTGAGTTAACCGCGCCAGGCGCAGGACCGCCAGGAACGATGATTTACATGGCTCCCGAACTGTTTCAGCCAAATTATAAAGACTTGCTCGATATTCGCTCAGACATCTATTCGGCGGGCGTGACAATTTTCGAGTATGCGGCCGGAAGCCACCCGCTCGCAAGGACTGGCGAAAACCCGTATGCAACGCTTTACCGAATAGTGAAAATGTCACCACCAAGATTGCAAACGTTACGACCCGACCTTGAAGACTGGTTTTGTGAAATGGTCAACCGCTGCATAAAGAAAACTCCCGCCTTGCGGTACAGGAATCCAAAGGCTTTCTGCGAAGAATTGGAGAAACAAATATGAAGGTCTTTGCCCAACACGGTCACCAGCCATCAGATAAGATAACCGGTGGTTTGACAGAAGGCGTAATACAGGGTGCGATCCTGAGTGCGCGATATCTTCCCCCAGATCGAGCCATTGAGAAGATCAATGAGCTTACAGCAATTCAACCTGGCGCTGAAATCGTCCTCGATTCTGAGTTCTACGCCTCTCGTCTATTTGGAACCCCAAACGCTCAGATTGGATCATTGGAGAAATGGAGCTTTCTTGGAAACTTCAGACGACGGGACTTAGTTCGATCACAAACTGTAGAACGGGCGCTTCGTACGGTGTTTGATTCCGTAGCTCATCTTCCCGTAACTGCGCATATTGCACCAAATATCTACATCTCGCAGTCGTTCGATTCGATGGAGGCTGGTATTGCACTAAACTTCATCGAGCGAAGCAATGACACGTTCGCAGAAACCGGACTTCCAGTTTACGCAACTATTGCCGTAGATTGTAAAGCGCTCTTAAGTCCGAACGATTTCCTGTCATTCCTAAATGACATAACGGCTATGGAATCACGACCTACTGGGTTTTACCTGATCGTTGGAGGTGGACCAATTACAGAACGGTCTGACATCGCTCAATCGGAACTCATGGATGCAAATGTCCTGGGTGGCTGGATGATGCTTAACTACGCTTTGCGGGAGAATGGCTTCCGTGTCATCAACGGATACTCAGATGTCCTCTCTCCATTTCTTACCGTTGCAGGAGCAGCGGCGTGCGCCACTGGATGGTGGTCGAATCTACGAACTTTTTCCATGGGCAGATATGTTAGATCAAATGCGGCCGGTGGACAGTTGCCGATTATCCGCTATCTAAGCAAACTGCTCCTTAATCGAATAAAACGAGATCAATTAACATTTAGCGAAATTATCCCTGGAATCCTCAATGGACTTCCACACGACATGGATTACGATGGCGAAACAAGTCGAACAACTGAAGCGCTGCAAACTTGGGAAGCAATATCTTCGCTCAACAACGATGTTCAAAGTTCGAGCATCAGCGATGCACTCTCAACTCTTGATAACATGGTGACACAGTCTGAGGCCGCCTACAGTACACTGAACAGTTATGGGATATCTGCTGGCCACGAAACCTCGTTGGAGTATTTGGAGCAATTAAGAGGCGGCGTTGAAGTATTTAGAAAACTGGCCGAGATTTGATTCTATTAGCACGCAAGACCTTGGCTACCGCTTTCGTGGACTGTGATTTATCTAACGGTCGCCTAGTTCTTGGAGTATGAAGCGCAGTAATTGTGTTCGAATCGGAATCAAACGTCCACAAACCGAGTCCCAACAACTTGAATGTTGAAAGGTGTTCGGTCGCTTTGCGTGCATGTTTGGCAGGAATCACCAAAATTGAAAGGTGTGAAAAGAATCGATATCGATTTGCTTGTAGGAGTCCTTTTCGCCAGTCCCGAATTTTGACTTCAAAAGCGCGAATCACTGATCCTTTTGGCATCCCGAATAGCGGTCCGGAATTCGCGCCAGATTTCCACGAAATCGCAACGATGTCAGCAATACCGTACCCGTTCGCCGGTATCTCTCTAGCCAAAAGCAAACGATCTTTGTTTGAACGAAAATGAACCGTGCGAAATTGATGAAGATACGCTTGGGCAAATTTGTAGGTGAACCGCCGCTCCTCCCGACCGTTTAATCCGTGTCCGGGCAAATTACGTGCGGGTTCCGAGAATCGAAGTTTTGCAATCCGATTTGTCGAATTCAGGGTCATTTAAATACTCTCGATACGGTAGGCACATCACCCGCCAAAATATCAGATTTCTCTCACTTCTTGAAGAAAAGACGAACGAACTTTTGAGCCGACAATCCAATCATAACAGCAAGACTGAAATTTTACGCATCTTTCCCGAACGTCGAATCAGAATAATCTGAATCTACCAAGGCTGACATGATTTCAATCAAATCAATTGGAATTAACCGGAATCGCAAAAATAGGTAGGAAACTTAGAGATATTGCCCGAAGTTGTCCTCAAGCGACTTCCCAACTAACATAGACCGCATGCAACCGCTTGCCGATCGAATCCGGCCCGCAACGTTAGACGAATTTGTCGGCCAGCCCCATCTGGTCGGCGACGATAAGCCTCTGCGCCGCGCGATCGAGCAGAAGCACATCTTCTCGTTTATTTTGTGGGGCGGGCCGGGAACCGGAAAAACGTCGCTCGCACGGATCTATGCGCACGCGCTCGATGCCGAATTCCACGAACTGTCGGCAGTTTCCGCCGGCAAGGACTCGATCCGCAAGATCGTCGATGCACCCGCAACCCGGCCCAGGGTTCTCTTTCTCGACGAAATTCATCGATTCAACAAGGCGCAGCAGGATTTTCTGCTGCCATACGTCGAAAGCGGCGAACTGACGCTGATCGGCGCGACGACCGAGAATCCCAGCTTCGAGGTCATCGCCGCGCTGCTTTCGCGAATGCGCGTCTTTGTCCTCAAGGAACACGGCGAAGCGGAAATGGAGCGGATCATCGAACGCACCGGCGTCGAAATGGATGAAAAAGCGCGCGACTGGCTGATTCAAATGGCTAACGGCGACGCGCGCCAGGCGGTGACGATGATCGAGAACACGACGCAACTCTATGATCGGATCACCGTCGAAAGTCTGAAAAACGCCGCGCAATCTTACCTGCGCTACGACAAAAAGGGCGAGGAACACTACAACACGATCAGCGCCTTCATCAAATCGATGCGCGCCAGCCAGCCGGACGCGGCGATGTATTATCTGGCGCGGATGATCGAATCGGGTGAAGACCCGAAGTTCATCGCGCGGCGAATGGTGATCTTCGCGTCCGAAGACATAGGGCTCGCGCAGCCGACGGCGCTCGTCGTCGCCAACGCCGTCTTTCGCGCCTGCGAAACGATCGGGATTCCCGAAGCGGCGATCAATCTCGCGCACGGCGTCGCATATCTCGCCAACTGCAAAAAAGACCGCAGCGCCTACAACGCGCTCCGCGCGGCGAGCGACGACGTCCGGAAGTTCGGAAACCTGCCGATTCCGATGGCGCTCCGCAACGCGCCGACGAAACTGATGAAGGAATTGAAATACGGCGAGAATTACGAACCGTACACGGATGACAGCCTTTTGCCGGAAAAGCTGAAAGGCAAGAAATACCTCAAGTGATTTGGGATTGCGGATTTGGGAATTCGGACTGCTTCAGCCGAATCGTAAATCCCAAATCACAATTCCGAAATTCAAAAATGTCCATTCTTCGACACGTCGTTCGTCTTACAGTTGGTGACGCCGAAGCGCGTGCCGAAATCTTAAAAACGAGGATAAACGAATGCCTGAATACATGTTGATATTGCATGAGAGTACGACCGGATTCGCCGATATGTCGGCTGAAGATATTGAAAACGTGATCGCCGAATATATGGCGTGGAGCCAAAGCGTCGCCGAAAAAGGAAAAATGGTCGGCGGAAACAAACTTCGCGACGAAGGCGGCAAGATGTTGACGGTGACCGGCGGGAAATTGCGCGTGACGGACGGACCATTCGCCGAAGCCAAGGAAGTTATCGGCGGCTATTTCACGATCAATGCCGATGATTACGACGATGCGATCGAGACCGCCCAAAGCTGCCCGCATCTCAAATACGGAGGCCGGATTGAACTCCGCGAAATCGAGCCAACCGAATAACACCGAAACCGCCGACACGGTCGCTCATCTTTTTCGGCATCAAGCCGGACGGATGACGGCCGCTTTGTCGCGCGTTTTCGGCCTTGAACATCTCGAACTGATCGAAGACGCGATCCAGGACGCGATGGTCAAAGCGCTCAAACTCTGGCCATTTCGCGGAATCCCGGACAACCCCGAAGCCTGGCTAATCCGGGTCGCGCGCAACGGAGTGATCGACAATCTGCGGCGCGATAAGCGCACGGAACCGCTCACCGACATCGAACCGGAATCGAATGACGCGATCGAAGTCAGATTCGCCGACGAACTGGATGAAGACGTGCTGCGAATGATGTTCGCGTGCTGCAGTCCGCGAATCTCGGGCGATTCGCAGGTCGCGCTGACGCTCCGCGCGATTGGCGGATTCAACGTTCGCGAGATCGCCGCGGCGTTCCTCGCTCAGGACGAGGCGATCGCCAAGCTTTTGACGCGCGCGAAACAAAAGCTTCGCGACTCCGAACTCGAATTTCCGCCGCCGGCCGAGATCACCGAACGGCTCGAACCGGTCTTGAAAGTTCTGTACTTGATGTTCAACGAGGGTTACAGCACTTCAAATGGCGAGAGTCCGGTCCGAAACGATCTTTGCTTCGAAGCGATCCGCCTCGCAAAACTACTCGCAGGGCACAGGCTGACGGGCATTCCGAAGGTTCACGCGATGCTCGCGCTCTTTATGTTTCAAACCGCGCGGATCGGTGCGCGTTTTGACGAAAACGGAGATATTCTTCGGCTTTCGGAACAAGACCGCGGCCGGTGGGACAAACGGATGATCGCCGACGGTCTGCGCCACTTGCGGTCATCGGCAACTGGAAACGAATTGAGCGAGTATCATATCGAGGCCGAGATCGCGTCGATTCATAGTCTTGCATCGGATTTCGAATCGACCGATTGGAAACGACTCATCGGGTGCTATGATCGGCTCGCCGAATATCGGCCGTCGCCGGTGGTCGCGCTCAATAGGGCGATCGCGCGAGCCAAGGTCTTCGGCTACGAGATTTCGCTCCGCGAACTCGAAGATCTTCGGGTTCAACTCGCTGAATATCCTCTGTTCCATATCGCTTTGGCTGATTTGAAGTCGGAGGCCGGACAGATCGCGGACGCGCGGGAATCGTATAACCGAGCGCTTCAGCTTACGGGAAACGCGTCGATGTACCGATTTCTGAGACGTAAGATCGATGAATCTTGAGACGATTTTCCGATCTGTGTTATTTTCTTGATCGTTTGGACAAGTGCGAATACCGGTCAGCGCCGGTGCGCCTGAAGGGATCCTTAATATGAAGAACTACAGACTCTGGGCGAAGGTTTCCGCGGGCCTGATGTTGTTTACCGGTGTGGTGCATTCGCTCAGCCTGTTCGTTCAGGCGACGCCGCAGAATGAGCCCGAACGGCAGATGCTCGAACTGATCACGACCTACAGAATGGACGCCGGCGCGGGATTTCATCCGAGTTATTCGAATCTTTTTACAGCGCTGAGTTCGTGCTTTTCGCTGCTCTGCTTCCTCGGCGGAATCACAGTTTTCTACCTGATCCGCAAAGGCACGAGCGAAGAAACGATGCGTGGCTTGCTGAACATCCACATCGCGATCTTTGGCGTTTGTTTCGCGATGATGGCGTATTTTACGTTTCTGCCGCCGATCGTCTGCACGGGACTGATATTCGTTACCCTGATCGTCGCGCGAATCGGGATCAAAACGCCTCAAGCGCCGAACTGACGAACCGTGTGCTCAAGCATTTGCAGAGGCGACATCTTCCCCACAGCCTTTTCGCATTCGGAGTAAGCGCGTCGATCCGCGAAGCGATTTCGCGGTCGGACCCGTCATCGAAAATCGAATACATAAATTCGCCCAGTTGTCGTTCCTTCCAAAGTCAGAGCTAGGAACTATTCGAAATTTCGGAACTTGTAAAGACCGCGTCTGAACCCGGTTTTTTCAGATTTTTGGTTGACGCGGGGACGTTTTGGTATAAGATTGGTGAATTCCAAACATAAGGAGAGCAGCAAATGGCGAGAAATATCCTGGCGGTCGTGATCGGATATATCAGCATCTTTTTCTTCGTCTTCGTAACGTTCACGCTTTTGTATCTTGCGCTCGGGCCGACGCAAACCTTCGTCCCGGGAACGTTCGACGTGACAATGACCTGGGTTGTTCCGAGCGTTGCGCTGAGCATCTTCTGCGGAATCGCGGGCGGCTTCATATGCGCCAAGATCGGTGCCGATTCGCGCGCCGTCACGTGGCTTGCGGTGACGGTCTTCGTCCTCGGAATCCTGATGGCGCTGCCGATGATCTTTTCGGCTCCGCCGTCGGGGATTCGTGACAACAATCTCGCGAATATGGAAGCGATGATGCAGGCGCGGCAACCGCTGTGGGTTGCCGTGGTCAATCCGATAATCGGCGCTTTGAGCGTTTTGATCGGCGGAACATCTGCCAAAAAATAGAATGGATCTGCAAGGGCTGCGAAGGTTTTGTCTGTCGCTTCCCGGCGCGACCGAGGATGTAAAATGGGGCGACGATCTCTGTTTTTCGGTTGGCGGGAAGATGTTCTGCGTAACCGGTTTCGAACCCGGTTCAAGTGTTTCGCTCAAGGTTCGGGACGAGGAATTTGCTGAACTCTGCGAAACGGAAAACATTGAACCTGCGGCGTATGTCGGTCGTTATAAATGGATCAGCGTGGGTAATTGCGAACGATTCAGCAACGATGAATGGCATCATTACGTTCGGCAGAGTTACGATCTGATCGCGTCAAAACTCCCCGCGAAACTTCGTCCATTGAACTAAGCCTATGATTTTCGAAACTTGCATTCCATCGCCTGCACTCGGGAACTTCGTCAAAGGTCTTCATATGAGTTTTAGCAGAATTGTATTCGTGATCTTGCTCGTCGCATTTGCTGCCGCATCGGTTCTCGGTCAAGAAAGCTCCGACGACGCAAAGCGAGTGGCGACGATGCTTGAGGGAACCTGGAAGGTCGACGGCAAAGAGACGTATGAAAAATGGGAGCCGTCGGGAACCGCCTTCCGGGGCAAAGGTTACAAGATCCGCAACGGTTCCGAGATCATTACTGAGCAACTCGAGGTCAAGGTAATTGATGATGCCGTCTATTACCTCGCGACGGTCGCGGACCAAAACAACGGCGCGACGGTCCGTTTCAAGCTTACCGAGTCCGGCGCGGACCGCCTTGTCTTCGAGAACCCCGAACACGATTTTCCCAAGAAGATCATTTACCGCAAAGTCTTGGAAAACGAGCTTGCAGTGCAGGTTTTAGGCGACGGCGACAAGGGATTCGCAATGCGTTTCTTGCGGCAAAACCCGGTTCCGAAATAGGCTGAAACCAAAAAAATCTGACGGCGTATACTTTTCGCAAGCAGCGATAGAATGTTCGACGAAACTCTCGAAAACAGGATCGCGCTCTGTTTCGAACAGCGCGGCGCTCACTTCGAAACGAAAAAGATGTTCGGCGGCGTTTGTTTTCTGGTCGACGGCAAAATGTGCGTCGGGATCGTCAAGGACTCGTTGATGGTTCGCTTCGATCCCGCGCGAAGCGTTGAAATTCTTGAACGGGACGGTGCGCGCGAGATGGATTTCACGAAACGGCCGATGAAGGGTTACGCATTTGTCGATGCCGGACATATTTCGACCGCGAGCGAACTCTCGGTCTGGATCGATCTGGCGCTCGAATTCAACCCGCGCGCCAAATCTTCAAGAAAGGAGAAAAAGCAATATGGATGAAGGAATGCCAAAACACGGCGAGTTTTGCTGGACCGAGGTCGCGACCGGCGATCTCGATGCGGCGATGAACTTTTATCGGACGGTCTTCGGGTGGACGTTCAAGGAAAACAACTCGGTCGGCGAAGGTATGCGTTATGAAGAATTCAGCGCTGCCAACGGCAATCCGATCGGCGGAATGTATAAGATCAGCGCCGAGATGTATGGCGACAATCCGCCTCCGCCGCATTTGATCAACTACATCGCCGTCGACGATGTCGATGCGACGGCGGCACGCGCTCCGGAGATCGGCGGCGCGGTCGTCAGCGGTCCGATGGATGTGCCGAACGTTGGTCGAATGGCCGTTCTTCAGGATCCGACGGGCGCGAAATTCGCGATTATCACTTTGGGAGGTGGCGCGTAATGGCAGACTTTACTACCGGAAATGTCGGCGAGTTTTCTTGGTACGAACTCACGACCCAGAACGTCGACGCGGCAAAGCCGTTTTATCAGGAGTTATTCGGCTGGACGATCGAGCAAAGCAAGCTTTCACCTGTCCCGTACAGTGAGATTACGGTCAATGGAACCGCCGTCGGCGGAATGATGCGGATCGACGAACAATGGGGTGAAGGATGGGACAAGATCCCGCCGCACTGGATGACATACATCACGGTCGAGAACGTCGATGCGACGGTCGAGGTCATCAAAGCCAACGGCGGTTCGCTGTGCTTCCCGGCATTCGATCTGCCGAACATCGGGCGACTCGCCGTTTGCGGCGATCCTTCGGGCGCGGTCTTTACGATCATTCAGTTCAACGCCCCGGCTTGATGAACAAGGACCGAATTATCAATTTGATCGGCCGCGGAAGAACCGACCTCGTGGTTGAACTTCTGCGGCTTCCGGATTGGCGCGAATCGCTCGACGCCGGGCCGGTGAAGCTCCTGCAATGGCTCGTCTATTACGACGACGTCACGGCATTGCGGCTGATCCTCGCGAACGGCGGGACGCTCGATTCGATCGACATTGACGAGGAACTCGGCAATGCCGCGTTTATGGGACATTGGAAAACGGTCGATTTTCTCCTGAAAAACGGCGCGGACCCGAAGTTCGCCGACGCGTTGACGGGAGAAACGGCGCTCCACAGTTCGCTCGCGAAGGCTGGGCGGCCGTTTTTCATTTTTACGATCAAACTGCTCGTCGAAAACGGCGCGAATCCGAATGCCAGAACGATTCCGGGCGTCGAAACCGGAGCGTTTATGCGCGACGTGCGGACGAAGGGCGAGACACCGCTGCATCGAGCGGCGGCCTATTCGGATGCCGAAACGATCCGGTATCTAATTGAGAAAGGCGCCGATCGCGAAGCGCGCGATGCGAACGGCGATTCGCCCCTAACCTGGGCGAGCGAACATCTACGTCCCGGCGAGATCTTGGACTTGCTCCAATTTGGCGAATTTCGGATCTCCGAAAAGTCGGTTAAGACGATGATCAGCGACCACGGCGCCGGTTGGGGATATGGGATGGAATGGAACGCTCTCGGCGAGTTTCTGCCGGAGAGCGTGGAGGATTTTTGATGGACACGACGACAAACGCAATCAACTGGTTCGAGATTCCGGCGCGAGACATCGAGCGCTCGAAGACGTTTTTCGAAACTATTTTCCAGATCGAAATGCAGCCGACGCCGCTGCCGATGATGTTCACGTTCCCGTACGCGCCCGGCAGCGGAAAGGCGACCGGCGCGATTATGATGCATGAAAAGTACGTTCCCTCGGCGACCGACGGCGTGACGATCTATCTCAACGCAAATCCGGATATTCAGGCCGTGATCGACCGTATCGAACCTGCCGGCGGCAAGATCCTGATCCCGAAAACGCAGATCAGCCCGGAGATCGGGTATATGTGTTTCTTTCTGGATACCGAAGGCAACCGGCTCGCCTTGATGGCGCGAAACTGAGATTATGGCGAATGCGAAATCTGCCGATGAGTTTTTCGAACGAACGCACCGCTGGGGCGCGGAACTCCGCACGTTGCGCGAGGCCGTGCTTTCGACCGGGCTCGTTGAAACCCTGAAATGGGGGCATCCGGTTTACACGCTCGACGGGAAAAACGTCGTCGGGCTCGGAAGCTTCAAGAGCTATTTCGGCCTCTGGTTTTTTCAGGGGGCGCTGTTGACCGATCCGGCGAACCGTCTGATCAATGCGCAGGAAGGCGTAACGGAGGCGCAGCGTCAAATGCGCTTCAATTCGGCGTCCGAGATCAATCGGAGTTTGATCATCGATTACATCACGGAAGCGATCGCCAACCATCGTTCGGGAAAAGTTATCAAACCCGCGAGCAAGCCGCTTGCGGTTCCGCCCGAACTCGAATCGGCGTTCGCGGCCGATTCGGATCTGCGCGCTGCGTTCGACGCGCTTGGACTGACGAAAAAACGGGATTTCGCCGAGTATATTGAAACTGCGAAGCGTGCCGAAACCAAGGCGCAGCGCCTCGAGAAGATCGTCCCAATGATCCGCGAAGGCCGGGGACTCAATGATCGCTACAAGTAAAATATGAAAAGAATACTATTCGTTAGCGCACTGCTAATCACTGTTTCTGTCTCTTCTTTCGGCCAGAAACCAAAACGGCCTGACCAGATTGCGCGTGAATTCATCGCCGCGTTCAACGAACAAAATGTCGACAAGATGTTGTCGATGACAACCAAGGACGTCAAATGGTTCACCGTGTCCGGCGCCGCGATCTCGACTGAAACGGCAGACAGCGACGAACTTCGGGCATTTATGACCGGTTACTTCAAGTCGTGCCCGACGTGCCGTTCGAAAGTTACGAAGGTCAATGCCGCGGGTTCGCGCGTGACGATGACCGAAACCGCGACCTGGACATCCGAGAAAGGCCCGCAGTCGAACGACAGTTTCGCGGTCTATGAATTTGAGAACAATTTGATCGCCCGTGTCTATTATTACGAAAAGCCGTCGGCGAACGGTTACGATGCCAAGCTTGCGAAAAAGGTCGGCGCCGACGAGCGCGGGATGAAGATGTTCGTTTTTGTCCTCTTGAAATCGGGCTCGAAGACGTTTGAAAAGGATGAACGCGCGAAGTTGATCGCGGGACATATGGAAAATATCGGGCGTCTCGCCAAAGCCGGCAAACTCGTTCTTGCAGGCCCGTTCGGCGAGAATGACGCGATCCGCGGACTTTATGTCTTCGACGTTCGGACAAAGGAAGAGGCGCAAAAGCTGGTCGTTACCGATCCGGCGGTTGCGGCCGGGCTTTTCGATTTCGAATTTCGGTTATGGTACGGATCGGCGGCGTTGCTCGAGCTAAACCGCATTCACACGTCGATCGAGAAAAAATAACCTGGAGGACAATATGAAGTTCCTAAAAATCCTGGGCGCAATCGTGCTGCTTCTGATCGCCGCGCTTGCTGCGCTGGTGTTCCTGACGAAGACCGATTACAAGGTTGAACGCGAAGTGACGATCAACAAACCGCGCGCCGAGGTCTTCTCGTACGCGAAGATGCTCAAGAATCAAAACGATTGGGGGCCGTGGGTCAAACAGGATCCGAGCATCAAGCTCAATTACAAAGGCAACGACGGCGAGCCCGGATTCACCTCTTCCTGGGAAAGCAATATGGAAAACGTCGGCGTCGGCGAGCAGGAGATCAAGAAAATCGACGAAGGCAAGCGGATCGACAGCGAACTGCGATTCAAAAAACCCTTCGAATCGACGAGTCAGGCGTATATGACGATGGAGGACGCGGGGCCGAATGCAACGAAAGTCCGTTGGGGATTTTCGGGATCGATGCCGCGACCGATGAATCTTATTCTGCTTGTGATGGATATGGACAAAGAGATCGGCAAGGACTTCGACGCCGGGCTCGCGAATTTGAAGACGATTCTCGAGAAAAGTCAGGGGAACTAAATGCTAAAGAATATGCTGTCGGTGGTCGCCGCGTTCATTATTGGCGGAATTTGCGTTTTTGCGATCGAAAAGATCGGACACGCGGTCTATCCGGTTCCGGCGGGACTCGATATCTTAAGGCCCGAAACGATCATCGAGTATGTGAAAAACGCGCCGGTCGGGGCGCTTCTGTTCGCGCTCGCTGCGCAATGCTTCGGGGCTTTCATCGGTGGGTTTGTTACCGCACTGATCGCGATCGCGAAGTTCCCGATGGCGATGACGTACGGTGGACTGATATTGTTTTTCGCGCTGATGAACCTGATCGTCGTGCCGCATCCGTACTGGTTTATGGCACTCGCGCTGCTGCTTCCGGTCCCGCTCGCGCTCGCCGGTTCGAACTTCGGACAGCTGTTCGCCAAACGGAGTTGAAACCCGAATTACGCAATTGAACGCCGATCTCCATTTCTCGTTGTTCGACGGAAAGATTGCGCGCGAAATAAGCAAAGCCGGGTGAACTTGACGCGTACCAGATCAGTTAAGAAAAATTCGAACATCAGGAGAAAAGCATATGGCAAAAGTAACAGGAATTGGCGGAGTATTCATTAAGAGCGCCGGCAAGGGCTCGGAACTCGCGGCGTGGTATCAGAAGAATCTCGGTATCAGCCTTGAAAGCTGGGGCGGCTCGATATTGAAATGGACTGACGACAAAGCTGAAGACGGCGGCCTTACGGTTTGGAGCACGGCGGACGCCGACAGCAAATGGTTCAGCCCCAGCGAATCGACGTTTATGATCAATTACCGGGTCGATGATATGGACGAATTGCTCGCGTCGTTGCGGGAGAATGGCGTCGAGATCGTATCGGGCCCCGAATCACACGAAAACGGCAAATTCGCCTGGATAATGGACCCCGACGGCAACAAGGTCGAGCTTTGGGAGCCGATGATCTTTGACGAGAAGAATAAGGCATAAAATCAACGACCTGTAAGTCGCTTTGCAGACGTTAACGGCGTCGACGTCGGTCGCGTCTTAGCGTATTCCAACCGTTCACGCCGCACCCGCGAAGAGCGCTTCACGAATTCACAGCGGTCGACGACGGCGAATGCATAAAGTGTTTCGCGGGAAGTTCCTTCTTATGCGTAGTTTGGGTTAACATTCTTCCTGTGAAAAAACTCAGCGCATCATTTCTGTATCTGGCCCTGCTTCTCGCGGGGTTGCTTCAGTTGGGGCTGGCGCAGGATCCGCGGCCGGTGTTTCAGGGTTCGACGTCGGTTCAGGTCGACACGACCTCGCGGCCGATCGCGAAGCAGGAAAAACGCGCGTTTTCCTTTGAGGCGGATCAGGTTTACTTCTCGAACCAGTTCGACGGAGCGCGTTTGACCGAGATCGCGCGCACCGGCGATAACGCCTATACGATCACGATCACGCCTGAGAATACGCCGGTGAATATGAGTCCGTGGTATGCGTTCCGCGTCCGTTCACTCAAGAAAAAGGACATCTACGTGACGCTCGAGTATCCCGAATCGGCGCGTCATCGCTATTCTCCCCAGATCAGCAAAGACGGCAAAGAGTGGAAGCCGCTGGAATCCGCTCGAATCGAAGAGATCGGCAACGACCCGAACGACAAAAGCGCCACGGCGCGCCCGAAAAGCGTCAGACTTCGTCTGAGCGTGGGCCGCAAACCGCTCTGGATCTCAGCCCAGGAATTGCAGAATTCGGCACAGGTCTTCGCTTGGATGGAAAGACTCGCGCGGAAAAAGAAGCTCAAGATCGAAGAGATCGGCAAAAGCACGGAGGGACGTCCGCTGCGGATGCTGACAATCGGAAATCCGAAAGCGAAGAAGTTCGTCTTAGTGATCTCCCGGCAACATCCGCCGGAGGTTACGGGGTATTTCGCGATGCAGGCGTTCGTCGAACGCATCGCCTACAAATCGAAACTCTCAAAGGAATTCCGAAAGGACTGGGCAATGTACGTCGTCCCGCTGATGAATCCCGACGGTGTCGACAACGGTCAATGGCGCCACAACTCGGGCGGCATCGACCTGAATCGCGACTGGGAGGCGTTCAATCAACCGGAAACCATCGCCGTTAGGGAATTTCTGAAACGGCGCGAATTGGAATCTGGCGGCAAATTCTATTTCGGAATCGATTTCCACTCGACGTGGGACGACATCTACTATCCGATGGAAAGGAGATTTACCGATACGAATCTGCCCGGACTGACCTGGAACTGGCTCGACGCGATCAAAAGGTCGATCCCGAATTACGAGCCCAACATTCGCCCGAACGACAA